>CALZMR010000049.1 GCA_945788575.1 uncultured Woeseiaceae bacterium
CTTGCGGAATTCGCGCGAAGGCACGAAAAGCCGTTGATGATCGCGGAGTCGGCGCCGCAGGGCATGAGCGTGTCGGAAGGGACGTGGAGCTGCATTGTTGGTCGTCGGGACCATCTGGACGGCCATGGATTCGCGGACGGCGAGGCGATGTGGAACGCGTTCTACGCCGACTACTTCGCCTGGATCGAAGAGAATCGGGATGTCGTCCGGGTCTTCGCCTATATCAATACCAACTGGCAGGCTCAGTCACGATGGACGTGTGCACCGGAATCCGATGCATGTCCCTCGGGCTATTGGGGCGACCACAGGATTGAGGCGAATACGGATCTGTTGGAGCGCTTCAAGTCAAAGGTTCAGGGAGAACTCTATCGGGCGACCGGGTTCAATGTCGGTACCGCCACGGACAGTCGGCCTTCCGAAGCCGCCGACCCGTAGTCAGATGCCGGCGATTTCGAAGTTCGACGCGATCCACGTCCGGGCGTCATGCAGGTCGTCGACGACGGCGCTGGCACGACTGAAGTCATGACTGCGCGACATTTCCGTTGGGACTGCGATGCATGCCATGCCGGCCGCCGATGCTGCATTGATGCCGGCCGCGGTGTCTTCGATCGCGACGCAGTTGAACGGGTCGAGTTTCAATCTCTGTGCCGCCAGCAGATAGCCGTCGGGCGCCGGTTTACCGTTGTCGAGTTCATCGCCGGTTACGATCGTAGACAGTAGTCCCTGCAGCTCATGCGATCGAACGCTCCTGACGACGCCGGGACCATCGGCGCCGGTTACGATGCCTGCCTTCAGTCCCCGATTGGTCGCTTCTTCCAATAGCTCTCGCGCACCGGGCATCAATGGAAAGGACTGCGTGGTCAGATAGTCGTCTACACCTCTGTCCTTCGCCTGGGCAAGTTCGGCAGCCGACACGTTCAACGAAGGATGCAGATCCAGCATTCGCATCGCGTTGGCGACCGAGGGCAGGCCTGCGTGATGGCTGACGTACTCTTCCAGCGACATCGTGACTCCGTACGGCGCCAGAATGTCGAGCCAGAGTCGATAGTGGAACGGCTCTGAGTCAACCAGAGTTCCGTCGTGATCGAGCAGGAGTGCTTTGAGTCGACGCAAGTCGCTTGGCTAGAAATCGGCGTCCAGGTGGAACGACGAAGGCAGTAGTTCTCCCATCGTGTAGGTACGCCAATCGTCGTCATCGTCGATCACGATGATGCGCGCGTCGTCTTCCGCGAATTCTCGAATGCGCTGCCGGCACCCGCCGCAGGGCGTGCAGGATGTGAGCTTCTCGCTGCCGCCCGCGACGGCGATCGCGACGATCTTGCGGCTGCCCGCGGCCACCATTGCGGCGATAGCGCCAGTCTCGGCGCAGCTGCCCTGCGGGTACGAGGCATTCTCGACGTTGCAACCGACGTGAACATTGCCTTCGTCGTCCAGCAGCGCGGCGCCCACCCGGAATCCCGAGTAAACGCAGTACGCCTGGTCGCGCACGGCGATCGCCTGATCTATGAGTTCCTGATCGTCCATTAGTCCTGCTGCCTCATGGGATTGTTCGGGTGATGCGTCCAGTTGAGCTTCTCATCCGAGATCTCGACGCCCGTTCGCGGGTCTTTGCCGCCGGTCAGTTGTCGCATCGTAATACATCTGTCGACCGGACATACGCTGACACACAGGTTGCAGCCGACGCACTCCTCGTCAATGACCTCGAAGCGACGCTCGCCGTTCACCGTATGCGTGATCGCCTGGTGCGACGTGTCCTCGCAAACGACATGACATCGCCCGCACTTGATGCACAGATCCTGATCGATGACCGCCTTTTCGACGTAGTTCAGGTTCAGATACTGCCAGTCGGTCACACTGGGCACGGCGCGCCCGACCAGCTCCGACACAGCCGACATGCCTTTATCGTCCAGAAATGTGCTCAGTCCGTCCGTCAGATCGTCGATAATTTTGAAACCGGAGACCATCGCGGCCGTGCACACCTGTACGTTGCTGGCGCCGAGCGCGAGGAAATCGACCGCATCGCGCCAGTCCGTGATACCGCCGATGCCGGAGATCGGCATGCCCGAGGTCTCTTTGGTCCTGGCGATCTCGGCGACCATGTTGAGCGCGATCGGTTTGACCGCCTCGCCGCAGTAGCCGCCGTGTGTGCCCATGCCGTCTGTCGCCGGATACATCGTCAGCGAGTCATAGTCGACTCGCATGATGGAGTTGATCGTGTTGATCAGCGACACGGCGTCGGCGCCGCCGTCCTTGGCCGCCTTCGCCGGCGGCAAGATGTTCGCGACGTTCGGCGTCAGCTTCACGATGACCGGGATGGATGCGGCGCTCTTCGCCCACTCGGCGGCCATCTGGATGTACTCGGGCACCTGACCGACGGCCGCGCCCATGCCTCGCTCGGACATGCCGTGCGGACAGCCGAAATTGAGTTCGAACGCGTCCGCGCCCGTATCCTCGATCATCGGCAAATACTTCGCCCACGTTTGTTCGTTCATCGGCAGCATGACCGAGACGACGACGGCGCGATCCGGCCAGTCGCGTTTGATCTGCCGAATCTCATCGAGATTGGTCTGCAGCGGCCGATCCGTAATCAGTTCGATGTTGTTGAAGCCGATGACGCGGCGATCGTTGGAGTGGATGGCGCTGTAGCGCGGGCCGCTCACGTTGACGATCGGCGGGTCCTCGCCGAGCGTCTTCCAGACCGCGCCGCCCCAACCGGCTTCGAACGCCCGGTGCACGTTGTAGGCCTTGTCCGTCGGCGGCGCCGACGCGAGCCAGAACGGATTCGGCGATTTGATGCCGAGGAACTCGCAACTCAGGTCGGCCATGCTGTGTCCTCCGTCAGATGACGGTCGATCGAGATCGCCGCGACTTTGCCGTGTTGTACGGCCGAAACCGTCAGATCGTCGCCGCCGAGCACGCAGTCGCCACCGGCCCAGACGTTCTCGAGCGACGTCCGCTGCTCGTCGTCCACCACGATACGGCCGCGTTCCGTTTCGATGCTCGAGCCGATCGGTTCGTCCGCGAGGCGCTGGCCGATTGCCTTGAATACCACGTCGGCGGCAAATCTCATCGTCTCACCGGTCGTCGTCAGCCGGCCTTCGGTACCCAGCTTCGTGCGCTCGAACTCGATTCCGGAGACATGATCGTTGCCGATAAGGCGCCTGGGCGCTGCCCAGTGGTGAATCGTGACGCCGTTGATCTGCGCCAGATGCCGCTCGAACTCGCTGGCGCCCATCTGTTCCGGACCACGCCGGTAGACGATGTCGACGCGTTCCGCGCCCAGCCGCTTGCTCTGTACGGCAATGTCGATGGCTGTCATGCCGCCGCCAACCACGACCACGTTCTGGCCGACGGGCAACGCACTCTTGTCATCCGTCTGGCGAAGCTCGGCGATGTAGTCAATCGCGCTCTCGACACCGGAAAGCGATTCGTCGTCGAGCCCCAGCGAATTCACGGACCCGAGACCGACGCCGACAAATACAGCGTCGAAGTCCTTGCACAGGCTGTCGAGGGTCACGTCCTCGCCAATGGAGACGCCGTTCTTCACCTCGATCCCGCCGATGGCGAGGATATAGTCCACCTCGGATTGGGCGAAATCGTCGACGGTCTTGTAGGCTGCGATACCGTATTCGTTGAGACCGCCTGGCTTATCGTCGCGACTGAAGACCACGACGTCATGGCCGAGCATGGCGAGCCTGTGTGCGCAGGACAGCCCGGCCGGGCCGCCACCGACAACTGCCGCGCGCTTCCCTGTCGAGGGCGCACGCTCGAACAGTTGCGTCCTGGCCGCAAGTACCGGGTCGGTGGCGTAGCGCTGCAGTAGCCCGATCTCCACGGGCTTGTCTTCGTGAGTGTTGCGGACGCAGGCTTCCTCGCACAGCACCTCGGTTGGGCAGACGCGTGCGCACATGCCGCCCATGATGTTCTCCTCGAGGATCGTGCGCGCCGAGCCGCGGATATTGTCGCTGCGGATCTTCTGAATGAAAGCCGGGATGTCGATGCCGGTCGGGCAGGCGATCGTGCACGGCGCATCGAAGCAGAAGTAGCAACGGTCGGCCGCAATCAGCGCTTCCGGCCGCCTGAGCGGCGGATGCAGGTCGGCGAAGTTGCGGTCGATCTCTTCGCGACTAAGGCGTGCCGACCGGACGTCGGGCGCTCGCTTGGTCATGAGCTGACGCTAGCCAACTGCCTTCGCGCGTTGCGAACGGTCAACCGCAACCGGTTCTGCGCGTTCGGCGGCGATCTTCAGCGCGTCGTAGTAGTCGGCGAATGGCGGCCGGTCGACATAGCGGCCGGCGCCGCGCTCGACATCGAGTTCGCCGTCGGCCCACACGACCTTGCCCTGGCTGATCGTGTGCGACGCGCATCCCTTGATGCTCATGCCTTCGAAAATGTTGTAGTCGACGTTCTGATGGTCGGTCTTGGTCGAGATCGTCTTGGTTGCTTCCGGATCCCAGACGACGACATCGGCGTCGGCACCTACCGAGACGCTGCCCTTGCGCGGATAGACATTGAAGATCTGCGCGGCATTGGTCGACGTCACGGCGACAAACTCGTTCATCGTCAACCGCCCCTTCCCGACTCCGTGATGCCAGAGGACCTCCATGCGGTTCTCGACGCCGCCCGTGCCGTTGGGAATGGAACGAAAATCGTCCTTGCCCATGGCCTTTTGCTCTGCCATGAAGCAGCAATGGTCGGTCGCCGTCGTCTGCAGATTGCCCGACTGCAGACCGTGCCACAGCGCTTCCTGGTGCTTCTTGTCCCGGAAGGGCGGGCTCATGACATGCGCCGCGGCCGTTTCGAAGTCCGGATCGCGATACACGGAGTCGTCGATGAGCAGGTGGCCTGCGAGAACCTCGCCGAACACGCGCTGACCTTCGTTGCGCGCCCGCGTAATCGCTTCGAGCGACTGGATGCAGGAGTTGTGAACGACATACAGCGGTGTCTTCAGAACCTCGGCGATGCGGATGGCGCGATTGGCGGCTTCGCCTTCCACCTCGGGCGGTCGTGAAAGCGGGTGACCCTCTGGTCCGGTCACGCCTTTCTCGTAGATGGACGTCTGCAGGCGATAGACCAGCTCGCCGTTTTCGGCGTGCACCGTCGGGATCGCCCCGAGTTCGAGCGCGCGCGAGAAGCTGTTCACGAGGACCTCGTCGTCGCACATGATCGCGCCCTTGTAGGCCATGAAGTGCTTGAAGCTGTTTACCCCGTGGTCGCGGACCAGCGTGCCCATGTCTTCATAGACGCTGTCGTCCCACCATGTGACCGCGACGTGAAACGTGTAATCCGACACAGCCTTCTCGGCCCATTCGCGCCACTGGTGATACGCCTCGAGCAGGCTCTGCTGCGGCGCCGGGATGGCGAAATCGATGATCATCGTCGTGCCGCCCGCCAGTGCGGCCGACGTGCCCGTATAGAAGTCCTCGCTCGCGACCGTGCCCATGAACGGCAGCTGCATGTGTGTGTGCGGGTCGATGCCGCCCGGCATGACGTACTGGCCACCGGCATCGACGACGCGCGCACCCTTCGGCGCATCGATACTATCGGCGATCGCCGAGATCACCCCGTTTTCGCAAAGCACATCGGCGCGGACACTGCGATCGGAATTGACGACCGTGCCGCCGCGAATCAGTACGCTCATGATGAACTCCTTGCGCCCGGAAGCGCCGCAAAATAGTAGATCAGGCCGCCCAGAAAAGAGCCGGTGAACCAACCATAATCATAGAACCAACCGGTGTAATCAGCCACCAGCGACCATTCCATCCCGCGGCTGACGAGTGTGAGGACAGTAAGTCCGACAGGCACGGCAAATGCGATCAGGCCGGCCTTGTTCCATGCAGGATAGCCGGCGTCGTCCCGATACAGCGCGAGCAGATCGTAGCTCTGCTTCTTGACGAGGAAATAGTCCACGACCATGATGCCGGCGATCGGCCCGAGCAGGCTCGAATAGCCGATGAGCCACGTCGAATACAGCGCCTCGAGGCTGATGTCCGTGTCTATCCAGTTGAGCTTCTGCAGCAGTTCCCAGCTCATCAGCAGGATGCCGATGGCTCCGGTGATGAGGACGCCGCGATTCTCGCTGATGTAGCGCGGGGCAACGTTCTGAAAGCTGTTCGTCGGCGAGACGATGTTGGCCGCCGTGTTGGTCGAGATCGTCGCGACGATGATCATCAGCATCGACAGAACGACCCAAGCCGGACTGTCGATGTAGCCGATCAGGTTGATCGGATCGGATACCGTTTCGCCGACGAGTTCCAGCGACGCGGCGGTCAGCAGCACGCCCAGTCCGGAGAACAGCAACATCGTCAGCGGCAGGCCGATTATCTGTCCGGTAATCTGCGCGCGCTGCGAGCGTGCGAAGCGGCTGAAGTCCGGGATGTTGAGCGACAGGGTTGCCCAGAAGCCCACCATGGCAGTCAGTCCAGCCATGAAGTAGCCGAAGACCGGCGCCCCTTCTGGCCGAGTGGCCGGTGTCGCCAGAAGCTCCGGAATAGATACCTTCGGCCATGCCCAGGCGGCGAGGCCGACCGCGACGATGAGCAACAGCGGTGCCGCCCAGGCCTCGAGATGTTTGATCGACTCCGATCCTCGGATGACGACCGTGATATTAAGCACCCAGAAGATGAAGAAGCCAATGACCTCGCCCGTGCCGCCGAGCGAGGCCCAGCTCTCGAACAGGGCGGACAGCAACAGGTGGATCGCGATGCCGCCGAACAGCGTCTGCACGCCGAACCAGCCGCAGGCGACCACGGCGCGGATCAGCGCCGGTACGTTCGAGCCGATGATGCCGAACGAAGCGCGGAGCACGACCGGGCAGGGGATTCCGTACCTGGTGCCCGGATAGGCGTTCAGTGTCAGTGGGATCAGGACGACGACGTTGGCAATGAGGATCGTCCACAGAGCTTCGGCGACAGAAAGCCCGAAGAAAGCCGTCAGCACTCCGCCGAGCGTATAGGTCGGTACGCAGATCGCCATTCCGACCCACAGCGACGCGACGTTCCAGCGGCTCCAGGTGCGCTGCTCGGCGCGCGTCGGAGCAATGTCGTCGTTGTAACGAGGGCTGGAGAGAAGATCCTCGCCGACATCGAGTTCGATGTGCTCACCGACTTCGCGAAGCGTGCTGATGGATTCGGCCATGGATCGATGCTCCAGCGGATCAATCGTCGGTCAGAGGCCCATAGAGGTCCGGGCGTCGGTCGCGAAAGAACTGCCAGGTATTGCGGACCTCGCGCACCATGTCGAGATCGATCTCGTGCACCAGCAGCTCGTCGTCGCCGTAGCTCGCCTGTGCTTCGATCGCGCCGCGCGGGTTTACGATGTAACTGGAGCCGTAGAACTCGCCCATGTTGTGTGAGGTAGCCCAGGGTTCTTCAGTGCCGATTCGGTTGATTGCGCCGATGAAGACGCCGTTGGCCGCAGCCGATGCCGGCTGCTCGAGTTCCCATAGATATTTGCTGAGTCCCGCGACCGTCGCCGACGGGTTGACGATGTACTCGGCACCGTTCAGCGCGAGTGCCCGCCAACCCTCGGGGAAGTGCCGGTCGTAGCAGATGTAGACGCCGAGCTTGACGTAGGCCGTGTCGAATACCGGGTAGCCGAGATCGCCGGGCTTGAAGAAGAACTTCTCGTAGAAACCGGGATCGACCTGTGGGATGTGCGTCTTCCGGTACTTGCCGAGGTAGGAGCCGTCCGCATCGATGACGGCGGCCGTGTTGTAGTACACACCGGGCATCTCTTCTTCGTAGATCGGCACCACGATGACCATGCTGTGCTTCTTCGCATACTCCTGCATCAGCTTTGTCGTGTAGCCGTCGGGAATGGCCTCGGCGGCGGCATACCACTTTCGATCCTGTCCGGGGCAGAAATAGGGTTGCGTGAAGACTTCCTGGAAGCAAAGCACCTGGACACCCTGTTTACCGGCGTCCTCGATATACGGGATATGCGCCTCGATCATCCGGTCTCGGATTTCGTCGGGCTCCATGCTGCCGTCGCCCTTGAGTGCCATCTGGATCAGTCCGCACTTCACCTTGGCCATACCGTCCCCCTTACTCGCATTGCGGTGCGATTGTTAGTGTTTGGGATTTCAAAGCGTTATCGGTCTTTCTTGTGCGTATTAGCATACGCTTTTTCGCGCCGAAATTGGGGTCGAACCGCGATTTTCGATGACCCGCATGATCGCGGTGCGACCCCATAGTCGACTCAGTCTGTCAGTCGAACGAGGTCCACGACCCGTGCATGGGATTCGGCAGGATGTACCAGCCGTTGCCCCAGTAGTCGGCGTACTCGTCGAGTGCCGCGAGGCGGTCCTCCGCCGTCGCAGCCTCGGTGCACGGCGCTCGCGGACTGCTGCGCATGCACGGTATGAAGTCGCCGTAGTCGTCGCCGACCAGCATGAGCACACGATAACGCTCCGCGACGAACAGCCGGCGGGTCACTTTCTCGCGCGTCCAGCCACGCTCCTCGGATAGAAACACATGATCGGCATCCGTCTCGATGCCGACCTCGGCGATGTCGTCGATCGTCGTCTGCCTTTGCGGGCAGGGATCCGGATTGCCTTCCTTGAGCTCGCAAGGACGGTTGGTCACGAAGAAGACGGTCACGCCAAGGTTTCTCGCCGTTTCAACGAACTCGCGCACGCCCTCGATCGGCGTTGCCACCGTCGAACTGGTCCAGGCTTCGAGCTTCCAGTTCGCGAACGGAGGTTCGAAGCTAAGTTGAAAGTCGACATTGCTGACGACGGTCTCATCGACATCGAGAATTACCGCGGGGGGCAGGTCTCCGGCGTCTTCCTGCTGCGGCAGGGCGCTCCAGTTCGGATCCTCTATGAATGCCGGCAGTGCGGCCGTCGCCCGGCCATAGACTTGGCGAGTGATCGCACGGTATTCGGCCGCGTGCTTGACCCACTGCTGGCCGAGATCGACAGGAGGCGCTGCAGGCGACTGTTCCGACGGCGCTGTGCCGGCGCATCCGAAGACCATTAGTGATGATACGACTAGGGCGATCCTCATTTTTGTTGTTTCCTGTCAGGCCAAGGTCAGATTAGCATGGACGCGGCCGGCCGCAACTTTGCCGCGGCGCGGCGAGAGAAGTGTCGGGATGAGGGGTAAGCGAAATGAAGCGATTAGTCTTTCTGTTGATAGTTCTGTTATCGGCAGCCTGCAGCGGCGAAGAATCGGCCGAGACCGGCCTGACATTCGTGCATCTGAACGACACCTATCGGATCGGCACCGTAGAAGGCGGAAGTGCTGGCGGCTTCGGGCGCGTCGTGACGACGATTCGAGCGGAGCAGGCCCGCGGGCGCGACGTTCGTATCCTGCACGGCGGCGACTTCCTCTATCCCTCGCTAGAGAGCCAGCTCTGGCACGGCGCGCAGATCGTCGATGCCTTCAACTTCATGGACGACATCGCGCCGATGTATGTGGTTGCCGGCAATCACGAGTTCGACCGCCGCACGTCAGAGCACCTGGTCAACGCGGTGAACAGCTCGCGATTCGATTGGCTCGGCGACAACTATCGCTTCGAGACCGGTGATGCGGCGGCTGACGAGAGTCTGCATCGCGCCTTCACGTTCACGCACGGCGAATACACCGTTGGCGTCTTCGCGCTGACCTTGCACGACGAGGACGGCGGCAACGATCGCGACTACGTTCCGACCGACCCCGACTACTTCGCCATCGCCGAGCAGACGATCGAAGAACTGGAAGACGCCGGTGCCGACCTGATCATCGGGCTGACGCACCTGCACATGTATCAGGACCGCGAGATCGCCTCTCTGCATGCCGAGCATCCGAGATTCCTGTTCATCGTCGGCGGACACGAGCACGAGCCGGAGTTTCACGCGGGTACCGAGACCGATGCGACGATCATGAAGGGCGCGTCCAACGCTCGCGTAATCTGGAGAATCGACGTCGAATTCGACGCCGCCGGGATGCCGCGCATCGAGACCAGCGCTCTGGCGACGATGAATGAGCGTATCGAGAGCGATTCCGACTACGACGCGCTGGAGGCGCGCTGGCGGGGCGAACTGCTGGAGCGATTCCCGTTTCTGACGGCCCGCGTCGGGGAGGCGGCCGTGCCGCTCGACGCACGTGAAGTTCTCATCAGGAACCAGGAGTCGAACTGGGGCAACTTCGTCGTCGACCAGATGCGCCGCGCATTCGGCGAGCGCCAGGCCGATCTGGCGTTCATCAACAGCGGCACACTTAGAATCGACGACGTGATCAGCGGCGACATCACCTTCGAGGACATCGGCAGGACCTTCGGTTTCTCGTCGTACCTACGGTCCCTGACGCTGACCGGCAGCGAGTTTCGCCAGGTCCTCGAGGCGGGTTATCGCGGCGAAGGGCCCAGTAAGGGATATTTCCCACAGGTGTCGGGCTTCCGCGTATGCGTGGACCGCAGCCTCCCGGTCGGCTCGAGAATCGTAAGCCTGGAGGTGCCAGGCGAAGCAGGCTGGCAGTCGATTGATGACGATGCCGAGTACTCGGTGGTCGTATCCGACTATGTGTACGGCGGCGGAGACGGCTACAGATTTCCCGAGGGCGCCGACGCTTCTGCGGCCGCATCCGAACTCAAGTACCTGGTGCTGGACGCCATCATGGCCGCCCAGGCGCGTGGCGAGAAGATCGGCGCGCCCGTCGATCCGGACAACCCGCGTATCGTGATACTCGAGGGGCCGGGGCAGTCCTGCTTTCCGCCGGTGGCCGACACCGCGTAGGAAATCGCGGTTCGACCCCTCGCCTGCATAAAAAAGGGCGGCCCGAAGGCCGCCCTTGTTCTTCTTCTTGTTACTGGCTCAGCTTAGAACGAGTACTGCAGTCCAAACTGAATTTCGTAGCGCGATGCGTCGCCGATACGTGGTTCCGTCGTTCCCGCCGTAACCGTGCGCGGGAAGTTGTGCTGACGGAGTACGCCCCAGTCGTCGTTCAGCAAGTTGGTCAGGTTGTCGATGACCAGGAATGCTGATGCCTCGTGACCCTCGGCGAAGCCCGGGAAGTCCATCGCGATGCGCATGTCGAGCTTGCGCCACCAGGAACCCGTCTCGGCGTTCCGCTCGACGCCCGGCAACAGTACGTTGTCACGGAAATCGAGGAACGGCGTGAACCCGTAGGGGTTGATCGTGCCGTTGTAGGCGATGCTGTACGGACGGCCCGAGTTAACCGTGCCGAAAAGCGCGATCGACAGGCCGGCATTGTCGTTGAAGATACGCCGGTAGTAGCGCATCGTGGCCGTGAAGCGGTGTTCGATGTTGTAGTTCGAGGTCGACAGAACGTCCTCTTCCGGATCGAAGAAGGCGCGGTTCTGGTAGTTCGAGAACGCAACCGAACTCGTCATCGGATTGACGTCTTCAGCGTCGCTGTACGAGTAGCCGACTGTGAAGTCGAATCCGTTGTCGAAAGCTTTCGACAGGCCGAGCGAGTAGCCGAAGGAGCTATTGCCCTCGCTGCTGTTCGTCAATACAAAGCTTGCTTCGCGGACGCTGTCGTAGATCGGATAGCCGTCCGGGTTCGTGCCGATCTGTTCGAGGTCGCCGTGCTTGACGACTGCCGAATCCTGACCTTCCGTGACCAGGACGTCTGCGGTGAACACGTAGTCGCCCGGGAACACATGGGTCATGCCCAGTGCGAACTTCCACTCCGACGGAACCTTGAAGTTCGGATCGAGGTAGTTGATTTCGAAATTGTCGCCGACACCCGATGCAACCGCATCATACAGTTCTCCGGGGATGCAGTAGCCGGGGCCTGTCGGTACGCCCGCTTCGCAGCCTTCCCACGTGATGGTCGGATCGAGCAGCGAGCGGGTGCCGTCGGTGTAGCCGAACGAGCGACCGCGCTGACCGAACTGCAGCACGTTGTTGGCTGAGAAGTTGTTGGACAGCCAGACGTTCGGATTGCCACCCGAGTACAGGCCTACGCCGCCGCGGAAGATCGTGTCGTTCGAGTAGTCGAACGTGAATCCGAGGCGCGGCTGGAACAGCCCCTCGCCGTCGAGGTTGGTAGAGTTCGAGAAACCGTAGTCCGCGACGAAGTCCGCATTCTCCAGCGGACGGTCGTCAGAGGTGAACCAGTCATAGCGTACGCCGGCGATCAGCGTCAACCGGTCCCACGTGTACTCGTCCTGCAGGTATACGGTGTTGTTCTCGTAACCCCAGACCGCTGCTGCGTCACTCGCATTGTTCGACGGTGCGTTGTTGTAGTAGATCGCATCGGCGAAACCGTCGCGGAAATTCTGGATGCCGTCGAAGCGAATTTCCGTCTCGGTGTGCTGTACGAACAGGTTGAAGACATCCAGGGACTCGCGCTCGAAACCGAACGTCAGGTTATGGCCGCCGACGTAGTAGTTACCCTTCAGTGCAACTGTCGTAACGTCGTAGTTCAGCTTATTCGCCTGGCGGCTGTCGTCACCGCCGAGGTAGACGTCGACGTCGGCAAGTTCTACTCGAATCTCGCCGAAGTCCGTGCCGCCAACCGAGAGCTGACGATTGTCGAGTTCGACGTAGGACACTCTGACTTCCGTCGAGAACGCGTCGCTCCAGTCCGAATACAGCGAAGCCTGATACGAGTTCAGCTCGGCGCCACGCTCGTAGAGATGGTTCGAGAACTCGAACTCGCTCTGGTCTCCGTCTGACTGCGTGATGTTGAAGCCGTCGTTGTAGTTGTATGTGAACGCCAGACGATTCTGATCGTTGATGTTCCAGTCCAGCTTGACGAGCAGCTTCTCGTCTTCGTTATTCACCAGGCTCGGGATGTCGCCGGGCTCGTACTGATAGACGTTCCGAGCAATGTCGAGAATCTCGTCGAGCTCGGCCTGCGTGACCTGGATCTCGTTTACGGCGCCTGAGCCCTGCGGGCCGCGGTCGAACAGGTTCACACCGTTATTTTCTTCGTATGCGACGAAGAAGAACACGCGGTCGCGGATGAGCGGGCCGCCGAACGTGATGCCGAAGCGGTCTTCGTCGTAGCTGTCCAGGCTATCGCCACGAAGATCGTCACTCGTGAAGTCGTAAAACGCCGAGCCGAAGAACTCGTTGGTGCCGGATTTCGTGACCGAGTTGATGTTGCACGCGGAGAAACCGCCGTACTCGACGTCGAAGGGCGCCAACTCGACCGTGACCTGGTTGATGGCATCGTACGAGAACGGCATGCGCTCTGTCGGGTAGCCATTCGAGTTCAGGCCGAAAGAGTCATTAAGGCGAACGCCGTCAACGGTCAGGCTGTTGAAGCGAGGATTCTTGCCGGCGCACTGCACGGCATTGATGTCGCCGCGAGATTCATCGACGTAGATACGCGAGTCGGCGCGCAGGATGTCGGTGATGTTGCGGTTGATCGCCGGTGCATTCTGCAGGTCTCCGAGGTCGAATGCGGCGTTCGGACCGAGAGCGACCTGAGCCGTGAGCGGCTGCGAGCCGGTAACGATGATCTCCTCGACGGCGCCGGCAGCCTCGAGGCCGAAGTCGACCGCGGCCGTCTGACCGAGGTTGACGCCGATGTCCTGGCTAATCTGGCTGCCGAATCCTTCCCCTGCCACGGTAACCGTGTAATCGCTGCCGATCGGCAGGTTACGAACGCGATATTCGCCATCCACGTCGGTCGTGGTGACGCGTGTGAGCCCCTGTGACTCGTTGCGTACGGTAATCGTTGCGCCGGCTACAGGATTACCGGCGTTGTCGGTGACGACGCCGCGGATCGCGGAGCTGGTCTCCTGTGCGTTTCCCGCAACAGGCACAGCAAGCAGCAGCGCTGCCGTAACGACGGCAAGACTACTGACTGTGATACTGCTGAAACGGGATACGAGGTTGGATATCGTGGTTTTCATTGTATTCCTCGCGTGTAAATGGGAGCGAAAGGATAGGTCACGAATGTGACAGACAGATTTCGCTCCACGTCTTCTGGATTCTTGTTTTGCGCCTGCGCGGCGGGTTTGTTGACGTCGCGCTGTTGCGCTTTCGAGCCAATCTATCGCAGCGAATTTTCAGGTGCAATAAGGGTTTGTGATGAGTTCCAGGCCTGGGCGAGGCCGCTGGACCCGGAGCAATCCGGCCAGTCTTAGAAGCGAGATTACAAATACATTACAAGTTATTGTTTTATTGTTGTTTCGATCGTCATTACCAGCGGCCAGTGATCCGAGACTCCGGTCCGTTCGCCGCTGCGGAATCGGGCTGGCGTGCCATCCGCAGTGACCTGAGCCGGCGTAGCGTTGGCAACCTGGACCGAGCCCGCGCGAATCTGCCATGTTGTATTTTCGCCACGGTTTGGCGAGAACAGGATTATGTCCAGGAATGACCAGCTGTCGTCGCGTGCGTAATACGCGGTTCCTCGGCAACCGTAGCAGCCGGTTTCGTGGGCGATGATCCAGTCGGGTCGAACCAGCCGATCGTGTATCCCCGTGTCGCTGATCTCCCTGCTCGTCGTATTGAAATCGCCGGCCGCGAACACGGGACGATCCGCAGGGAGATCGCCAAGTAGTGCGTTGAGCTGCCGATAGGCCGTCTCACGCATTGCCGTCGGGTGAAACGGCGCAGGGAAGTGCACGGCGAAGCCGGTCAGTGCGTCGCCGTTCGGAAGCTCGAACGTCGC
>CALZMR010000050.1 GCA_945788575.1 uncultured Woeseiaceae bacterium
ATTCGTCGACAACGATCGCGAGATGTCGATGACTGTCCTGAAAGGCCTTCAGCAGCCTAAGGAGCGGCAGACCCTCAGGCACGATCAATGCTTCGTGGCGCAGGCTCTCCCAATCTACCTTCGCGTTTTCGTTCGCGAGAAACCGGAACAGCAGTTCCTTGACGAAGATCACGCCCGTCACGTCCTCCAGGTCTCCGGTGGGCGAGTAGGGGAATCGGCTGTGCCCGGTGTCGCGCGCCATCTTGATCGCTTGTTTGCGCGTCATCGTTCCCGACATGAACTTCACCTCCTCGCGCGGCAGCATAACGTCGTGCGCCTGCAGGTGGCGGAGATGGGTCGCGCCGACGATCATCTCGGCGGTGCGTGACCCGACGGCGACCTCGCTTTGTCCGAGAATCGCCAGCAGCTTGATTTCCTCGGCCGATGTCACGGGCGCGTCGAGTTCCCGGCGGAGCGATCGCGAGATGCGCTCGCTCATCCAAACGAGCGGCCGCAATAGAATCGTCAACCACTGAATGCCGTGCGCGACTGGCGTCGCGAGGGCTTGTGCATGAGAAACGCCGAGCGTCTTCGGGATGATCTCGGTAAACAGAAGCACCGCGATCGTGAACAGAATCGAGAACAGCCACAGCGTGCTCGGGTTGAAAACGGTCGAATAGCTCGCACCGGCGACCGCTGCCCCGATCGTGTGGGCTGCCGTATTCAGAATCAGGATCGCGGCTATGGGCACATCCATATTCGCCTTGAAGCGTGTGAGCAATGTTCCTGCCCGGCGTCCGTCGCGCGCCAGCACCTCGACCTGCGGGCGCGTTACCGACAGCAATACGGACTCGAAGATCGAGCACAAGAACGAGACGACAAGGACGACGCCGACGGCCGTGATGAAGAGGAGCATATTGCCTCCTGGCGCAAATCGATGCGGACAGTTTACTCGGGCCGGAAGTTTCGGGCGTAAGAATCGTGGCGCGTCGCTGCGGACGGCGCCTTGGGATTTCGATCGGAGTAGGCTCTTTGACGCAAATGTGAACCTGGTCGATAGCCCAAAGCAGTCCCCTGCGGTAGCGTCTAATCCCTTACCGGGAGCCGGACATGAGACGAACCCACATCCTGTTTGCGATTGCGTTCTCCGTGCCGTCGATATCGCTGGCCGACATCACGGATGCCGAGTTCGCACGCTGTGCCGTTGTCGACGGTGACCTTCAGCGGCTGGAATGCTTCGACAGGCTGGCGCGGGAAAACAATCTAGACGGCCCGCAGGCAGAGGCGACTGGCGTGCAAGGTGCCGGAAAGTGGGACGTTCGCGCCGAGACCAACCCCATAGACGATTCTCGAACTGTAACGCTCGTCCTCATGGCCGATTCAGGGTCGAGCCGCTTCCGTGAATCCGTTTTTCTGATCGCCCGCTGCCAGAGCAACACGACAGAGGTATACATCAACTGGAATGACTACCTCGGCAGCGAGGCCGAAGTGACCTCCAGAGTCGGGTCCGCGACGGCGAATACTCAACGCTGGGGCCTGTCTACCGATAAACAGGCGACTTTTCACCCAAGGCCGATCGCGTTCCTCCGTTCGATGCTGGACGCCGATCGATTCGTCGCTCAGGTAACCCCATACAACGAGAGTCCGACGACCGCGGTCTTCGACGTCCGCGGGCTCGATAACGCCATTCGTCCGCTGCGCGAGACCTGCAGCTGGTAGTTGATCGCCCCCTGCCGTGCTGCTACTGCAACATTCGCAGCACCGGAGGGTAGTGATTGCATGATCGGATCGATTCCTCGAGGCTTGCCACCGCGCCGGACTGGTCACCGCCATTCAACTGACCGATCGCTCGATTCATGAGCACAGCCGGGTGGTTCGGGTTCTGCGCCAGTACCTGCTGGAAGTGATGCGCGGCCTCCATCGGTTTACCGGCTTTGGCTAAAGCGTTCGCTTTCGCCAATCCCTCGAATGAATGACTCCGGTTCATCATCGACTTTATCTTGACCCAGATCGCGCTCGGCACGCCGAGTATGAAGATGAAATTGAGCCCGAGTGCTTTCAGAAACATCTTGTGCGCGCAGCTGTGGCACAGGTAGACCTGCTTTTTCGAGAAGCCGTAGACGATCAACAGGAAGTAGAAGTAGAACTCCGTGTAGGGCTGGATGTGATCGAACATTCCGCAGTGATCGCAGGTCCGAAAGTCTTTGCCGTTGGTGTGCGTAGCCCGCGTGAACAAGGTTTCGCAAAACCGGCAATAGGTGTAATCGGTGCGATCGAGCCCCGACAGGTCGACCGTCGACTCGCAGACCGGGCAGGTCTCCTCGCGGATCAGGTGCCCCTGCCCGCTGGCCTCGAGTTCGCGTCGGCGCGCCGCGGCCTCCCGAATTGAGCACTGCTTGTCGATGGCCATCTCGAGGTCGCGAGCGGAGATGCCATGCGGTTCGAGCGCGATCACACGGCCCTGCATCATTCGCTTTGCCATCTTGCCTGTAGGCGTGAATTGTTGATCCAGGGCGAAGACGATGCGCTTATCGCGGGACTGAGTGTCGAGAATTGCGTCGAAAGGTAGTGCATCGTCGCCGAAAACGAGCCCATCGTCGGTCCAGCGGCATTTAAGGCTGCCGAATCCAACCGTCTGGCCGTCGACCACATAGTGGGCCTTGAAGTCTTTCTGAGGGGGCAATCCCGCCATCGTTACCTCCATTCTCGTACTGATTATTTGGGGTACGCAGGGCGCGTGAGCCTGATGCTATCAGCATCCGACTGAGTTTGGGATTCCTCCAATCGCCGCCGTCCCGCTTGGGTTTCGGCACTTTCCGCGGTTAACAAGGTGACCGGCTGCCCGCGTCTGCGGGTGGCTACGCAAGGATTTGTCCCGAGAACGAAGAACGCATGAGCCTGCTGCTGATTTCATCGATTCTTATCCGCATTGCGGCGCTCGTTTGGGCGGGATGTATCTGGTACCGGCTTCGCGACTGGCGAATGGGCTTTTTCACGGCGATGCTGGCATTGATGGTCACTCGGCAGTCGCTCACCCTGTGGAAGGGTCACGACGACTTTTCGCTGCAACTCGCAGGCAGTTTCGACGAGATTCCGGGACTGCTGGTCAGCATCCTCGCGCTACTGGCCGTTTTCTATCTCGGCCAGATGATCTCCGAGCGCCACAAGACGGAGACCTGTTTGCAGCAGACTCAGAAAATGGACGCCGTCGGCCGGCTGGCGTGGCGCACGACTTCAACAACCTTCTGACGGTCATCCACGTCTTTGCGGACATGTTGCGGCACGATCTCGACAAAGGGACGCCGGAGCACGACGCCGCGATGGAGATCGTCGATTTCCGTGCTCAGTTGCGAGCAGAACAGCCGAGCATCGCCTCGATACCCATTTCCGGCTATCTGAAACGCCCCGAACGTGCCGAAGACGCGTCGAACGATACCAGGGTGTCTCTCGCCAAGCCGTTCGGTCCCGACCAACCTGCGAGTGGCCATCGACGAGGCCCGAAAGGCCGCCTGTGGACTCCGCATCACTGTACGATTGCCGGGTGCGCTCCTATACTCGGAGTTCGGCGCGGGCGTCGTATAGTGGTTATTACCCGAGCTTCCCAAGCTCGTGAGGTGGGTTCGATTCCCATCGCCCGCTCCACTCGTCTTTCAGATCGGTCCGGACTTGCAGGAATGGAACTCCGTCGATCTTTGTGCGCAATTCACGTTTTCGTCGATCGTTGTATTGATACAGTCCCGAGTTGCACGGACTGCCGAAGAGGCGCTTGCCGATGATCCGAATAATCGCACTCGTGACCGTAGTCATGCTGCACTGCCCCGGCGTGCTCGCGCAGTCCTTCGATTGTGGCCAGGCCCAATCTCAAGTCGAGCGGGCCATATGCTCGTCAGAGGAACTGGCGTCGCTCGACGAGTCGCTCGCGGACACGTATCGCCAGTTCAGAGATTCGCTGGACCCAGAGCAGCGCGAACGCGCAACAGCGTTACAGCGACTGTGGCTCGAGTCGCGGGATCGACTCTGCGCGAATGGTGACCCCAATAGCATCGTCTTCTGCCTAAAACAGATCTACACAGAATGGCTCACGTACGGGCGATCAGGAGTCTTGTTCGCTCATGTTGTACTCGAAAGCGGAGAGACGCATGTATCTCCGATAGTGGATAACTGGCGATTCGAGTACCACGAAACGGACTTCGAGAGCGATGCCTCAGAGCGCATATTCGAAGCGCGACTGGGATTGTTCGTCGACGACACTGAATATCTGCTGATGGCAACCAACCAGAACCAGATTTCCAGCCGCCACGAATACTTGCGCGAGCTTCCGAATGCCATCGGCTATTTTCTTACATCTCAAGGCGATCTGCATGTCGGCTTCATCGTGCAGGAGAATTCATCGGGTGGCACATGCGGCTATTTCGAGAGACGCGATTTTGTGTTTCTGAATCGACATGTCGAAGCGCCACAGGAGTTTCACCGCCTGAACCTCAGCTTTTCTACAGTCTGCCCTGGCAGAAATGAGGGCGTGAGGAGTGTGACCGTTGCCGACGACGGCGCATTGGAGTTCATGACACCAAAGGGCGGTCACCACATGTACGCGGTGCAATTCGTTGAACCGCATATCACGCGAATCGACAGCAATACCGGATTGGTGGAGGAGTATGTGCGGGTTGACGTCTCCATGACGCACTTCGAAGGAGAGCCGTACGATGACCTGATCGCGCGTGCAGCCGAATTCCTTCAGGTGCAGGAAGGCGTTCACCAGAATGGGGCAACGAGCGACTGCGGCATACCGATCTACACGACCAACATCTATTGGTGGTTGAAGCAGGGTGAGATTCCGGCGTCACTCGCGCAGGAGGGCAGGCCGTTCGGCTTCCAGCAGCTTCAACATTTCGTCTTCGAGGTTCTAAGGCCGGGGCATATCGAGCAGGCCACGCACTACAAGCCCTTCATAGACGGAGTGCTGAAATACCTGGACGACATGCGCGAGGTCGAAAACTGGGAGTCACGGCTCAGAAACGCAGCGGGACAGTATCCGGCGGGTGGATACGACTACGAGATGGCGGATTGGACGTCGAATCCGTTTCTCGAGGCAGGTTTTCCGACGAATACCTGTTTCAACGAGTTACGGTCCGTGTGGCGAGCGGTTGATTTGGAACAGTGGATCTACCTTTTCTGGGCCCGCCGCCAGCAGCAGGGCAACCTCGAGGTAACGGAGCGTATGCTGCGACGAATTTCAGCCATGCTCGAGTAGTTCGATTCCCGTCGCCAGCTTCAATTTTCCTTGCAGGCTTGCCTCGGAAAGATGACGCTGTCGTCCCGGGCGAGACATTCGCGCATTTCACTGGTTGAGTCTAAAACCACAGTTGATGGACATATCTGAATGACCAAACGCACTCTGACTCTTGCGGCCCTCTGTATAACGCTGCCGACGCTCGCCGCCCACGCCGACGCTATTCCGGAAGACGTCGCACGGGACGCAGCGATGCTGCGCGATCAGGCGGTGAGCGAGTCCCCGGCCTGGGATATCGTCGAATCGCTGACCAGCGAAGTCGGCCCGCGTTTGGCAGGCTCCGCCGGAGACAGGGCGGCTGTTCGCTGGGCGCTCGAGAAACTCGAATCTCTCGGGCTGCAGAACGTCCGGCGCGAGGACACTGTCGTTCCGCACTGGGATCGTGGCACGATCAGTCTGCGCATCACCGATCCCTTCCCGCAGACGCTGGTCGCGACGTCGCTGGGCGGCAGCCCCGGAACGCCCGAGCACGGCATCGACGCGGAGATCGTGCGGGTGGAGAGCCTCGCGGAATTACGCGCGCTTCAGCCGGAAGATCTGACCGGCCGCATCGCCTTTATCGATCACGTCATGGAAGCGGCGCGCGATGGCAGCGGCTACGGTGTGTCTTCCCGAATTCGCGGCTGCGGTCATGTGGTCGCGGCGGAGCGCGGCGCGCTGGCAACGATCATTCGTTCCGCCGGCACCTCTCACCATCGCTTCGCACATACGGGCAGCATGCTGCGGAATTCAATTCCGGCGGATATCCCGGGCGTCGCGATCAGCAACAGTGACGCGGATCTGCTTGGCTACCAGGTCGCGACCGGCGAGCCGGTGCGCGTACGACTGCGTTCAACGGCACGCTTTCTGCCGGACGAGATTTCCGCGAACGTGATCGGCGAAGTCCCGGGCCGGGGCGACGCTGCCGACGAGATCGTCCTTCTCGGCGCCCATCTCGATTCGTGGGATCTGGGTACCGGCGCAATCGACGACGGTTCGGGTGTCGCGATGGTGGCGGCCGCCGCCAAACTGATTCTCGACCACGGTCGGCCGCGACGAACGATTCGCGTCGTCCTGTACGCCAATGAGGAATTCGGGCTGTCCGGCGCGAATCAGTATCTGAACGATCACGAGGACGACGTCGGCAACCACGTCGTCGGCCTCGAAGCGGATTTCGGGGCAGGCCGGGTCTGGCGGGTCTCCTCCCGCGTTGCCGAGGAGTCGCTCGACATCATCGACGAATTGCACGCGCTGCTGGAGCCACTCGGCATCGAGCGCGGCGACAATACGGCCTTCGGCGGTGCGGATCTCAGTCCTCTGCGCAGAGCCGGCATGCCGGTCATCGGCCTTTCGCACGACGGCTCGGAATACTTCCACTACCACCATACGGCTGACGACACGCTCGACAAGATCGATCCCGCGGCGCTGAATCAAAGTGTCGCTGCGTACACGACCGCGGCCTTCGTCGCCGCCAATATCGAACGAGACTTCGGACGCTTGCCGCTGGATACCTCGGAATCGAGCTGCGCCGCCGAGTTCGATCGCTGACAAATCGACGGCTGGGCATCCGGAAGCGACCTTGGCCTCAGCTCTGCTCGCAACCTCAATCCCGCTCCTTTGTCGCGGACATCGGCGACGAGCGACGACACGTCTAAATCAACCGGGTGAGTAGTACGTCGGAGACGCCGGACCGACCGGAAATCCGAGGACGAAGGTCCAGAGGAAAAAGAACAGCGACCAGAAGACCAGGAACGCCACCGAGTAGGGCAACATCATGGCTATCAGTGTCCCGACGCCCGCTTTGGGGACGTATCGGGCGACGAATGCCATGATGAATCCGAAATAGCTCATCATGGGCGTAATGATGTTGGTGCTCGAATCGCCGATACGATATGCCGCCTGCGTCACCTCCGGCGAGTAGCCGAGCAGCATCAGCATTGGTACGAAGATGGGTGCGGTCACCGCCCACTGCGCTGACGCTGAGCCCAGCATCAGGTTGATGAAGGCGCACACGAGAATAAAAAAGAAGAACAGGACAGGTCCCGTCAGTCCGATGCCCTGCAGGAAGTTCGCGCCCGCAACGGCAGTGATCGAGCCGAGGTTGGTCCAGCCGAAGAATTTCACGAATTGCGCCGCGAAGAACACCAGTGCGATGTAGAGGCCGAGCGTACTCATCGCATGCGCCATCGCGTTAATGACATCGCGGTCGTTCTTGATCGTCCCGACCGTGCGGCCATAGACGATTCCCACCAGCAGGAAATACACGAAAATCATCGCGACAATCCCTCTAAGGAATGGGGAGCCAGCCACGCCGCCCGTCTCCTGATTGCGCAGAATGCCGCCTTCGGGTACGACGAGCATCGCGATTACGGCCGCGAAAATCAGCGTCGCCCAGAGGGTGCGCCAAAGTCCCTTCTTCTCTTGTGCCGAGAGCGGATCCATCCGGTGCGAATCATCGTCGTCGAGACCTTCCGGCGTCCCTTCATACGGTCCCAGCGAGGGTTCGACGATCTTGAGGCTGATGAAGCTGCCAATCGCCGTGATCAGGAACGTGCTCGCGATCATGAAAAACCAGTTCGCACTGACGTCGACTTCATAGGCGGGGTCGATAAGGCGTGCGGCTTCGGTCGTTATACCGGACAGAAGCGGGTCCACGGTGCCTATCAGTAGATTAGCGCTATAGCCGCCGGATACGCCGGCGAACGCCGCGGCCAGCCCGGCCAACGGGTGCCGGCCGAGCGAATAAAAAACGACGGCGGCCAGCGGCACGAGGACGACGTAGCCCATCTCCGACGCCGTGTTCGACAGTACTCCGGCGAATACGATGATGACGGTAACGAGGCTCGGCGGAGCTTTTAGCACCATCCCTCGAATCACGGCGGTCAGCCAGCCCGCGCGCTCGGCGACGCCGACACCCAGTAGTGCCACCAGCACCGTGCCGAGAGGCGCGAACTCGACAAAGTTTCTGACGAGGTTGAGGACGATCATCCTTAAGCCCTCGGCGTTCAGCAGACTGACGACCTCGATCAAGCCGTTGTCCGCGCGCCCCCGTGCGCCCTCGGGTCTCGGGTCCACCACCGCGACGTCGAAGAACCCCAGGATGCCGGACAGCACGACGACGCCGGCAGCAAACAGCGCAAACAGTGTGACGGGATGAGGTAATGCGTTCCCCAGCCATTCGACAACGTGCAGAAAGCGAGTGATGCGGGTTTCGTTGAGTCGGGCCGTGGGCTTCGCGGTCATGTGGGGCGGCTTCCGTGCTTGCGGCAACAGTCGCACAGCAAACGGCAATCCGAGCTCGCAGTCAAATCCATCATGGGCTGTCGCGCGGGGCCCGCGAGCAGCCCAAAAGACGTACGAGTCGGCAGCCGCGCGCAACTATGCCTCGAGACAGCGTGCCGCATCGCGCAGAATCGCGAATCTGCGCGGGGCCAGTCCGTCTATAGTTATCGGTATGGCATACGATTGGCGTTGATCATCGGCTCATGCCGGCGCGTCACCGCTTGAATCTGCGTACCGAGGGAATAGCCAGATATGCATATGAATGTTGAAGTACTCGTTGAAGCCTCGAAGCACGAAGTCTGGAAGCTCATCACGGACATCGAGAACGCGTCCGACCGCATCTCCGGAATAGAAGAACTCGAAATACTGGAATCGCCAGCCGAAGGTCTCGTAGGGCTTAAGTGGCGTGAGACTCGAGTGTTCGGCGGCAAGAAGGCGACCGAGACGATGTGGGTGACAGAAGCCGCCGACGAAAGCCACTACCGCACCGAGGCAAGCAGCCATGGGTCGGTTTATCGCAGCCGCATGTACATCACCGAAGACGGTGACTCGACTCGCCTCGGAATGGACTTCGACTGCGAGCCACAGAGCTTTGGTGCGAAAGTGATGTGGCTGGTCTTCGGCTTCATGTTCCGCGGCGCAACCCGTAAAGCGCTGCTGCAGGATCTAAACGATATCAAGGCTGCCGCCGAGTCGGCGCCGCCGGAAGGCTGAGCGTCGCGGCGAGCCAGCGACGCCGCGGCTGCGAATCGCCCGGAGGCTTGACAGCGAGGGCGACTGGCTATTTATTGTACAGTCTAAACGCCTGGACCTAATCCAAGCTCAAGAGACTGTCCCTTTGAACGACGCCGCCGAGAAACCCTGGAGGATCGAATACGACGAGGAAAACCACGTCGTCGTGTCGACGCTATGGGGGCCCATGACGAGCCAACAGCTCATGGAGTCGGCGCACGATCGAATCCGCATGGGCAAGGAGAGAGGCACGCTCCACTACGTCCTCGATGTGTCCCGATTCGTGGCGACGGATCGTGCGTCCTTCGAAGCCATTTTCGACATCGTGACCAAGAGCTATCCGGAAATGTTCGTCGATCGCGAGACGAGGATCGCCTGCATTCCGTCAGCCGACAAGGACACGCGCTGGTTCATGGAGTTCTTTCAGACGTTGTGCGACTCGCGGGGCTGGGTTCTGCATGCTGTAAGTGATCACGAGGCCGCGCTCGCGTGGCTCAAGGGTTCCGGTACCGAGTGAGGCGAGCCTGGCGCCCGAATTCGAGCGGGTCTCCGAGCGCTCGCAAGCCCGCTTTTCCCCTGCACGGGCTGCGCCGGTGCTCGCTCTGCGGGCTTGACACCGAAGCCGGCTGCCTATCTATTGATCTGTTCAAGCGAGCGAACCCGTTCCAACGGGATGCGACAGGGCATATTGAGCGATGCCGCCGAAACCTGGAAGGTCGAGTACGATGCGGATGCGCACGTCGTGGTATCCACTATCTGGGGTCACCCAACGACTCAGGACCTGATGGATTCGGCCGTCGCGCGCATTGGCCTGGGTCAGGAAAAGGGCACGCTCCACTTCATTCTCGACACCTCCGGCTTCCTTCCCAGTGACATCTCATCGTTCGAAGCCATCTACGATACGGTGACGACCAGCTACCCGACGATGTTCGTCGACCCGGCCACGAAGCTCGCAGTCATCCCGCCGGATGCCGAAGACGCTCGTTGGTTCATGGATTTCTTCCAGAACATGTGCGATTCGCGAGGATGGTTGGCCCGGGAAGTCGCTACACGTGAAGCGGCACTGGCGTGGTTCGAAGAGCCCCCGGAGGGCTCGGTCCCGACCGACTCGTCCGCCGCACCGGACGCCCGGAGCAACGGTGATGGCGAGATCTGGACTGTGCACTACCTGGACGATCTCGACATCGTCGACCTCACGTATCGCGACAGGATCGACGGCGACATCGTGTTGGCCGCCTCTGCCGCGAGAATCGAGATGGGGCAGCGTAAGAACTGCTCAGACTTTCTTATCGATTGCGAGCAGGTCACTCTGGCCCATGGCACAGCCGAGGCTATCTTCGAGCGAGTGACGAAGACCTACCACTACGAAAACGCCGATCCGAACAGCCGCATTGGTGCCGTTAACCCCGCACTCGAGGGAGCACGCTGGTTCCTGCAGTTCTTCGAGCAGGTCGGTCAGTCCAGAGGTTGGAACGTACGTCTATTCGACTCCCGCGAGGCGGCGTTGGCGTGGCTTCGAGAGTCCGAGAGTTGAGCGGCGACGACGGTGTCTGACGTCGGTGAAACGCACGATCGGGAATCGTCAGACGAAGACGATGCATGGCACGTCGACTATCTCGACGATATCGGTATCGTCGAGACGACGTATGGCAGCGCGGTCAACGGCGAAATTGCCCTCGCGTCTTCCGCGGCACGGATCAAATTGGGAAAGGATAAGGCGTGCAACAGATTCCTGATCAACGGTGGCGGCATCGTCACAGCGGATGGATCCACAGAGGCGATTTTCGAGCGCATGACCAAGACCTACCACGTTGAATATACGGATCCTGATAGCCGTTTCGCCGTTGTGAATCCGAGAACGGAGGAAGGCCGTTGGTTCGCAGGATTCTTCGAGGATCTTGGGCTCTCTCGCGGCTGGAACGTGCGCCGGTTCGAATCGCGCGAGGAAGCCATCTCCTGGCTCACCGCCTGCAGCGGCGCGATTTTACAAAATCTGTGACTCAGGTTACCTTCTGAACGCGTAACTCATTGTATTTTGGCCCGATCTCAGAATAAGCCTGCATGACAGGCGGCGGGAGCCGGATGGGCAACAGATATCGCATCGCGTTTCGTGGGGAAGTCGCCGAGGGCTTTAGTGAAAGCGAAGTCCGTGCGACCCTGGCAGAGCGACTCAATCGAGGGGAAGAGATCATCGACCGGATGTTCTCCGGCAACCTCGTAACGCTCGCCAAGGACCTGGAGTTCGATAACGCCAGCGCGGCGGCGACGAAGCTCGCGAAGTTCGGCGCCGTTGTCTACCTTGTGGACGCAAGCGGCCATGCGGTGAGGGCGCCCTTGCCGGTCGACGACCAAGCGGTCGTCGATGCCCCGGCCGCTGCGGGCGAGGTCGCAGCGGAAGCGGAGCGCGCGGCGACCGCTGAAACCGAGGTTTCCGAAGCGCCGCCGGAAGACGAACGGCCGAGTTTCGAGACGCCCGACCCGGAAACGGACCCCGACAACTCCGATCCCTATAACCTGACCGCGACCGCGAAGGTCCGCCATCTTCAACAGATAACCGAAGTGCAGCCGGCGCCTGAGGTGCCGGCGAATGAAAGGCGCAAGGCACGATTCCGCTATCGTTTCGACACCTTCATGGCAAAGGGCGGCGGCTCGATCTTCAAAGCGCTCACCGCCGTCTTCCTCGGCACGTTCCTGCTGATCGGCCTGATGCGTGGGGCCCTGCTTCTGATGTTCCCGGAAGTACCTCAGCAGCACGACGAGCTGGGGTTTTTCGGCAACCTATACATCACGTTTCTCGAGATCACGGATCCGGGGAACATGGCCCAGGACATCTACTCGAACCTCGGCTACCAGATCTTCGCCATCATGGCCGGTATCGCCGGCATCGTGATGCTGTCGGCACTGATCGCCTTTATCACCACGGCGCTCGACCAGAAGATTTACGAATTGAAGCGCGGCCGGTCGAAGGTCATCGAGAGCGGTCATACCTTAATCCTCGGCTGGAACGAACAGCGCATCGTCGAGATCGTTCGCGAACTCAAGATCGCTAACGAGAGTGAGGACGATGCCTGCGTCGTGATCCTCGCGGATATCGACAAGGAAGAGATGGACGACATCATTCGTCTGCGTCTAAAGGAGATGGCGACCACGCGTATCGTCACTCGCAGCGGCGACGTGTCGTCGCTCGTCAACCTCGACATGGTGTCACTCGAGGAGGCGAAGTCCGTCATTATCCTGGCGAGCTGCGACGACACCGACAATTCGGATCTGAAGTCGTCGAGCGACGCGAAAGCGATCCAGACCGTACTCGCAACGATGGGCAACGACACGTCCGATTCCGAGTTCAGTGTCATCGTCGAGATCTACAATCCGACGCATCGCGACATCGTTCGCTCGAGCTTTCCGGCGCACGTCATCACCGTGGATACGCGGGATATTCTCGCCAAGCTACTCGTGCAGACGTCGCGCTCGGTAGGACTCTCGGTCGTCTACAACGAAATCCTTTCCTTCGACGGCTGCGAACTCTATTTCTACGATGCCGAGTGGGGCGGCAGCACGTTCGGCGAGATTGGCTATCGCTTCCCCGACGGAGTACCGCTGGGCATCCGCGACGCGGACGGCAACATATTTATGAAGCCGCCGGCCGACCGGCAACTGGAGCCCAATGACGAAATCCT
>CALZMR010000051.1 GCA_945788575.1 uncultured Woeseiaceae bacterium
ATATGAGACCTGCTCGCTGATCAAGCACAACAAGCTGTTCCGGGAGACTCCGGTCATCATGCTGTCGAGCAAGGACGGTCTCTTCGACCGTGCGCGGGGCCGAATCGTCGGCTCCGAACAGTATCTGACCAAGCCGTTCACGAAGGACGAACTCTTGGGCGCGATCTCTAACCAGATCAACTGATTCAAGGAGGATCAATGTCAACCGTGCTCATCATTGATGATTCGCCGACGGAGCTGCATCTATTCCAGAACATGCTGGAGAAGAACGGCTTTACGACGCTCGTCGCCGACAGCGGTGAAGAAGGTGTGCAGAAGGCCAAAACGACCCGGCCCGACTGCATCCTGATGGATGTCGTCATGCCCGGCATGAACGGCTTCCAGGCCACACGCAAACTCAATCAGGATCCCGCGACCAAGGGCATTCCGGTGATCATCATCACCACCAAGGATCAGGAGACTGACAAGATCTGGGGGATGCGTCAGGGGGCCGTCGAATACCTCGTCAAGCCAATCGGCGAGGATCAGCTCGTTCACATGATCAACGCCGTCATGGCGGCCTGACGCAGAGCGTATTCATGAGTACCGGCGCCGAGCTCGCTTCTCTGGTCAAGCAGCCGTTCGAACTCCTGCGTGAAATCGAACGCCGCAGCGCGGCCGCGCAGTCGGGCACCGCGCCCGGCGCTTCGCATACGGAGTGGGTGGGCGTCGGCTTCCGAATCGGTGAGGAGCAGTTCGTGGCCAGCCGCGAACAGGTTCGCGAAGTACTGATGCTGCCGGAATCGACGACCCGAGTGCCCGGCTCGAAACGCTGGCTGCTCGGTATCGCCAATCTCCGCGGCCATCTTCTTCCGCTCGTGGACGTCAAACTGATGTTGGGCAGCGGTCGGACGTCACTTCGACGTACGACCCGCGTTATCTCCGTGAATCACCGCGAGATCCCGGCCGGACTGATCGTCGACGAGGTACTTGGGTTTCGCCGCTTCATGGAACACGAACTTGCGGAAACACCGAAAGACACCATCGCGCGCTGCGAGCGCTATCTCCACGGCAGCTACATTCGCAACGACGAAAGCTGGCCCATTTTTGATTTGTTCTCCTTGATCGAGAGCAACTTGTTTCTGCAGGCAGCCGCGGAATGACCGCGCGGCGAGCCGCAAACACACGAGTCCCACGTTATGGCTGACAAAACCTATACTTCCAACGCATTCCGCGTCGTCGCGCTGCTAATAGCGCTTGCATTGATCGCGGCGAGCGGCCTCGTCTACCTGCAATCGGGCGCTTCGCCGGCGACTGCGCTGGCGGCAATTTCTCAGGTGCTGCCACAGCAGGCGAACGACGCACTGCGAGGCGAAGAGGACGGTTTCTCGACCCTCGCAAACAGCGTGGCGCGTCTCGATGAGTTGGCGAGCGGCGCCGCGGCGCCGGGCAGTAGCGCGAATTGGCGTGAGCTCTCGACACGTGCCGAGTCGATTCTCGGGCGTCGAGCGGACGTCGAGGCGTTGAACACCGCCGCGGCAGGCATCGCAGGCTCCGCCTCGGAAGTTCTGATCCTAAGCGACGATCTCATGGGTCGCACGTCGTCGACGGCGATCGTCCAGGAACTGCAGCAACGCAGCAATCGGCTCGCAACGGAAACGGGTGGTCTGGCACTCGCCACCGATGCGGCACAGGCCGCGCAGTCGATAGCAGACGACGTGGCTTTCCTGCGTGAAGTCGCGAATGCGCTGACCGGCCAGGCCTCCAGTCTGGATATGCGGCCTCTCAATGCCGCAGGTCAGGAGGCGGTCGCCGCGCCGCTGGCCGCGCGCGTCGCCGACCTCGAGTCGCAGGTCGAGGCCTTGAGCGCAAGCGCGATGCAAATGGCCGGCATGCGCGATCAACTTGCTGCGCTCACGGCCGCATCCGCGAGTCTGTTCGATAGTGCCGTGGCAGGGGGCGGGAGTTCGCTGCCCGGCATTCTGAACCTGCTATGGCTGCCGATCGGCCTCATGGGCCTGGGCGTGCTGCTCGTTCTCGTCCTCATCGCGCTCAACTCGCGTGCGTCCATCTTCGAACGCACGGCCAAAGAGCAGGCTGAGCAGAACGAGCGAAACCAGCAGGCCATCCTAAGGCTGCTCGACGAGATGGGCAGCCTCGCTGACGGTGACCTGACGATCGAAGCGACGGTTACCGAAGACATCACCGGAACGATTGCAGACTCCTTCAACTACGCGATCGAGGAACTCCGCAAGCTCGTCACGACGGTCAACGAGACCGCGATCATGGTCGATTCCGCGGCGAAGCAGACAGAGAGCACCGCAGCGCACATGGCAAGGGCGGCGGATAATCAGACTCGCGAGATCAATGCGGCGACGGAATCGATCGTATCGATGGCGGGCTCGATCGAGGAAGTGTCCGGCAACGCCGAGCGATCCTCGGACGTGGCGCGGCACTCGGTCGAAGTTGCCCATAAGGGCGGCGAAGCGGTGCGCCGCACGATCGACGGCATGAATACGATTCGCGAGACGATCCAGGAAACGTCGAAGCGCATCAAACGGCTCGGCGAGAGTTCGCAGGAAATTGGCAACATCGTCGAACTCATCAACGACATCGCCGAGCAGACCAATATCCTCGCACTCAATGCCTCGATTCAGGCCTCGATGGCCGGTGAGGCCGGGCGAGGCTTCGCGGTCGTTGCCGATGAGGTGCAGCGGCTCGCCGAACGTTCGACCAATGCCACCAAGCAGATCGAAGTTCTCGTCAGCACGATTCAGGCCGATACCAAGGAGGCCGTCGTGTCGATGGAGCGCAGTACCACGGACGTAGTCGGCGGCGCATTGCTCGCCGAGAATGCCGGCGCGGCCCTCGATGAGATCGAGCAAGTCTCGAATCAGATCGCGAACCTCGTTCAGAATATCTCGGTGTCTGCGCGTCAGCAGGCAAAATCAGCCGCGGACGTCACGCGCCGCACGACTCGTCTGGGAGAAATCAGTACGCAGACGGGCAAGGCGACGACGGCGACGGCTGCCGCAATCTCCAAGCTGTCCGAGTTCGCCTCGCAGCTCAGAATGAGTGTTGCCGGCTTCACGCTCCCGCAGGAGGCGATGCCGCAGAGTACATTGCAGCCCGCATCGTCGGACGCCGCCGCGGTAGCGGCCCAGCGGCAGGCCAGCGCCGGCTAGCACGAGCGAACGAAAGGGACAGCGAACGCGCAGATGACGGGCTCAACGGGCATAGAGCAGGCACGTACCGACGGTATCGACAGTCCGGTACGCGCGCTCGCGATCGTCAGCACCGAACTCAACGAGACGATCCGCCATGCGCATCTCGCGCTGGAGGATTGCGTCGATGGTCGTGGCGGATCGGCGGCGCTTGGCCGCGCGGCTGAGCTTTTGCATCAGGCCCGCGGCGCGCTGCAGATTACGGAGACCTACGGCGCCGCACTTCTGGTCGAAGAAATGGAACTCGCCGCCAGGTATCTGGTGCCGGTCAAACCCGGCAAAGCCCGCGACGACGGTCTCGATGCGCTGACCCGATCGATGGTCCAGCTGCCGATCTACATCGAGCGCCTGCTGGGGGGCGGCCGCGACATCGCGCTGGTCTTGCTGCCCATGCTGAACGATCTGCGTGCGGCGCGCGGACAACCGTTGCTCTCGGAAGGCACGCTGCTGCTGCTCAATCTGTCACCGCGGCGCAGCGACAGCGGCGCGGCACGTCGCGAAGGCAGCGGCGAAGAGCCCGTCGCCGTCGCGAAACGCCTGCGGCCGAAGTTCCAGCTTGCGCTTCTCGGCTGGATAAAAGGCGGCGATTCGGCGCGTCACGTCGATACGCTGGCCAAGGTTGCCTCTGCACTCGAGAATGCGGCGACCCGCGACGACATGTATCAGCTGTGGTGGGTTGCCGGCGGTGTGCTCGAGGCATTGCAGGATGGCGGCCTCGAGACCACGGTTGCCCTAAAGCGATTACTGGGACAGACCGACCGGCATATCAAGGCGTTGATCGATGAGGGCGTCGAGGCGTTCGACAAGCATCCGATCGACGATCTGCTGAACAACCTCTTGTACTACGTCGCACGGTCAACGACGACGGGCGAACGGATCAGCGAAATCCGCGCGGCGTTCAATCTCTCCGAGCTCCTGCCGGGCGACGAGCAGGTCGAGCAGGCGCGAGAAGCGCTGTCGGCACCCAGCGTCAAACTCATGCAGACGGTCGCTTCCGCGATTAAGGAAGATCTCTCCAGCGTCAAAGACGTTCTCGATATCTTCGTCCGCACCGGCCTCAACAAGTCGGCCGAGCTCGTGCCGCAGCTCGAACTGCTCAAGAAGATCTCCGACACCCTGGGCGTACTCGGCCTTGGTGAACTACGCAGCGATATCGACGGAGAGATGGAGCGCATGAAGTCCGTCGTCGAGCGTGGTGGTGTCGCCAGCGAACAGATCGTGCTCGATATTGCCTCGACGCTGCTGCGTGTCGAAGATCGTCTCGACCAGCAGCTCATTCGATTGACCGCGCCCCAGGAGTCGGCTCTCGCCGCAGCCCCGGATGACATGCCCGAGGAGGAGGCGGCGGACTACCGTCAGGTTGCGGAATCGGTCATGCGCGAATGCATCATCAACCTGGCGCGAATCAAGGAAACGATCAGCCAGAGCATGGCCTCGAATGCGCCATCGCAGGGATTGGACAGCGTGCCGTCTCTCGTACAGGGCATCAAGGCAGGTCTCATGATGCTCGACAAGGGTCGCGCGATGGAGGTTGTCGACAGGATCGGCAAACTCGTCACGTTAACGCTCCAGAGCGGTGGACCCAGACAACTCGCACAGAAGGAGACCGATCGTCTCGCCGATGCGATTGTCAGCATCGAGTACTACATGGAGACCGTAAAGGCAGGTCGGACCGAGCCCTGGTACATGCTCGACAATGCCGAGGCATGCCTGACCGTTCTCAAGGACGTCGAGTCGCGGCTCGTGGCCGCCACCGAAGTCGTCGAGGCGTTGCCGGAGACCAGCGAGGACGGCACTGAGGCCGCCGTCACGACCATGAAGATACCGCGCGCTGAGATCGAGGCGGCCGCGCTGACCAACGTGCCGACGCCAGAGGTCGCCGCGCCGACGCTGCCTGTCATCGCGCCGGATGCCGAGCACCTCGACCCCGAACTCATCGAACTCTTCATCGAGGAAGCCAAGGAAGAGATAGGAACGATCAAGCGCAAGCTTCCACAATGGGGCGAAAACCCGGACGACATGGAGTCGCTGATCGTCGTGCGGCGTTCGTTCCACACGCTGAAGGGCAGCGGGCGGATGGTGGGCGCCGAACGCATTGGCGAGTACTGCTGGGCCGTTGAGAATCTACTCAATCGCCTGATCAACCGCACGCTCGTGCGGACGCCGCCGATGGTCGATTACATCCTTGAAGCGGCCCGCGCGGTCCCCGAACTCGTCGAACAGCTCGAAGTGGGCGCCGATCCGAAGGCGGACATCCGCACGCTGATCGCGCGCGCTCAGGCATTCGCCGACGGTAATCCGGAAGCGGCGGTCCTTACCGTGGCCGCCCCTGCAGGCGAACCGGCCGCGGAGAAGGCCGCGCTCGAGATGGATCCGATCCTGCTGGATATCTTCTCGAAGGAAACCGCGGGTCATCTGAAGGTCATCGGCGATTATCTCGAGGCATGCGAGGGGCATTCGCCGCCATTCGAAGTCACCGACAAACTGCATCGCGCGTGCCACACGCTTCACGGCAGCGCCAACATGGCCAACGTCGAGCGCGGGGTCGCCGTCGCCGCGGTGCTGAATCGCTTCGTGCGCCGAATCTACGACTACAAAGTAGGCTTCGAGGAATCCGGGCTCGAGGCGCTGAGTCAGGCGTCACGGGCGATCGCGAATATCGTCGCCGACATCAATCAGGCGGATCGCGAACGGGCCGACTACTCGGAACTGATCGAGCAGATCGGCAAGCTCACCGAGGAGGTGCAGCAAGCCGACCCGACGCTGGTCAGCATCGAGGAAATGCTGGAGCCGGCCGAGGAAGAGGCTGCCGAAGTCAGCGCCGAGCCGGAAGCGCCGACCGAGATCGAATACGACGCCGAGATCGCGGCTATCTTCACCGAAGAGTCCGCCGAACTTCTCGAAGCTGCCGATAAGTCGTTCGAGGAATGGCGGAAGGATCACGATTCGAGACACGCGCTCGATGAACTCAAGCGGCACCTGCATACGCTCAAGGGCGGTGCGCGCATGGCCGGGATCCTGGCGATGGGCAACCTCAGCCACGAGATCGAAACGCTGTTGCTGTCGGTGGACGAAGGTCGCGTAAAAGCATCGGGCGCGATGGGCGATCTGTTACAGCGCAGCATCGACGAGCTGCACCGCATGCGGGATCTCGTGATAGCCGGCAAGCCGGTCGGAGCCGCCACCGAACTGGAAAAGCGGATTCAGCAGGCGAATGCCGGCTTCGAAGTCGCGGAAGAGGTCGTTGTCGAAACGCCGTCCTCGGAGCCGCCGGCCGCGTTCACCATCGAGCCCGAAGATACCGTGAGCATGGTGATTGTGGATTCACCGCTGGCGGACGAACTGAATCTCATCGCCCAGCCGGCAGAAGAACCGTCGCTGGAGATCGAGTCCGCGGCTTTCGAGCCGGAGCTGGAGGCCTCGGAGATCGAGGAGCTTGTGCCCGAGTCCGAGCTGACGCTGGAACCCGTCGAGCAAATCGACCTCGAGGCATCGGCATCGCCGGTTGAGCTGTCTGTCGAGCCCGAGCCCGAGCCGGAACCCGAGCCGGAGCCCGAGCCCGAGCCGGAACCCGAGCCGGAACCCGAACTCGAGCCGGAACCCGAACCCGAAGCCGAGCCGGAATCCGAGGCAGAGCCCGAACCTGAGCCCGTTCCGATGGCCGAGGAGCCGCCGCGGCCGGCGGCGCCCGAGCTTCGCCCCGTACGTTCCGCCGAGGCCCGCCAGGAATTCGCGCGAATCGACGCCGACCTGCTCGAGGATCTGCTGAACGCGGCGGGCGAGATCAGCATCTATCATTCGCGCCTGAGTCAGCAGGTCAACGCGTTCGAGTTCAACGTCGAGGAGCTCAACGCGACCGTGGCCCGATTGCGCGAGCAGCTCAGAAAGCTCGAGATCGAGACGGAAGCGCAAATCATGCACGGCCATCAGGACACGATGGTCGCGTCCCGGGATTTCGATCCGCTCGAGATGGACCGCTATTCGAATATTCAGCAGCTCTCTCGGGCGCTCGCTGAATCGGCGAACGACCTACAGAGTCTGAAAGACCTGTTGTCGAATCTGACGACCGAGGCCGAGGGTCTCCTCGTCCAGCAGTCGAGAGTCACCGCGGAACTACAGGACGGCCTGATGCGTACGCGCATGGTGCCGTTCGAGCGCAATGTCGGCCGGCTGACCAGGCTGGTAAGGCAGGCTGCCGCCGAGGCCGACAAGCGGGCGGAGCTCGCCGTCGAGGGTGCGTCCGGCGAGCTCGACCGCCAGGTGCTGGATAAGATGCTGCCGCCCTTCGAGCATATGCTTCGGAATGCGGTGGTGCACGGTCTGGAGTCGCCCGAAGAACGGCAGGATATCGGCAAGCCGGCCACGGGCCAGATCACGATTCGACTGCATCGAGAAGGATCGGAAATGGTCATCGACGTCTCGGACGATGGCCGCGGACTCGATGTGGAGGCGATTCGCCGCAAAGCCTACGAGCTGGACCTGCTCAAGCCCGAAACGCGGGTTACCGACGAAGAGATCATGCAGTTGATCCTGACCCCGGGTTTCTCGACAGCGCGCAAGGTAACCCAGTCGGCGGGACGCGGTGTCGGTATGGACGTGGTTGCAAACGAGGTCAAGAAACTCGGCGGATCCTTGAGAATCGCGTCGGTCACCGGTCAGGGCACGAACTTCACGGTACGTTTGCCGTTCACGCTGGCGATTACGCAGGCGCTGATCGTGCGCACCGGGGATGAGGTTTACGCGCTGCCGCTGCCGTCCGTCGAAGGCGTCGCACGCATACCGCGCGCCGAACTCGAGAATCTGCTGAGTCAGACCGAACCGAGCTACCAGTACGGTGAAGAGATCTACAAATTCCGGCACCTCGGGATGTATCTTGGCGGCCAGGCGGCGACGCTCCCTCAGGACGAAGCCTTCATATCGGTCATACTCGTGAGAGCCGGCGAATACTCGGCGGCGCTCCTGACTGACGAGATGCTCGCCAGCCGCGAGATTGTCGTGAAGTCGGTGGGCCCGCAACTCGCCGGCATTCGTGGCATCTCGGGCGCGACGATTCTCGGCGATGGCCGCGTCGTCCTGATTCTCGACATCAACGCGCTCGTGCGCACCGGCGCGCCTGTCGTCGAGATCAAGAAAGCAGCGCCGACGCCGACGGATGAACGGCCGCTGGCGCTGGTGGTCGATGACTCGATTACGGTACGCCGAGTGACGGAACGCTTCCTGCAGAGGCACGGAATGCGAGTCGTGACTGCCAAGGATGGTCTGGATGCCATCAGCGTCATGCAGGATGCGAAGCCGGACATTATTCTCCTGGATATCGAAATGCCGCGCATGGATGGTTACGAGTTCGCCTCACACGTTCGCAATGACGACCGCGTCGCACACGTGCCCATCATTATGATTACGTCTCGCGTGGGCGACAAACACCGGGCCCGGGCGATCGAGCTCGGCGTCAACGACTATCTCGGCAAGCCGTATCAGGACTCGCAGCTACTGCAGGCCATTCAACGGCAACTCGAAGACAGAGGGATTCAACTCACATGAGCGCGGTCGCCGATGAGCTATACAGTCTGCTCGTGCCGCTTGCCGAAGACCGGCTGATCGTGCCGCGCGCCTGCGTGGCCGAAGTCGTACGCTTCATGAAGCCCGACCGGGAGCCGGGTGCGCACGACTGGATGCTGGGAACGGTCAATTGGAGCGGCAGGCAACTGCCTGTGGTGTCATTCGAAGGCGTCATCGGCAAGGACGTGCCGGCCATCACCGGGCGCACACGCATCGTCGTTTTTCTGGCCAGTGGCGGCAAGCTGCCGACAGGCTACTTCGGTGTGCTGACTCAGGGTTTTCCCCAGCTTGTCCGAGTCAACCGCGACGTTCTGAAGCTCGAGGCCACGGAGGGTTGGCCGGAGGATGCGCCCGTCTTGTGCCGGGTGAAAATGATCAACGAGTTCCCCCTGATTCCGGACCTCGAGAAGCTCGAACTCATGCTGGCCGAGGAGTCGGTTCAGGCCTGAGGTCGCCCCAAAGGGATTGCGCGATCGCGACCGCCGTCAGCGCCGCGGTCTCTGTACGCAGGACTCTCGGACCCAGCGACACTGCCTCGAAGCCGGCCAAGGCTGCATCGTCGAGTTCGCTTTCGCTGAAGCCCCCTTCCGGCCCGAGCAGCAGGCACAGCTTCACTGGGGGTGCGTCCATTGCCGTCATCGGCCGCGAGTTGGCGCCGAGTGTAAGGATGAGCTGCGTCGCATCGGCGACGTCGTTCGCGCCAAACCACTTATTCAGGGATATCGGTGCATCGACGAGCGGCGGCCGCACTCTGCCACACTGTTCGCAGGCGCTTTCGGCAACGCGCTGCCAGTGCGCGCGCCGTTTCTCGCCACGGATCGGGTCGAGGCGAACGACGCCGTGGTCCGTCAGCACCGGGGTGATGCGCTTGACGCCCAGTTCGGTCGCTTTCTGCACGACGAAATCCATGCGCTCCCCGCGGGAGACACCCTGTACCAGATGGATCTTGAAGGGCGATTCGAGGTTCGTCTCGATCTTCTCGCGGACGAGCAGGATGGCCTGCTTCTTTCGCAGCGAATCGACGGTCGCCCGGAACTCACCGTCGTTGCCATTGAAGACACTGATCGTGGATCCGGCTTCGATCCGCAGCACGCGGCCGAGATAATGCGCCTGGTCGGCGTCGAGCGTGAGCTTCGCACCATTGCTCAGGCGGTCGGAAACAAATAGCCTCGTCGTCATGACCACAGATGATGCCTCATCTGGCGCGCGCCGGAAATTCGAGGTCGACACGAGTAACGGACGACTCTCACCTTGTCGATACGTCGCGAGCCCGAACAAGGACGCACGGCCGAGCGGCTCGGAGCCCGAGTTGCTCGTCGTGCACGGAATCAGCCTCCCGCCCGGTGCATTCGGCGGTGGCGAGATCGAGGCGCTGTTTACCAACTCGCTGGATTGGGATGCGGATCCTTACTTCGGCGAGATACGCGGCCTTCAGGTCTCCGCACATCTGTTGGTCCGCCGTGACGGCGAGGTCGTACAGTTCGTTCCATTCAACGAACGGGCATGGCATGCGGGCGAATCCCGATTCCACGGGAGAGCTCGCTGTAACGATTTCTCGATCGGCATCGAACTGGAAGGAGAGGACGAGACGCCTTATACCGACGCCCAGTACGAATGTCTCGTCGCCATCGTCGCGGCAATTGAACAGGCGTATCCGGATATCTCGAATCGGAATATCGTCGGCCATTCGGATATCGCTCCCGGCCGAAAAACCGATCCCGGTCCTGCTTTCGACTGGCTCCGACTGTATGATGGTCTGTCATGAACCTGATCGCTCTACTCATCGGACTCGTCATTGAAAGGCTGGCAACCCAGCTGTTTCACTGGCGCCGCATGCGCTTCATGGACCGCGTCATCGATGCCGGTTTTCGCCACGCGAATCGGTTCGCCGACTGGCCCGCCGTGCTGCCGGTGGCGATCCTCGCCCTGCTGCTCGCGCTACCCGTGTTAATCGTGATATTCGCACTCGGTGATGCTCTGCTCGGCTTTCCGTATTTGTTCCTCGCCATCGTGGTCCTGTTCTTTTCGCTCGGGCCCAACGACATCGGCGAGGACATCAGCGAGTATTGCGCGGCGCTCGAAGACGACGATCAGGAGCGGCTCGAACAAACCGCCAAAGCGCTGATTGAAAGTGATGTGCCGGCCGACACGCTGGACTGCATTCACAGCGTCGAGTCAGCGGTATTCGTGCAGGCCAACAATCGCTTGTACGCCATCATCTTCTGGTTCGTTGCGCTGGGTCCGTTCGGGCCGCTCGGTGCGTGGCTGTATCGCGTCACCGATCTGATCCGCCGCCGCGCGGTGTTTACGGCGGCGCGGGCAGAGGAAGAGCCCGAGTCCGAGGCTGCGGTCCGGATCCGGGACGCGGCCGTAACGCGGCACGGCTGGCTGGCCTGGATTCCTGCGCGCCTGACGGCCGTCGGCTACGCTATTGCCGGTCACTTTGATGCCGCATTTGCTGCCTGGCGCACGCCACAGGAGCCTGCGCCGGAGACACCCTCGGAGGCCAGCGAGCAGCTACTTGCTCGTGTGGGAATCGGCGCGCTCGCGCTGCGCGACGAGCCCGACGAGGAACTGAAGGCACGTGGCGTCCGCGGCGCGACCGCGGCGAACCGGCTGGTGTTTCGACTCCTCGTGATCTGGGCGGTCGTTATTGCCGCGTTGACGCTTTACGGCTGGACCGTTTGACCCCGGCCCCGGCCGGCCGCCACGGCCATTACCTGTCGTTCGTGTCCAGAGTCGCCGCATTCGTTGCCGCCGGTGTTCTGCTTTGCGCCTGCGAACCACCGGCGCCGCTGGAAAACGACGACTCACTCAGGATAGTCACGCTTGCGCCGCATCTCACCGAACTGGTGTTTGCGGCTGGCGCCGGTGAATTTCTGGTCGGTGTCAGTGCGTATTCGGACTATCCACCCGAGGCGCTCGAGCTGCCGATCGTCAGCGACGCGTTCACCGTCGATCAGGAACGTCTCGCACTGCTGGCGCCGACACTGGTGCTTGCGTGGGACGGCGGCAACCCGGGCCCATTGATCGATGAATTGGCGGCTGCCGGCTATCGCGTCGAGTCCATTCGTACACACGGACTATCGGATGTGCCCGCCGCGATCGAACGCATCGGCGTTCTCGCCGGCCGCGAGACCGTCGCGGAAGAGGTCTCCGGAGTTTTTCGAGACCGGATCGAGGAACTGCGTGCGCAGTACTCACAGGAGGAGCCGGTCTCGGTGTTCTATCAGGTCTCGTCGCGGCCGCTGTACACGGTGGGCGGAACGCACTACATCTCCGACATCATCCGGCTTTGCGGTGGGCACAATGTCTTCAACGACCTCGACGAACTCGCGCCTGCCATCGGCGTCGAAGCCGTGATTGATCGCGATCCCGAGGTCATGCTGGCCGCGAACGCAGACGGCGGCCCGCCGTTTGCGATTTGGGATAGGTGGTCTCATATTCAGGCCAATCGATTCGACAATCGATTCACGGTCGACGCGGACGAGATCGCTCGGCCTTCGGTACGCCTTGTCTCGGCTGCGGCCGCGGTCTGCGAACATCTGCACGCCGCCCGACAGCGTACCGCGGGGAACAGCAACGATCCGGCGTCGTGATTGCGCGCGAGCTGCCGCTACACTAAACACGAGCTTCCACAGGCCGGTGCTCGTCCGGTCTGGATCTTTCGGAGGTGGATGACATTCGCCAGGACATCACGATTCGCGCTGCGACCCAAGCGGACCTCGAGCCGGCCGCAATCCTCCTGCGGGCGGCAGGGCTGCCAGTCGACGATCTCCGGCCCGGCATGCTGGCTCTTGCCGCAGAGTCGAAGGGCAGGCTGGTCGCGGCAGTGGGGCTCGAAACTCTCGGGTCCGTCGGTCTTCTGCGCTCGCTGGTCGTTGCGAACGACTATCGAAACTCGAAGCTCGGGAAGGAGTTGGTTATCAGGCTCGAAGACCGGTCACGGCAGATAGGTCTGGACGAACTCTGGCTACTGACGATCGATGCCGATGCGTGGTTCGAGAAACTCGGCTA
>CALZMR010000052.1 GCA_945788575.1 uncultured Woeseiaceae bacterium
TTTTCGCACCACTCTGCCAACGTTCAATCGCACTCGGTTGAAGTTTTCTCGAGGCGCTCCCGCCTGAGCGTGCATTCAAACCATCCTCGTGAGAGCCCTAGCGGAAGTCGCGTGACTTTACGGTCAGATTTCCCAGCATGTCGGAATGATCGATGAGTTGTCGCGCAATCACGTGAATGACTTTTCCCTCGATCTGAAGCTCGCCCAACACTCCCATTAGCTTCGAGTTCAGCAGCGCGGCTCGATACTGTTCCGCGACCTTCTTCCAAACGATCACGTTGACGTGACCGCTTTCGTCCTCGAGCGTCACAAAGGTAACTCCACTCGCCGTCCCCGGACGCTGCTTGGTAATGACGATGCCTGACACGCCAACGCGCTGCCCCGTCGTGAGTTCGGACAGACCGGCAGCGGGACAATACCGGTAACGGCTCAAGCGGTCGCGCAACAGCTGCACCGGATGCCGTCCGAGCGTTAGCCCGACACTTTGATAATCGGCGACGATGTCCTGACCTTCGCTTGGCCGGCGTAGCAAGGGTGCGGCCTCGTAGCGATCCATCGACCTGAATAATCCTTCCGGCTTCTCTACACCGGCAACTGCCCAGCGTGCACGATGCCGGTGACCCTCCAGCGCTTCCAGCGCCCCCGCCGATGCCAGCGCATTGAGTTCGCGCCGACCGATCCCGGTGCGCTCGACCAGCACCTGAGTCGTCAGGTAGCCAGCCCCACGGGCGTGCTCGATAGCCTTGCCGGTTTCCTCGGACAGTCCCTTGACCAGGCGCAGACCGAGCCGCAGCGCAGCGCAGCCATCTTCACGACGCTCGAGCGTACAGTCCCAATCGCTCGCATTGATGTCGACAGGCCTCACCTCGGCCGCATGGCGCTTGAGGTCTTGAATGAGCTGCGAGGCCGAGTAAAAACCCATTGGCTGACTGTTCAACAGCGCCGCCGTAAAAGCCGCCGGCTCGTGGCGCTTGAGCCAGCAGGAAACGTAGACGAGCAGCGCGAAGCTTGCCGAGTGCGACTCCGGAAAACCGTATTCACCGAAGCCTTCGATTTGCCGAAAAATCTGACGCGCAAAGTCCTCGCCATAGCCGCGAGCGCGCATGCCCTCGATCAGCTTCTCCTCGAACGGGCCGAGGCCACCACGGCGTTTCCACGCAGCCATCGCACGCCGAAGCCGATCGGCCTCGCCGGCGGAAAAACCGGCCGCGACGATTGCAAGCTGCATGACCTGCTCCTGGAAAATAGGCACGCCCAGGGTGCGTGAGAGCACGCCCTTCACCTCTTCACTCGGATAATCGACGGCCTCCTCGCCGTTCCGGCGCCGAAGATAAGGATGCACCATATCGCCCTGGATCGGCCCGGGACGGATGATCGCCACCTCGATAACGAGGTCGTAGAAGCATCGGGGCTTAAGCCGCGGCAACATCGCCATCTGCGCGCGCGATTCGATCTGAAACACGCCCATAGTGTCGCCGTCGCAGATCATGTCGTACACGACCGGATCCTCCGCCGGTACGGTCGCCAAGGTATATTCGCGTCCGTCGAAATCGCGGATCAGGTCGAAGCTGCGGCGTATCGCGGTCAGCATCCCGAGACCCAAAACATCGACTTTGAGCAGACCAAGATCTTCGAGGTCGTTCTTCTCCCACTGGATGACCGTCCGGTCGTCCATCGACGCATTTTCGACCGGCACGAGTTCCGACAGCAGCCCGTTCGAGATCACGAAGCCGCCAACATGCTGGGAGAGATGTCTCGGAAAACCGATGAGCTGGCCGACCAGATACAGGAGCCTCCGCACGATCGGGCTATCCGGGTCCAGCCCCGCCTCGAGTATTCGGCTCTCATCGACCTTACTGCCGTCCCACCACTGCATCGAACGTGACAGGCGCCCCACCTGCAGATCGGAAAGCCCCAACGCCTTGCCGACGTCACGCAGCGCGCTGCGCGGCCGGTACGTGATGACCGTGGCGGCGAGTGCCGCGCGATCGCGGCCATACTTCTCGTAGATGTACTGGATGACTTCCTCGCGGCGCTCGTGTTCGAAATCGACGTCGATATCCGGAGGCTCATTGCGCTCCCTGGAGATGAAACGCTCGACGAGCATCTGCATACGCCCGGGGTCCACCTCGGTTATCCCCAGGCAAAAGCACACTGCCGAATTGGCCGCCGAACCGCGTCCCTGGCAAAGAATGTCCTGTGAACGCGCATAGGCCACGATGTCGTACACGGTGAGAAAATACGGCTCGTATTCGAGATCACTGATGAGCTCGAGTTCGTGTTCGACGAGTTGCACGACCTTCTCCGGCACGCCGCGAGGCCACCGGCGGCGCATGCCCTCCTCGGTCAGTTTTCGGAGATAGCTTGCCGTGGTCTCCCCGGCCGGCACGACCTCATCCGGATACTCGTAACGCAGTTCGTCGAGCGAGAAATCGATAGTCGAGACGATACTCGCGGTTTCCGCCAACAGATCCGCCGGATAGGCGCGCTCGAGCACCTCGAGCGAGCGCAGATGCCGTTCGCCGTTCGGATAGAGCAGAAAACCCGCCTGCTCGATCGTGACGCGCTCGCGTATCACCGTCAGCGTATCCTGCAGAATCCGTCGCGAACGACGGTGCATGTGCACATCGCCGGTAGCGACGAGCGGCAGCTTCAGACGCCGCCCCGCCTCGCGCAGACGTGCGAGCTTTTGTCGTTGCCGGCCGTCGGCCAGCAACTCGACCGCGATCCAGAGCCGGTCCCTGAATGTCTCTCGTATCCAGTGATCCTCCGCATCGAGTGAATAACTGTCGTCCGGCACCCACAGGACGAGGCAATCCGGTAATCCACTCTCGAAATCGAGCCGGGTCAGCTCGTAATGCCCTTTGTCTGCCGCCCGCCGCGCACGCGTGATGAGTTCGCAGAGGGCGGCATACCCTCGGTAGCTCTTCACGAGCACGACGAGTTTGCGGCCGCTGCGCAAACGCAGCTCCGAGCCGACGATGAGCTTCAGCCCGCACTCTTTCGCTGCCATGTGTGCGCGTACGATTCCCGACATCGAACACTCGTCGGTAATCGCAAGCGCCTCGTAACCGAGTGCCGCAGCTGTCTCGACAAGTTCTTCGGGGTGGGACGCGCCGCGCAGGAACGTGAAATTGCTGAGCGCGTGCAGCTCAGCATATTTCATCCAAAGATGCCGTCCAGATACCAGTCGGCCGAACGGCTACGGTTACGGAATATCCACAGACGCATGCCGCGTGGATTGACGGCCATGTAGTAATCGCGGGCGATACCATCCTCGTCCCACCAGCCGGTCTCGAGGCGTTCAGGGCCTTCCAGCAGCGTTACACGGCCGAAGTGCAGCGGTAGTCCGGCTTCGACCGGTAAGTGTGCCGGCTCGGGCAGCAGCCATAGCGGACGCTTAAGATCGGGCCTCATAAACGCAGGCTGCCCGATAGTCTTGCCGCCCGACAACGCGCGCTGTCGCCATGCCTTCTGCGGCCGGTGCTCGGCGACGGTCGTCACACCGTTGACGGCATCATCACCGAACCGTGCGGCCAGCCGCTCCGCGAGTTCCGTCATCGAATAACATTCGCTCGGCCGGCTGCGGCGGTCGAAAGAAAGTCTGGACGATTCGGCTTTGAGCAACTGTGTCGGACCACCCTGCAAACGCAAGGCGATCACCGGCTCGGGCAGCGACAAGCGTTCGAAGCGTATGCCCAGTAACTCCGCAAATCGTCTTGCCGAGCGATCCGGACGCGTAAAGCCCATCGAGAGCTTCGTCGCCGGAGCCTTGAGATGATAGAAACAAAAGTCGATGCGCTGCGTGCCCAGCTGACGAGTCAGCAGAAACTGTTCGTGAGCTTCGAGCAGTTCCTGACAGATCGCCAGCAGCAGTTCGCGGTCGCTCTGTTCTTCCGTCATCTCGTAATCGGCACAGAATCGTTCCGGCGAGCGCCACGAAGCGCGTGGATCCGGCAAACGACCAAGCGCACGATCGAGCTCGATGAGCCGGCCCGCGCCGAAGCGCTTGGCGAAAGCTTCGCGTGGCAAACGCAAGCAATCGCCAATCGTCGTCACCCCCATGCCGGTCAGCGCTGTATGGGCCGCTGGCGGCCAATCCAGACAGTGAAGCGGCAGGCTTCTCAGCTTCGGCAACAGGTTTGCGAACTTGCGAATACAGGCACGGCGATTACCACGTGCAAGCCATGTTGCGGCCAGCGGTGTCGGCGCAATGGAGAGCGACGCTGCGAAGCCCTGTTGCTCGAGCCCGGACGCAACCCGCCTGCGCAGATGACGTAGTCCGCCGAAGAGTCGCAGGCTGCCGGCGATCTCGAGCAGCAGTACGTCGCGAGACGCAATCGAAACGAATGACGAAAACTGCTCGAGCCATGTCGCCAGCGCTTCCAGCGTCTGCTGTTCGACGACCGTACTGCGCTCTTCGAGTTCGATTTCCGGCAGCAGCGCAAGCGCCGCATTTGCCGACTGACCCGGCAGGACGCCCGCCGCGGCTGCCATTTCGTTGGCCAACAAGATCCGATGGACGCCTTGTTGATCCTCGACGACGGCCAGCGGTGAGTGACGACGACCGGTGGCATCGAGTGGCAACTCAGGCAGATACACGCAGAACCAGAGACGCTTCGAGGCAGGCTGAACTGCTGGCGTCGACTCGACCTCGGCTTCGGGAGCGGCGAGCGGCAGCAACTGCTGTACGTCGGCCGCGCGCCGTTTATGGCGTGCTTTTGAGCCTGAGGCGGCTCCGCCCTCCCGTGCCTGCACAGGAAATTTTCCAGCGCCCGACACGTTTATCCCGAAAAGAGATTGCTGATGCTGACGGGCTGGCCACCGCGACTTTTGAAGATATCGAGATGGGTCCCGTGCCCGTCGGCCCGCATAGCGATGCGCAGCGCGGCCGCCGAAGGCTGATTTCGGGCAGAGAGCGGACGAAAAGCGATGCACCAGCTCGAGCCCTTCTCGGCCGCAAGCTGCAGCCGGCGGCTGTCCTGATCGCTCAAGGTTTCCGGCCACAGCAGCACAGCGCTGCAGGTGCCCGACGACAGCGCCTGTTCTGCCGACCATAAAATCTCACTATCGTCTTTTGGGCGGACGATCAGGAGTCGTGAAAGATTGATGCGCCATTGCTGCAAGGCTGGCGGATATGGCTGAAAAGGCGGCGCAACCCAGGCAATCCAACCAGGTTCGGCATAGGGTACGAGCGGGTCATCGGCGCTGAGTTTCGACAGCGCCGGCATCAGAAGCTGCAACTCGCCGATCCCGTACTGCTCGGTCAGAATCTCGGTTAACGAGTTCGGTGGCCAGCCGCTACCGGGTAATTGCCGATCGAGCTTCTCGAAACCGCTGGCAATACCCTGCTCGGTCCATGTCTGCGACTTCCCGCGCCAGACCCGCGGATTCTCGAGCAGTTTCTCGAGTGATGACGAATCGTGTCGCATGCCCGTTCAGTGCGGGGTCCCGCCCGGGTCTTGCACCAGTTGGCGCGTAAGATCGGTTAAGGATTTGATTGGATGAAGGACTTTCCGAAGGCGCGGAATACCCATGTGTATTTCCAACTGAGGAAAGTCCTTCAGGCGATCAAAGACTAAGCGAGAGCGCGTCATACTGGTGCAACATCCGGGCTAGTGCAGCGGCATACCGTCACGGATCACACCGACGACGACACCTTCGATGACCATGGACTGCTCGTTGAGATCGACACGAATCGGTTCGAACTCATCGTTCTCCGGTAGCAGCCAAACGAGTGAACCGTCCTGTCGATAACGCTTCACCGTGACCTCGTCCTCCAGGCGTGCAACGACGATCTGCCGGCTGCGGACCTCGGGCGTGCGATGCACGGCGACGAGATCGCCGTCCAGAATGCCGGCGTCCTTCATGCTCATGCCGTATACGCGCAGCAAGTAATGCGGTTTCGGCCGGAACAGTGCCGGATCGATTCGGTAATGCGTCTCGATATGCTCTTCGGCAAGGATGGGACTACCGGCCGCCACCCGACCGACCAGCGGCAGCCCCATCTGTTCGCGCAGCGAGTCCTTGAGCTGAATTCCCCGCGAGGCGCCCGGTATGAGGTCGAGGACCCCCTTTTTCTGCAGGGCTCTCAGGTGCTCCTCGGCGGCGTTGGCGGACTTGAAACCGAGTTCAGAGGCGATCTCGGCGCGCGTCGGCGGCATCCCCGTCTCGGCGATAAAGTCCTGAATCACTTCGAGAATCTGAGATTGTCTGGGGGTCAGTTGGCGCATTTGAGCAGTCCTGTATGGATTCACAGTATCTGGAATTATATACAGTACCTTGTGAACTGCAAGCGTGTTCTCGAATCGCTGCCGCCTGGCCCGCTGCCCACACGACAATGACCCTCGAATGTCATCGAGATGGAGCTCATACCGCCACCCTCGACGCCACGACGAATTGTCGCGTGCAACCGACAGACAACAATGAAAGCAGGTATTTTCATTGCAGCTTCCTGACAATTGGGAAATAATGCGGCTGCTGTTTTTTCCCAACACAGGAATCTTGGAAAATGAAAAAGACCGTAGTGAAAATGAGCGCCGTGTTGCTCACGCTCGGACTCGTCACGGGTTGTGCAACAACAGGACTCGACGAAGTCCAGACAACCGCCGATCGGGCTGCTGCCGACGCTGCTGCTGCGGCTTCCGCCGCTGAAGCTGCCCGTGCTGCTGCCGATCGCGCCGCACAGGCTGCTGCACGCGCTCAGAGCACGGCAGATCAGGCACTTGCCGCCGCTACTGCGGCACAGGCTTGCTGCGAAGCCAATACGGAACGTATGGAACGTATGTTCGAGCGTTCTCAGTCGAAGTAAAACGCAATAGCTAGACTTTATTCAGACGCCGCGCCAGTCGCGGCGTTTTTTATGCTCTGCCCTGCCGTGACCGGCATGCCGTCCGCACGCTCGACGACGTCTTCGATGAGTGTCCAGTCGAGCTGCCCGGGACGCTCGGCCGTCGCAATGATGAATTGCTCGGTGACGTAGGTCAGCGGGTCTCTGGCGAGGATCTCCGCCTCCGCCGACGGTGATTCCGAGACACCGTCCTCGGCAACGACCGCCGTCTCTTCCGACACCGGATTCGGGCCGGCTTCCTCGACAACAACGTCAAGCTCTTCGCCGGCCTCAGCATCCGGTCGCAGCGGCTCGTCACTCGTCGGCCCCTGGGCAAGCAAGGGATGCACTTCGATGACGAGTTCGTCATCCTGCCAGCCGAGCTTGATGGGCTGATTGATGATCCGCACCGGCGTATCGATAGCGATGAAGTCGAACAGATATTCGATGTCTTCGGGAAACATCCGAACGCAACCATGCGTCACGCGCATGCCGACACCCGCAGGCCGATTGGTGCCGTGAATCAGATATCCGGGCAGACCGAGGCGCATTGCGCGGCGCCCGAGGGGATTATCGGGCCCCGGCGGCACGACACGGGAAAGCGGACGACCTTCCGCCGCGTGCTCCTCGAGGACCGATTGCGGCGGATACCAGGTCGGATTGACGGCCTTGGCAATGACGCGGGTCAGGCCTAGCGGCGTCTCCCAATCCTGACGGCCGATGCTGATCGGATAGGTCATCACCACCGGCGCTTCGCCCGGTTCCGCTTCCGGAAAATAGTAAAGCCGGTACTCGGCAAGATTCAGAACGATGCCTTCTCGCGGCCCCGGCGGCAAAACGTAGCGAGTCGGCAAGACAACCTCCGTTCCCTCACCCGGAATCCACACATCGACATCGGGATTGGCACGCACGATATCCTCGTAGCCGATACCGTGCATTCTGGCGAGATCGACGAGCGTGTCTTCGTAGCGCGCGACGACCGTGGAAATCTCGCCAACGACATCGGATCCTTCCGGCGGCAATTCGTAGATTGCAGAGTACGCTGCCGGCATGCCGAGCAGCATCAATGCAATCACTGTCAGTGCGCGCGCGTACACGTCAGTTACTGTCCGACTTCTTCGCGCTTGATGACTTCGATCTCGGTCTCGGCGGCCGACAGCCAGTCTTGCATGGCGCGGCTTTCCAGAACACGGTTCGGATACACCATCGCCGAGTCCGGCAGATTGATACCGTAAGTTCGAAAACGCAGAACCACCGGCGCAAACATCGCATCCGCCACGCTGAAGTCGCCGAACAGCCAGTCACCTTTATCGCCGTAACGCTTGTGGCAGTCCAACCAGATCTCAATGATCCGGTCGATATCGGCCGTCAGGTCGTCCGGGAGATGAACCTTTCGGCCCATCGCGCGGCAATTCATCGGCATCTGCGAGCGCAGCGCCTGGAAGCCGGAGTGCATTTCGGCACTGATACTGCGCGCGTGCGCCCGCGCGTCCGGATCGGCCGGCCAGAGTTTGGCCTCGGGCCAGCGCTCGGCCACCGTCTCGGCGATGGCCAGAGAATCCCACACTGTCGTGCCGTTCAGAATGAGCACCGGCACACAGCCGGCGTCCGTAAACCCGGCGATTTTTTCAGCGGTATCGGGCTCATCGAGCTTGATACGGACCTCGTCGAAGTCGATATCCGCCTCGGTCATCAGGAACCAGGCCCGGAGCGACCAGGACGAGTAATTCTTGTTGCCAATGATGAGTTTTGCAGCCATGCGAATCAGCCGGTTACGTGACAGGCCTATGGTAAACCATTCGTGATTACAGTGACCGTATCGGTCGATCAATTAGAGAGCGCAGGCGCAACTAGAAGCGCATCAACACGGAGCCCCACGTGAAGCCGCCGCCGAATGCTTCCATGAGCACCAGCTGTCCGGGCTTGACGCGCCCGTCACGGACGGCGACGTCCAGCGCGAGCGGAACGGACGCCGCCGAGGTGTTGCCGTGATCCTGTACGGTCAAAATGACCTTCTCCATCGGCAGGCCGAGGCGCTTGGCTGTCGCCTGAATGATGCGGACGTTGGCCTGATGAGGAATAAGCCAGTCGAGTTCCGACTGTTCAATACCGGCTGCCTCGAGCGCACGTGACGCCACGTCACCGAGCGTGCTCACTGCAACCTTGAAGACTTCCTTGCCGGCCATCATGATCGCGGCCTCGTCGGTGCCCGCTTTCTGCAGTTCCTTCGACGCACCGACCGGGTAATACAGAAGATCGAGATACTGGCCGTCGGCACCAATGTGGCAACCGATGATGCCGGGCTCCTCGGACGCCTCCAGGATAACGGCACCTGCTCCGTCGCCGAACAGGACGCAGGTATTGCGATCGCTCCAGTCGAGCAGCTTGGTGATGCACTCGGCGCCAATGACGAGCACGCACTTTGCGTCCCCTGTCTGGATGTACTTGTCGGCCGTCGTCAGTGCGTAGATGAATCCGGTGCACGCTGCCTCGAGTCCGATCGCCGGACAGGCCGGGATACCGAGCCTGTGCTGCACCAAAGTTGCGATGTTGGGGAAGATGAGATCCGGTGTGGTCGTACCGATGATGACCATGTCGACGTCGGCAGGCGTCTTTCCGGCAGCTTCCATCGCGTGCTTCGCCGCCTCGACGCACATGTCGGAGGTCGTCTCGTCGTCAGCGCAAACATGGCGGCGCTCGACACCCGTGCGGGTTCGAATCCACTCATCTGTGGTCTCGACCATCTTCTCGAGATCGAAATTGGTAAGCACTCTTTCCGGAAGGTACCGACCAGTGCCGCTTATCTTCGAATGAATCATGCCGCTTCCCGTTGCAACAGGCTCCCGATCTGCTGTGGCACCTGGTTTCGAACCTCGACGATGGCTGTATCGATGGCGTGCTGGAACGCAAACGCATCGGCGCCGCCGTGACTCTTGATGACGATACCATTAAGGCCAACGAGTGTCGCACCGTTGTACTTTCGCGAATCCGTCTCCTGCGACAGCCGCTTGAGTACGCGGCTCGCAAGCAGCGCCTGCAACTTCGCAAACCAGTTTCGCGTAAAGGCGCGTCTCATGTAGAACTTCACGAGACCCACCATGCCCTCCATCGCCTTCAGCGCCACGTTGCCCGTGAAGCCGTCGGTTACGACAACGTCCGCCCTTCCGGAATACAGCTCATTGGCTTCGATGTATCCGACGTAGTTGAGGGAGCTGGCGGTCAGCATGGCCGCCGCGTCCTTGACGGTGTCGTTGCCTTTGGTGTCTTCCGCACCGATATTCAGTAGGGCAATACGCGGCTCCGCCACGCCCACGACATCCGAACAGATGATCGAACCCATTACGGCGAACTGAAACAAGTGGTCTGCCGTACAAACCGTGTTCGCGCCCAGGTCGAGCATGTGCAGCGATCCGCCTGTCGACGGCAACTCGGCGATGATTGCCGGGCGATCGATGCCGGGCAGCATTTTCAAAACGAATTTGGCCGTCGCCATAAGCGCACCGGTATTTCCGGCGCTTACACAGGCGTCGGCTTCACCGTCCTTGACCAGATTGATCGCGACGCGCATCGACGAGTCTTTCTTCTTGCGAATGGAATCTGCAGCAGGGTCGGTCATTTCGACAACCTGCGAGGCATGCACGATACGCAGCCTCGGTTCGTCGCCGATTATTCGCGTCACCAAGGCACCAAGCTCGTTCTCATCGCCGACGAGAACGAGTTCGATATTCACATACTTCTGCAAGGACGCGTATGCCGCACGCACGACAACCTCGGCGCCGAGGTCGCCGCTCATCGCATCGAGGGAAATGGTCGACTTGCGTCCCATTCGGAGGCCGGCCCTAGGGCCGGTCCGGGAGTGACTTATTCGTCGTCGTCTTCGATTTCGGGCTGTGCGATCACCTGCTCGCCGCGGTAGAAACCGTCCGGCGAGACACGGTGACGCATATGCGTCTCACCCGTCGTCGGGTCGACCGACAGCGTCGGCGACTTGAGCTTGTCATGAGAACGTCGCTTGCCACGCGTTGAGGGTGTCCTGCGACTCTTCTGAACAGCCATAGTTATCTCCATTCGCGGTAACGGCTTGCCGTTATCCGTTTAATCCGTTGTCTTATCCATCTGCGATTTCAAATCCGCAAACGGCGTTGTTAAATCATCTGTCACCGTCGCAGCCTCGACCTCGATCTCGACGCATGTCTCGTCGTGTCGAACCGACAATGGTAACGCCATCACCAGTGCCTCATCGACGAGTTCAGCCGGAACGATGGCATCGTCGTCAAGCTCCCAGACTTCGTAGCCCTCGAGCTCCTCAGCCACCTCATCCGCGCCGACCAGCTGCAGCCTCAGCTCCGTCTGCAACGGCCACTCGAACACGCCGAGACATCGTTGGCAGACCGACGTCATTCCGGCCGTCAACTCGACCGCAGCCACGGCTCCACCGGCCGCGTCGGTGCCGAATTGTAACCGCCCGGACACGGGTCGTGAACGCCAGTCCCGAGGAACCTGCGCCGCGTCCAGTGCGCTGAGATCCGCATCAAGGGTCTCAGCCAATCGCGAGAGATCTCCAATTTCTGCTGAAATTTCAACAACTTCGCAGTCATTAGCAAGACTCGTCACGGGCAGGCGAGCGTGCAGCGGATCGGTCATGGCGCGCGCATGATAAGGACCAGACACCTGAGTGTCAAAGCGATTGCCGCGCACTACGAAGATTTATGTCGGCCCGGGCGGTCCAACCGGGTACAATCCGCCAGTTTTTCGCTTAAGGCCCTGATTTGCTATGCAAAATCCAACCGCGGCGCCGATCACGCTAGCCTCCTCGTCATCGTATCGGCGGGGCCTTCTGGATCGCTTCCTCGACGAGTACGAAGTGGTCTCTCCGGACATCGACGAGAGCAATGCCGGTGACCTTGAGGCGGATGAGCTTGCTACCGACCTGGCGCGCCGCAAAGCCGAAGCCGTCTCCGCGCATGCGCCCGGTTCTCTGATCATAGGGGCGGACCAGATTGCCGTGCTCGACGACAGAATCCTGGGCAAGCCCGGTCGACATCAGCAAGCCGTGGAACAACTCATGGCAGCCTCGGGCAAGGCCGTCCGCTTCCTGACCGCCGTCTGCATCCTTGACCCGGTTTCCCGTGCTCGCTACGAACATACCGACGAGACCATCGTGCGCTTCCGCCGCTTCGACCGGCGATTGGTCGACAACTACCTCCACCACGATGAGCCTTACGACTGCGCGGGCAGCTTCAAGATCGAGGGCGCGGGCTTCGTGCTCTTCGAAAAGGTGACCACTGACGATCCGACCGCCCTGATCGGGCTGCCGATGATCTGGGTGGCAGGACGGCTGCTCGAACTGGACTACCTGCTGGCCTGAAGCAGCCGCGGTCAGGCGCGTCGTTTACCGCGTCGCGCCGGCACGAGTCCCGTCACCAGAAACCGTTCCAGGTCGTCAGCAAGCGGGGCCGTAAAGTGCAGATCGTTGCCGCTGTCATCCGGAAACGCGATCGATTGCGCGTGCAGGAATAGCCGCGGCAGACCCATTTTTTTCAGCCGCCGATTGGCCGCTTCGTCGCCGTAGCGCTCGTCGCCGGCGAGCGGATGTCCCGCGGCTGCGGCGTGCACACGGATCTGATGTGTTCGGCCCGTGAGCGGCGCGCACTGTACGAGGCTGAAATCCCCGTAGCGCCGAGATAGCCGGATTCGTGTTTCGGCCGGCTTGCCGTCTTCCGAAACGATGACGTGCCGCTCGCCACCCCTTCGATGCCGAACCTCGAGCGGTGCATCGATGATCGTATCGCCATGCTGCCAATCGCCAACGACCAGAGCGATGTAGTTCTTCTCCACCACGCCGTCTCGGAATTTCTGATGCAGCTCCCGCAGCGCGCTGCGCCGCTTGGCGAGCACCAGACAGCCCGAAGTCTCTCGGTCCAGCCTGTGCACCAGCG
>CALZMR010000053.1 GCA_945788575.1 uncultured Woeseiaceae bacterium
AGACAAGAGCTTCATGCGCAGAGTTGCAGCGGTCGAGGTCGAACTGAAGGCACTCGAGTACACCGAGCTGCGCACCCTGGCGGCAGTGACGTCGGGCAAGGCTCCGGGACCGGAGTCGTCGATTCTCAAGATCAAGGGCACCGAAATCCAGCAGGCGATCGACGCGCTGTTCATGGAAGCGGCCGGCTACTACGCGCTGCCGTACGTGCCGGCGCAGTACGAGCCCGATTTCGATGCCGTACCGATCGGCGAAGGGGCCGAGACGAAGACCTCACTCAAGTACTTCAACAATCGAAAGGCTTCGATCTACGGCGGCTCGAACGAGATCCAGAAAAATATCATCTCCAAGCACGTGCTCGGACTCTAAGGCGGTAAACGTGGACTTTTCACTTAACGAGATTCAATCGATGCTGGCGGACAGCATCGAGAAATTCATCGAGAACGACTACGACTTCGAAACGCGGCAGACTTACGCGGCGAGCGACAAGGGCTACAGCGACGACGTATGGCGGACCTTCGCGGAGCTGGGATGGACGGCGGTCCCGTTCAGCGAGGAAGACGGCGGCTTCGATGGCGGGCCGATCGACGTCATGGTGATGATGGAGCGCTTCGGGCGCGGGCTCATCGTGGAACCCTGGCTCGCCAACGTGATCCTGGCGGGCGGCGTACTCCGCCGAGTGGCGACTCCGGAGCAGAAAGAGCGCTGGCTCGCCCCGGTCATCGGCGGCGAGCTGCAGGCAACGCTCGCCTTCACGGAGCCCCAGAGCCGCTACACCCTGTCCGATATTGCGACGACTGCCACGGCGGACGGGGACGACTGGATTCTCAACGGCAGCAAGGGTTTCGTGCCGAATGCCGGCAATGCCGGACTGCTGATCGTGCCTGCGCGAACCGCCGGCGAGCAGAGCGATGCGGACGGCATCACCCTGTTCGCTGTCGAAACGGATGCCGACGGCGTGACGGTCAATGCCTACCCGACGGTAGACGGCCAACAGGCCGGGGAAGTCGAGCTGTCGGGGGTCCGAGCAGCAGGTGTGCTGGGCAAAGTAGGCGATGGCTTCGCAATACTGGACGACGTCATCGACGATGCCACTCTGGCCGTTTGCGCGGAGGCGGTCGGCATCATGGAGACGCTCAAGGACAAGACCGTCGAGTATTCCAAAAACCGGGTTCAATTCGGCGTGCCGATCAGCAGTTTTCAGGCCTTGCAACACCGGATGGTGGACATGCTTACCGCCTGTGAGCAGAGCAAGTCCCTGCTCATGTGGGCAGCGATGGTGAACGCCGACGGCGGTGCGGATGCGAAGCGGGCAATCAGTTCCATCAAGTACATGATCGGGACGGCCGGCTGCAAACTCGGCGAGGAAGCCGTGCAGCTGCACGGCGGCATGGGCGTTTCCTGGGAACTCGATATCGCGCATTACTTCAAGCGTCTGACGGCGATCGGTCAGATGTTCGGCAACGCGGACTGGCATCTGGACAAGCTGGCTGCCTGATATTCGCGCGAACTGACAGATGATCCCCGACCACGGCGCGCGAGCTTTTTCGCCGCCAACCAGGGAGCGATTTGGATCACGACACTGCGCGGAGCCGACGCCAGACTGAGGCGCCGGTCCGCGCCGACCGATCCCTGATAAACTGCCGGCAGCCAAAGCGGAACCGGTAATGACATTCAGCGCGTCCGGCATCATCACCATCACGACCGATTTCGGCCACAAGGGACCGTTCACCGGCGTCATGAAGGGCGTCATTCTGGGTCGCTTCCCCGAGGCCACGGTCGTCGACATGGCTCACGACATACCGGCGCAATGGCCGCCCGAAGCCGGATTCTGGGTCGAGCGCGCCTACGGCTACTTCCCGAAAGGCACCGTTCATGTGGCGATCGTCGATCCGGGCGTCGGCACCGAGCGAAGCATTCTAATCGTCGCGTACGACGGCCATGTATTCCTCGCGCCCGACAATGGGTTGCTCGCCCAGTTGTTGAGCCGAGCGGACGACGCCGCGGTCTTTCATTTGGCCGAGGAGCGGCTGCCGTCACTGGGCATCGTGCAGCCGAGCGCGACATTCCATGGCCGCGACATCTTCGCGCCGGTCGCTGCCGAGATAGCGGCCGGCCGTCTTGAAGCGGGGGACATCGGCACGCCGACCAATGACTGGGTGCCCGGTTGGCTCGACGATCCCGAGGTCTCCCAGGGCAGGGTCACGGGCAGCATTGTCACCGTCGATGCCTTCGGCAACCTCATCAGCAACATCGATGCCGGGGCGCTCGAGGCCTTCACCGCGCCTGTCGCTCACATTGGCGGCCACGACTTCACAATGAACGAAACCTATGGACGCGTGCAGCCGGGCGAATACCTCGCGCTGATCAATTCTTTTGGCGTGGTCGAGATAGCGCGCGCCGAGGGCAATGCGGCCGAGGGACTGGGACTCGAGCGAGGAGCACCGATCACGGTGCGGGATGCGGGGCGAGACTAGCTACCGCCCTGTTCCGCCGCCATCGCCGCCTTCTCGATTTTCGCCCAGGAGTCCCGGAGCGTAACGACCCGGTTGAAGACCCGCGCATCGGCGCGATCGTCCCGAGAGTCGATGGCGAAGTACCCCAGCCGCTCGAACTGCACGGCCTCCCCCGCCGCCAGCTCACCCAGCGCGGGTTCGAGCTTCGCCGCGACGGTCTCGAGTGAATCAGGATTGAGCACGCTGTGATAGTCGTCCGCGGTATTCGGATTCGGCACCGTGAACAGGCGATCGTACAAGCGAACCTGGGCGTCGACCGCATGCTCGGCAGAGACCCAGTGAATCGTACCCTTCACCTTGCGATCGCTCTTCGGCATGCCGCTTCGTGTTTCCGGGTCGTAGCTGCAACGAAGTTCGATGACGTTGCCGTCATCGTCTTTCACGACCTCATCGCACTGAATGATGTATGCGGATCGCAGCCGGACCTCACCGCCGGGTTTCAGTCGGAAGAACTTGCGCGGAGCCTCCTCCATGAAGTCGTCCTGCTCGATCCAAAGCTCGCGCGAGAACGGCACCGTGCGAGTTCCGCGCGACGGATCGTTTGGATGGTTCATAGCATCCATCGTCTCGACCTGACCTTCGGGGAAATTGGTCAGCACCACTTTGAGCGGCTTGAGGACAGCCATGCGCCGTTCGGCGGCGTCACCCAGGGCCTCGCGGACACTGTTCTCCAACATGCTCATCTCGATGAGCTTGTCTTTCTTGGTCACGCCGGCGCGCCTGACGAAGTCCCGAAGTGCGGGCGCGGGATACCCGCGCCTGCGCATACCTGCGATCGTCGGCATGCGCGGGTCGTCCCAGCCCGCAACGTGCCCCTCGCCGATCAACTCACTCAGCTTGCGCTTGCTGGTAATCGTGTAGGCGAGATTCAGCCGTGAGAATTCGATCTGCCGCGGCCGGTGCTCGGGCTTGAGTTGGTCGAGAAACCAATCGTACAGGGGGCGATGATCCTCGAACTCCAGCGTGCACAGCGAATGCGTGATTCCCTCGAAAGCGTCCGACAGCGAGTGGGCGAAGTCGTACATCGGATAGATGCACCAGGCATCGCCGGTATGCTGATGGCTGACGTGCCGAATCCGATACAGTGCCGGGTCGCGAAGGTTCATATTCGGCGACGCCATGTCGATTTTGGCGCGCAGCACATGCTCACCGTCGCCGAATTCGCCGGCACGCATGCGCTTCAATAAATCCAGGTTCTCCTCGACCGGCCGGTCGCGATACGGACTGTTGCGGCCCGGCTCGGTGAGCGTCCCGCGATACTCGCGGGTCTCCTCGGCGGTCAGCGAGTCCACGTAGGCGAGGCCCATCTCGACGAGGCGCACTGCCGCGTCGTACAGCTGGCCGAAGTAGTCGGAAGCATTGGTGAGCCGGTCCTGCCAGTCGAATCCGAGCCAGTGCACGTCTGCTTCGATGGCGTCGACGAACTCCTTGTCCTCCTTGCCGGGGTTGGTGTCGTCGAATCGCAGGTATGTGATCCCGCCAGTTTCCTCGGCCACACCGAAGTTCAGACAGATCGACATGACGTGGCCGATGTGCAGGTAGCCGTTGGGCTCCGGCGGGAACCGGGTCACGATGCCGTCATGCTTACCGGACTCGAGATCGTCGTGAATGATCTGACGAATGAAGTCGCGCGTCGGGGTTTCGTTCATAGTGCCGGTGTTCCGCTGCTTGTGTCTCGCCGTCGAAGGCGATGAGCACCAAAGGGGCGGTATTGTAGAGTCAGCCAAACGAATAGGCCAAGCCGCCGAAGCCAAAATTCAGCGAGACCCGACTCGTGCGTATTGTTGGGACCGCCCCCGGCCACTCCTGTACAATATCGCGCCGGACGTGCGCGGGCAGCCAGCAGGGCTGTCTCGGGAGCATCGTCCGGAATCCGAAGTAGCACCAACGAAGAATCAGCAATGCCCAGGATCACTCTGCCAGACGGGTCCGTCCGCGAGTATGACGACCGGACGTCCGGAGCCATTATTGCCGAGAGTATCGGTAAGAGCCTCGCACGCGATGCCGTCGCGATTCGGGTGGACGGAGAGCTCCGGGACCTGACCCGCGAGATCGAGTCCGACGCAAGCGTGGCGATCGTTACCCGCGATTCGGAAGACGGTCTCGAGTTGCTGCGCCACGACGCCGCGCACGTTCTCGCCGAAGCCGTAAAGGAACTCTGGCCGGAGACGCAGGTGACCATCGGTCCCGCGATCGAGAACGGCTTCTACTACGATTTCGCGCGCGAAGAGCCTTTCACCGAAGACGATCTCGAGGTCATCGAGGCGCGCATGCGCGACATCGTCGACCGGAACGAGTCGATAGTGCGCGAGGTGTGGGACCGGAGCGAAGCCGTCGAGTTCTTTCGGAGTATCGGCGAGGAGTACAAAGCCGAGATCATCGCGTCGATACCGAATGACGAGCCCGTGACCTTGTATCGTCAGGGGGACTTCATCGACCTGTGCCGCGGCCCCCACCTGCCCGAAACCGGCCGCCTCGGAAAGGCGTTCAAGCTCACGCACGTATCCGGCGCGTATTGGCGGGGGGACTCCGCCAACGAAATGCTGCAGCGGGTTTACGGCACCGCCTGGGCGCACGACAAACAGCTCCGAAAATATCTGCACATGCTCGAGGAAGCCGAGAAGCGCGACCATCGGCGTTTGGGCCGGGTCATGGACCTGTTCCATTTTCAGGAAGAGGCGCCCGGCGCCGTGTTCTGGCATCCGAAAGGCTGGAACCTGTTTCAGAGCCTGATCGATTTCATGCGCCAGCAGCAGAATGCGGCGGGCTATCAGGAAATCAACACTCCCGAGTTGATGAACCGCTCTCTCTGGGAAGCGTCCGGGCACTGGGACTCGTTCGCCGACAACATGTTTACGTCCGAGACCGTCGACGGCCGGACGTACGCGATCAAACCGATGAACTGTCCAGGCCACGTTCAGGTATTCAAGCAGGGCATAACGAGCTACCGCGACCTGCCCTACCGGCTCGCCGAGTTCGGCAAGTGTCACCGCTACGAGCCGTCCGGCGCGCTGCACGGCATGATGCGCGTGCGCGCGTTCACTCAAGATGATGCGCATGTGTTCTGCACGCCGGATCAGATCACGGACGAATCGATCGCCGTATGCAACCTGATCCTCGGCATCTATCGAGGCTTCGGATTCGAAGACGTACGTATCAAGTTCGCCGATCGGCCCGAGGTTCGCGTCGGCGACGACGCCGTTTGGGATCAGGCCGAGGCTGCGTTGCTGAAGGCACTCGAGACCGCAGGGCTCGACTACACCCACAACCCCGGCGAAGGCGCTTTCTACGGTCCCAAGCTGGAGTTCGTGCTTCGCGATGCGATCGGCCGCGACTGGCAGTGCGGGACGCTGCAGGTCGACCTCAACATGCCCGGTCGCCTCGGCGCAACTTACATCGGCGAGGACGGCGAGAAACACATTCCGGTGATGCTGCACCGGGCTATCTTCGGCTCGCTCGAACGCTTCATCGGCATTCTGATCGAACACCATGCCGGCAATCTGCCGCTATGGCTCGCTCCCGTGCAGGTGAAGGTACTCACGATCACCTCGGAAGCCGATGATTTTGCGGAGGAAGTTGCCGCCAGACTGCAGGCTGCCGGCCTCCGCGCGGAGACCGATCTTCGCAACGAGAAGATTGCCTACAAGGTCCGCGAGCACAGCGTTTCCAAGATTCCGGTGCTGTTCGCCATCGGCCAGCGCGAGGTCGAAACCGGCAGCGTCGCGGTCCGCCGACTCGGATCGAAGAAGCAACAGGTTCTCTCCGTCGACGAGGCGCTCGACGAGCTCCTCACCGAAGTACGCGAGCACCGCTAAACCGCGTCCCGCCCCAAACGTGACGCGCCCGGCACTTTCACTGTGCGCCGCGTCACAGAATCGACACCGAGTCTCTGTCCGGCGACAAATCGCCGGAACCCCGGGGATATACTCGTCTCAGGAAAGACTACATAACTTATTCAACATAAGAACCCGGAGATTGCGACGTGCCGTTGGACCAGGTCAGAACGCAGGTACTTCTTCTGCATAGCGAGCAGAGCACGCTCGATTCGTTGAGCGCAGGCTTCAACGACGATCGCTATACGATCCACTGCGCGACGAGTGGTACCGAAGCTCTTAATACTTTGGGTGAAACGCCGATACACGTAATCGTATCGGCTAAAGACCTGCCGGGCATGAGCGGCGTCGAGGCATTGCGCGAGGCCAAGAAACGCTCGCCCGAGACCATCGGCATCCTGCTGGCCGGAAACGACGACGACGATGTCGAGGCGCTGGTCGGCGAGAAAGAAGTATTTCAGATCGTTCGCGGCGGCATAAACGCCGACGATCTCGGCAAACTCATCGATAACGCCACGCGCCAGATGCGGCTGCTCGCGTTGGCGGAGTCGGCGAACGACACGGCAGCTAACCCCGACGAACCGGCGGCCGAACACATTATTATGGAGACCTCGGAAAACGGCTCCACGATAATTAGTGACGGCACCGGCCGCATGCCGGCCCTCGATCCGCAACGAATCTCCGCGGCTGCCGTCAGCGGCTCCCGGACGGTTGACGTACTCGTCCTGACCAAGGACGAAGAGTTCCTGGAGACAGTCAAGGAATCGTCTCGCGGCATGCACAACGTCCGTTCCGCGAATACGCTGGCACAGGCCGAGGAAACGCTGGCGAAGTACAAGGTGGGCGTTGCCGTTGTCGACGCGGCCATGGTCGGCCCCAACGTCGAAAAACTGACTGCACATCTCTCCAAGAAAACCGGGCGTCTCGTGCATATCGTCGCCGGCCGCCGCGATGACGGCGAGATGCTCATGGACCTTATCAACCGAGGCAAGGTGTATCGGTTTCTGTTGAAGCCGGTCTCGCCCGGCCGCGCACGGCTAGCCGTCGAGGCATCGGTAAAGCACCACCTCGAAGCGCCTGACTCCGCGTTCAAGAGCGTTGCGACCAGTGCCGCAGCGACCAGGACATCACCGCCACCGAAGCCGGCAGCCCCGAAGCCTGCTGCGACTCCGGCTCCGAAGCCGGAACCGAAGGCAGAAGCGAAGCCGGAGCCGAAACCCGAGGCGCCGAAGAAGCCCGCCGCCGAGGCGCCGGCACCGAAATCTGCTGAGTCGGCAACGCCGGCCAGCGAATCGCCCCCGCCCTCAGACCAGAAAATCGAGCCGACACTGTCGGTTGTCGGCGATGACGGCTTGCCGTCGATCGAAGACGACCTCAGCGCGACCGGCATCATCGAACAACTCGACCCCCCGATGGAGCCTTCGGCTGAACCTGAGTTCAGTGGCCCGTCGCTCGATCTCGACGGTGGTGACGACGGACTCTCGCTCTTCTCGAATCCGAAGATCATCGGAGTAGCCGCGGCTGCCGTTATTGCCGTCCTCGCGCTTGGCGCATGGCTCTTCATGGGGTCTTCGGACGAAGCACCGGTAACGGAAACCACTGCCACGACCGAAACCACCCCTCAGGGTTCGGTTACGGAGGCGGAGTTCGACTTCACACAGCAGCCGCAGGAAACCCCGGCGGCGCCGAGCGCAATCGATCAGGCACGTGCGGCTCGCGATGCCGGACGGATCTACAGCCCGCCGGAAGACAACGCAATCCATTTGTATATGAGTGCAGCCGTCACGTCCCCCGACGATGCAGCAGTCGCGGACGAACTTGCGGCAGTTGTCGATCAGGCGATCGGCATGGCCGAATCGGCGCTCCTCAATCGTCGCATCGACGACGCGGCCGAGGCGCTTGCCCAGGTCGGCGTCGCCGATCCGAACAACTCTCGACTGCCATTCCTCACGGCGCAGCTAGCGCAAGCGCAGCAGCGCGATTATCTGGACTCGGCACGTGCGGCAATTCGCGACAACCGGCTCGAAGATGCCGCGGCTGCTATCGACAACGCCGCGTCGCTCGGCCTTTCGGACACAGCGGACCTCGATTCCGTTAGAGAAGAACTGGGTGCAACGCGAAGCGCTCAGGCAGTCGAGGACGTGCTCGCCCAGGCGGCGGAACGTCTCGAACAAGGGCAGCTTATCGCGCCAGCCAACGACAACGCGCGCTACTACTACGAGCTCGTCCTGTCGAACGATCCCGGCAATACGACCGCCGAGCAAGGACTGGCCGTCGTTGCTGGCAGGCTGGTCCTGCAAGCGAGATCGGAGATCGACCGCGGCCGTCTCGATCGCGCGGCCACTCTGTTGAGCGACGCACGGCGCATCGATGCGTCGAGCAGCGACCTCGCAGCAACATCCGCGATTCTGAACGATGCGCGTGAGCGGGTCGCAGCCGAACAACGACGCCAAGAGGAAGCTCGTGCAGCAGCGGAAGCGCAGGCAGAAGCCGAACGCGTTGCGGCAGAACAGCGAGCAGCGGCAGAACGTGAGGCTGCAGCTGCGGCACTCGGCGGAGGCAGCGCGAACACCGACAGAGATTCGCCAGCATCAGGCTCGATGACTGATTCGAACGTCACAGCAGCAGCTGAACCTGCCGTCGACGACCCCGCTACGTCGGTTGCCGCTGCGCTCGGCAATCCCGTTGCTGACGAGCAATCCCAGACTGGAGACGTTGTCGATGCGGAAGCAGCGACGATCCCGGTGATCGATCAGGTTCCGGTTCCCGTTAGTTCTCTGAATCGGACCAGGTACGTCGCGCCGCGCTATCCGCGCGCGGCCGAGCGCAGAAACCTCTCGGGTTGGGTCGATATCCTGTTCACGGTAGGCACCGATGGTTCGACCAAGGACATCGTAATACGCGACTCGAATCCGGGAGACGCGTTCGTCAACTCGGCAATTACCGCTGTCGAACGCTGGGAGTTCGAACCGGTAGTGGAGAACGGCGTAGTCGTGGAGCGTCGTGCAGGTGTGCGAATGATGTTCGCACTCGAGTAAATTAGAAATTAGTAATCTATGCTCGCGTCGACAAGATGGATTTTACAATTGAAGCACTTAACTTGTCGGTAACAAGTAGTTACAAATGAGCGGGTAGACCCATTCCAATTAACTCGCTAACCTAAAGATGTCGCTATGAAGTAGGGAGCACCCGTGTCGAACGGTGCAGGGGCCGCAAGACCTCCCCGGAAGCAACAACAACGATCGATCGTTACGCAGCAAAAGCTGCTCGACGCAGCAATCGAAGCCTTTTCCGAGAACGGCTTTAAAGGTACCTCTACGCGCGACATTGCCGAACGAGCAGGCGTTCATCACCCGCTCATCACCTATCACTTCAAGAACAAAGATCAGTTGTGGCGCGCAGCGGCCGACCGCGTGTTCAGCGACTTCAGCGAAGCTGTGCAACGTGCACTTCGGCATACCAGCGAACATGATGCGAAAGCGCGAGTCGTCGAGATGATTCGCGCCTACGTTCGCTTTGCACATGAACAACCAGCGCTGCACAAAGTGCTCGTACAGGAAGCCAGCTATGCGAACCCGCGTCTTGACTGGTTGATCGAAGCACATCTTCGTCCGTTCTTCGAAGCAAACGTCGAACACATCAGAACGCTTCAGTCCAACGGCATTGCACCCGCAGGCGACCCCGCACTTCTCTATCACATGATTCGAATTTCAGCCGGCGGGCTGCTGGCGATTTCGCTGGAGATGCGCGGCACGAGCGGGCTCGAAATCACGAGTGAAGAATCCCTGGAACAGCTTTCGGAAATGATCGTCCGAGTATTCCTTCCGGGCATTGCCGCGCAAGACTAACGCGACGCGAATACCTGCTGCAGCTCCGCGACGATCGACAGCGCGATCGCACCGGGGCCACGTCCCCCAAGATCCAAACCGACAGGACCGCGAACTCGTTGCGCGAAGTCGTCGTTGCCCGCAGCGATCTCGTCGAGCAATCGATTCCGTCTTGCTGCCGGGCCCAGCAATCCAACGTAAGCAACGGACGACCCGGCAAGCTGCTGCAGATACCTGCGGTCGCTGGCGAGATGATGACTCATCACTATCGCGGCATCGAAGGAGTCAGCGTCGACTCGCGAATGCAACTCATCGGCCGGACAGCAGAGCTTCTCCACGGCATCGCCAAACTCGTTGCCATGGATGTATGCCGGCCGATGATCGGCAATCGTAACGCGCCATCCGAGTTCCGCAGCGAAACGTACGACCGGCTCAGCATCGCGACCCGCGCCGAGCACCAGAAGCCGCCGGTCGGGATGGACGTCCTCGATGAGTATGCGAACTTCGGCATCGCCGACGCTCACGTCCTTCATGCCATTTGCCATCGACATGAATTCATACAGTTCGGAACTGAAGGCTGCCGCCTCGAGCAGAAGATCGCCATTCTCTGAGATGATGACTGTGTCGCCCGATGCCGGCGTTGCCTCCGTTGACGAAACGACAGTCAATTGACGCGCAGCGGCCCTGCCCTGTTCGATGGCAGCGATGGTCGCGTAGGGTTGATAACCACTATCTGCATCGATTCGCTGCAGAAGAATACGCATGACACCGTCGCAGCCGACACCTAGCCCCCAGAGATCGTCGCCCTCTGCGTCGAGTTCGAAACTAACGTCCTGCGGCACACCGCTGTCTAACGCCACTCGCGCTCTGATCGCCAGGTCGCCCTCGACGCACCCGCCGGAAAGCATTCCGGCATATATACCGTCCTCGTCGATCAGCATTCGCGCGCCGGACTTGGAATAGGTCGAGCCCTCTGTCGCGTACACTGTCGCAAGCACGAGCGGCGCAGCGCGACGCCGATGCGATTCGTAGAACTCGTGTAGACGTCGATTCGTCATTTGGTCTTCGAGACAGGAGGCACTGAGGAACGGGCGAGCGGGAGCGCGATCGCCGCGAGCTATTCGCCGGAACCCGTCTGCGACGACGGACGGCAGGCGTACAGATACAACATTTCCATCGCCAGTTCAGACGCGGCAAGCGCCGTGATCTCTCCGACGTCATACGCCGGCGCAACCTCGACGATATCCATGCCAACGACATTGATACCCACGAGCCCGCGGAGGATCGATAGCGCCTGATGCGAAGTCAGACCGCCGCAAACCGGTGTGCCGGTTCCGGGCGCGCAACTCGGATCGAGGCAGTCAATGTCGAAAGTCAGATATACCGGGTTATCCCCCAGTCTTTCCCGTGCCGCCGCAATCGTGGCGTCAATACCATTGGCGTGCACCCAGGGAGAATCGAGCACGTTGAAGCCGAGCGTATCCGGATTGGTCGTCCGCAGGCCGATCTGCACCGAGGTAGCCGGATCGACGTAACCGTTCTTCGCTGCCCAGAAGAACATCGTTCCGTGGTCGATCCGATCATGCTCATCGGCCCATGTATCGCTGTGCGCGTCGAAGTGTAAGAGCGTAAGCGGCTTGCCGTACCTCTTCGTGTGCGCCCTGATCAACGGGTAGGCGATGAAGTGATCGCCTCCGAGAGATAGCAGCCCGGGCCCCTGATTGATGATATTCCATGCGTGCGCTTCTATCGCGTCCGGCACGGCCTCGGGTCTTCCGAAATCGAAGAAACAATCGCCGCAATCGACGACCGCAAGTTTGTCGAACGGATCGAACTCCATCCCGTACGGCCGCTCCCACGCAACCATCGACGAGGCCGCACGAATACCTCGCGGCCCGAAACGGGCGCCCGGCCGATTGGTCGTTGCCGTATCCAGAGGCACACCGGTTACCACTACGTCTACGCCGTCGAAGTCCTGCGTGTACTTGCGGCGCATGAATGAGGTGATGCCGCCATACGTCGGCTCCGCGGTCGTTCCGTAGAGGCTCTCCCGCGCAAGCGCCCAGTCATTTCCGTCCTTATCCACGCCTATCGTCTCTCTGCACTGGTTTATACATTGAACATCAGTATCTCTCGTTCCCAGGGCGTGATGATTTCCTGGAACTCCATGTATTCCGCATCCTTGATCGCACTGTACAGCGCTACGAAATCATCACCGAGAATGCTGCGCATCGCATTGCTCTCGCGCAAGGCATCGATCGCCGAGTAGATATGACGATGCAGTCCGAACTCGCTGCCGTATGCGCTGCCCTCGATAGGCGGTTCCGGCTCAAGGCCCTCGACCATGCCGAGGTAGCCGCAGGCCAGACTTGCCGCGATCGCCAGGTACGGATTCACGTCCGAGCCGGCCAGCCGGTTCTCGACACGCCGGGAATCCGGTGCCGAGTGCGGAACCCGAAGACCTACGGTGCGATTGTCCACCGCCCATGCGAGATTGACTGGTGAGTCCCAGGAATTAAGGAAAATTGACGTACGGCGCGAACAGCAGTAGCGCGTCCGGAACATAGCGCTGCAGCCCACCGAGGAAGCCGTAGAACAACGCGCTGGGTTCGCCGTCCGCATTGGAGAAGATGTTATTACCTGACTTATCGACGACGCTCTGGTGCACGTGAAGCGCGCTGCCCGCCTCCTCTGCCATCGGCTTGGCAAGGAACGTCGCATGCATTTCGTTTTCGATGGCCGCTTCGCGAATCGTCCGTTTAAACAGGAACACCTGATCCGCGAGTTCGATGGCATTACCGTGCAGGAAGTTGATCTCGAACTGGGCGGGCCCCGCCTCCTGCGACAGCGCATCGACGCGAATGCCCTGCGCCTCGCAGTACTCGTAAACACGATTGATAAACGGATCGAAGTCGTTCATCTGATCGATGCTGTACGGCTGCTTGGCACCTTCCGTCCAGCCCAGGCGACCTTCCGGCGGCTCGGCTTCCGAATTGGGGTCGGAGTGCGGACTCAATAAATAGAACTCGACTTCCGGGGCAACGACCGGAATCCAGCCGCGGGCCTCGTATCGCGCCAGCACATTACGGAGCACGCCGCGCGGACTTGTCGGCACCGTCGAACCGTCGCGGCGATAGCAGTCGAGAAACACCGACGCCGCCGGGTCAGCCGCCCATGGAACCGGCCGCAACGTCGTCGAGTCCGGCACGAGCAGCATGTCTCTGTCTTCGAGGTTGCACTTGTCCGCGACGTAGTCGCCCGAGACGGTCTGCCCGAATACAGCTTCGGGCATCTTCATCTCGCTCATGCCGAATTTATCGGCGGGCAGAACCTTGCCGCGTGCGGCCCCTGCCATGTCGGGCACGAACGCCTCGACATCTTCGATGCTGCGCTCCGTGAGCCATGCCCGGAAGACGTCGTCGTTCTTCATGCGGCCTTCCTCATACGATAGCGACGACAGGCGTCGCCAAAGGCCCGGAATATCTCGGTAGAAAACGCGTTGTCCCTGGCGCGCCACTCCGGGTGCCACTGCACGGCCAGCGCGAATTCGTCGCGGTCGACGTGAAACGCCTCGACCAGTCCGTCGTCCGCACGGGCTTCGACGGTAACCCCGCCCGCAAGCCGATCGACGCCCTGCCCGTGCAGAGAGTTGACGATCGCCTCGGTACTGCCGTGCATTCGATGCAGCAGTCCGCCTTCGGTAAGCGTAACCGGATGGGCAAGTCCGTACTGAACGTCGACTGGATCGTCCGGATTCTCGCGATGTTCATGGTAGCCATGCACCTTGTGGACCTCTTGATGCAGACTGCCGCCGAGCGCGACGTTGAGTTCCTGAAATCCCCGACATACGGCAAGCAGCGGCATGTCGGTTTCCATCGCGCGCCTCGCCAGCGGCAGAGTCAACGCGTCACGCGCAGGGTCGTGCTTTGTCTCGTCCGCGGATGGGCCGCCGTCGTAGTGGTGAGGTTCGATATTCGAAATGCTGCCGGTCAGCATCACACCATCGATGTGCGCCATGATGAGATCGACGTCGAGCTCCTCAGCCATCACGGGCACGATCAGCGGCAGCGCCCCGGCGCAGTCGACCAGGGCCTGCAGGTACTTCTCGCCGACCATGTGGTAGGGATGTGGTTCGAGGATGCGGCGATCGGACGGAACGCCAATGACGGGTCTGAAACTCATAGGGGGACGAACCCCGTTTCTCCTCTGACGCTTTCCGCGTCTAAGGATACGCGGCTTATTTAGCCGTAGCCACCTTGTCGGCGCTGCGTCCCAGGTACTTGAGGATCGCGAACAGCACGACAGCGCCGATCACCAGCAATACCCATGGCGAGATGCCGAACGCCGCCGGCAGTGTGCCGATAAACAGAGCGGCACCGCCAACGAGCAGCGCGTACGGCAGCTGGGTCCGCACGTGCTCGATGTGATTACAGCCACTTGCGATGGACGACAGCACCGTTGTGTCGGAGATCGGCGAACAGTGATCGCCCCAGACGGCGCCCGCCAGACAGCAGGAAACAGCCGAGTAGAGAATGTGCATGTCTCCAGTGTCTGTCATACCGGCCACCGTCATGATGGCCCAGGACAGTGGCACCACCAGCGGCAGGAGTATGCCCATAGTCCCCCAGCTCGTGCCCGTCGTGAACGCGGTAATCGCGGAGAGTATGAACACGCTCGCGGGCACCAGCCACACCGGCAGCGAGTCGGCGAGGATGCTGATCAGGTACTCGGCGGCATTCAGTTCGGTGGTCACGCCGGCCAGCGACCACGCCAGCACGAGTATGATCATGCCGAACATCGTCGCCCGCAGGCCGCCGAACCAGGCGTCCACGGTCTCGTGCACGCTCAGAATCTTCTGGCCAACCGTCATGGCTGCGGCGACGATCACGCCGACAAATGACCCGTACATCATGGCCTGATAAGGGCTCGTCGTCCCGAGGATATCCCGCAGCGTGTCTCCTTCGCCGAGCTTGTACAGGCTGAACCCGAGCACGACGACCATGACGACGATCGGCAACCAGGCGTTGATGGCCCTGAGAGGAATATTGTCCTTGGGCAGGAGTTCATCGCCCTCGATCGCCGGCAGTTCGTGTTCGGACTTGGGCTTCACCTGCCCGCCGCGCGCGCGCACCTCGGCCCTGTACATCGGCCCTATGTCGAGGCCGGTCGCCGAGATATAAAGCACGAACAGGATGGCGAGGAGCGGATAGAAGCTATAGGGGATCGAGCTCAGGAACACCGAATAGGCCTGGAGGTCTTCGAGTCCCTCGACGCCGCGGAGCGCGTCGCTGACGAGGCCTACCTCGTAACCTACCCACGTCGTGATCAGCGCGACGCAGGCCACCGGTGCCGCCGTCGAATCGACGATGTAGGCGAGCTTCTCGCGAGAAATCTTGAGGTGATCCGTTAACGACCGAGCGGTGTTACCGACGACGAGCGTATTGCTGTAGTCGTCGAAGAAGATCATCAGGCCCATCAGCCAGACGGCAACCATGCCGCCGATTGCGGTCTTCGCGCGGGAGACGATGGAGCGGACGACGCTCGCCATGCCGCCATTGCGCGTGATGATGCCGACCATGCCACCGATCATCAGCGTGAACAGTATGATCGAAGCGTGTTCGGAATCGGCCAGCGCATCCGTCACGAAGACATGGAAACTGTCCAGCAGCCCGAACAACGCGCCCTCTGCCGTGAACGAGTTCAGCGCCATAGCGCCGAACCAGATTCCGATCAACAGAGCCGGAATCACATTGCGGAGAGCCAGCGCGATCGAGATAGCGAACACAGCCGGCAGAATGGACACCCAGCCTGTAACGACGCGAAGCTCGCCCGTGGCCGTAGTCCCGTTGGAGACCGCCTCGATTGAGACGTGACCCGTCTCGTCGAAGACGAGGCCGCTGAAGGTCGCGACCCCTTCCGCATCGGCAACGGAATTCACGCGCTCGCCGGCTGCACGCAACTCGACTTCGGCACCCGGCTCGAGGTCCGTGACCAGAATCGTTGCGCCGATACCGGTCAGCGCGGCGCCCTGCGGTTCGATCTCGAAACCGGACGCGGCCTCCGGCAAAGTCGTGAATGCAATAAAAGCGAATATCAGCGCGGCGATCGAGTGGCGTCTTTTGATGTTCTTATTCCTGTCGCTGCATGTCGCAGGCGTAGCCCCGCCGCAACACTAGTCACACGCCGCCATCTTACTGAACGAGCACAAAGTATTGTAGTGTTGTCGGCTGAAACACGACCCAGTCGCTGAGGCAGATATGGCGAAGAAACCGACTTCCAGCAGCGCAGAGCTCACGGGTTTCCTCAGGAAATACCCGAAAACGAGCGCGCTGGAGCTCTTGATTCCGGACATGCACGGAATCCTCAGAGGCAAGCGAATCCGCAAGGCCGACTTCGGCAAGGCCGCGAAAGACGGGTTCTTCTTCTGCGCCGGCGCGACGATGCTGACCGCGCTCGGCAATACGATCCCGGTGCTCCCCTACACGGAAACCGACGGCGATCCCGATCTGCCGGCGAGGCTCGTCCCCGGCAGCATGGCACCGATTCCGTGGGCGCGCCGGTCGACCGGACAAGCGTTGTTTCGCCTCTACGAGGACGACGGGCGGCCGTTCTTCGCGGATCCGCGGACGGTACTCGAGAAAGCGCTGGAGCCATTCGTACGTAAGGGAATCGGGATCGTCATGGCCACCGAACTCGAATTTCACTTGCTGGACGCGAACGCGGAGCGCCCAAGCGCGCACGCACCGCTCGTGCCCGGCATCGGCCGGCCGCAGCGAGGCGCGCAGGTCTACCATCCGGACGATCTCTGGCAGGTCGAACCTTTCCTCGACGATGTCTACGCCTGGTGCGACGCGCAGAATATCCCCGCCGACGCGGCAATCTCCGAATATGGCCAGGGCCAGTTCGAAGTAAACCTCCGCCATGTCGATGATCCCGTGCTGGCTTGCGATCAGGCGGTAGTGTTCAAGCGCGTCGTTAAAGCGGCGGCGGCCAGGCACGGATTCGCCGCATGCTTCATGGCCAAACCGTTCACCGACGATTCGGGTAACGGCCTGCACATCCACATGAGCATGTACGACAAGCATGGCGTCAACTTCTTCTCCCGGGGAAAGGACTCGCTCGCGCGGCCGCCGTTCTCGGCAAAGTTACGGCACGCGGTCGGTGGGTTGCTCAAGGCGATGCCCGAATCGACCGCGATCTTCGCGCCAAACGTGAATTCGTATCGTCGCCTTCGACCGGATACTTTCGCGCCCGTGCAGACGAACTGGGGCGTCAATCACCGAGTCGTTGCGATCCGCATCCCGCAGTCCGATGCAAAGAACCTTCGATTCGAGCACCGCGTTGCCGGCGCGGACGCCAATCCGTATCTCGTTACCGCGGCAATACTGGCCGGGGTGAATCACGGGCTGAAGAATCGCATCGACCCGCCGCGGATGGTCGAACAAGGCGAGCCAATCAGGCCGAAGCTCAGCATTCCCAATCGCTGGGACCAGGCGCTCGACAAATTCTCGCGCAGCAAACTCTTGCCCGATTCATTGGGCGCGGAGTACTGTCGATGCTTCCTGATCAATCGACGCCACGAGTCGCAGAAGTTCCACGAGCAAGTCACGAACCTCGACTATGACTGGTATCTGAGGTCGGTCTAAGCGCTATGCGCAAACTTCTGTATATCTCGCTCACCTTCGCGGTCGTCACCGTAACGCTGTGGGCGCTGACACCGCCGACGCTGGGAGCGGCAACGTCCGCAATCGATCTGCCGCAGAATCTCGACGCCTGGCTGCAGGAACGCGAGAGCCTGGTCGACGCGGAATACGGCCTGGTACCGGACACGCAGAAACGCATCCGTTGGCAACAAACGGGCGTGCCAACCCCGATCGCGATCGTCAACCTGCACGGCTTCTCGGCGACCCGCCAGGAAGTTGCCCCGACCGCGGAAATCATAGCCGACGCGCTCGAAGCCAACCTGTTCGAAACGCGGCTCACGGGGCACGGCAGGCAGCGTTCGCAGCTCGAGGGTATGCGTGCCGAAGACTGGCTGCGCGATGGTCGGGAGGCTCTCGCGATCGGCAATGCTATTGGCGATGAGATTGTGTTGATCGGCACCTCGACCGGTGCAACGCTCGCGCTGTCGATGCTCGGTGAGGACGCAATGCGCAACGTCCGCGCGATTGTGTTGATTTCGCCGAATATCTTGCCGGCCGATCCGACGGCCGAATGGATTACTCGTCCGGCCGGCCCGCTGCTCTTGCGCCTGATCGCCGGCGATACGCACAGCTTCGAGCCGTATAACGAACAGCAGGCGATATTCTGGACAACCAGCTACCCGACGGCCGCGATCGTCGAGGTGATGCGGCTCGCCGATCGGGTGGCGTCATTGCTGTCGACGCCGGTCGACCATGAAATCCTGATGCTGCTGGCGCCTGCCGATCAGGTGGTCTCCACGTCGGCGGCGAGAGAGGCGTTCGAATTGCTCGACTCGCCGCGCAAGCAACTGGTCGATTTCCCGCACAGCGAAGACCCGGCACAGCACATCCTGTCGGGAGACATCATGTCGCCAAGCACGACGCAGCCGGTCGCGGACATGATCGTCGATTTCATCAGGGGTGACGAGCAGCCACCCGACCAATAGCACCGGGCCTCGCTTGTAACGCAACTAGGTGCTTAGCTCGAGGATCTGCTTCTGAATGGGCGCGGCCCCGCCGAGCGCGAGCATGATGATGAGGTCGCCCTCTTCGGCCCAGTCGAACGCCGCCGCAAAGGTCTCGGACTCTTCTTCGTGATGTTCGACCTGCTCCTGCGACGCACCCAGCCGCAGCAACTCGTCGCGAATGATGCGATAAACGTCGCCGTGTTCTCGGCCTCGGTGATAGTGCCCGAGCTCCGAGACGATGACGCGATCGAGGCCGATAGCCCATGCGGACTCTGTGAGTTCGCGGATCAGATCGTCCGGGCGGTCGCCGGCCTGACCGAAACACAGCACACGTCGCTTCGCCGGCAGCGCTCGCGCCATGTCGAACAGTGCCTGCATGGCTTTGGGATTGTGCGCGAAGTCGATGAGTATGCTGCGTCCTTTGACCTCGTAGACATTGCAGCGACCCGGGTTGTCGTCCTGCGACATTGTCGCCAGTCCCTCTCGGATCGACGCACTCGATGCGCCGAGACACGCGGTAAGCGCCGCGGCGGCCAACGCATTCGCTGTGTTGTGCAGAGCGGCACCGCCAAGCGTTATCGGAATATCGCGGTCGCGGCAAATCAGTTCGTTTGCGCCGTTTTCGATTCTGACCAGATCGCCGGCGTCGCAAACCCAGGCGGTGCCACCGCTGTCCGTG
>CALZMR010000054.1 GCA_945788575.1 uncultured Woeseiaceae bacterium
CAGACCAGCGACCAGCGTGCCGGCTTCGACCAGCGGATGCTCCTTGCTGACGTTGACAGTGTCATCCACCGTTCTCGGAATGTGTCGCATCGGCAATCAGCGCCTACTTGCGGTCGAGCTTCAGCGCCGTACCGAATGCCAACATTTCGACACCGGCCGTGCCGTTTCCGTTACCTCGAGAGTTCGCGAGACGCGAGGTCTCGAGGCGTACGTTTACCACCGCGTCGTAGCCCGATCCTTTCGCCGACTCCGCCATTCTCAGGAGCGCCTCTCGACGGGCCCGATCGAGAAGTGGCTCGTAGGTCTTGATGCGGCCTCCGACACTTGCGCGCAAACCGGCGATCACTCGTTTGAAATAGTCGAGCGACACGACGACGCTGCCGGATACCAGTGTCGACGAACCGACGCGCCATGTGTCCGGCGTGTCTTCGAAGGTCATGATCGGGTAACCGTGCAGTGCCGATTCGCGCTCACGGATTTTTCGGAAGTGCCGCCGCTCGATGTAGCTCCCGAGAAAGTAGGCGAGTAGCAGGATAAGCAGCGGCACACCGAAATTGAGGAACAACTCCAACTCCAACACGCGGGCTCTCCTATTCGACGCGTACGGCTGTGCCGTAGGCGAACAACTCGGCGGCACCCTGCGATATGGAACTGGTCGCGAAACGCACATTGACTACAGCGTTCGCACCCACCGATTTGGCCTGCGCCACCATGCGCTCTGTCGCTTCGGTGCGGCTATCCTGGAGAAGCTCGGTATAGCCCTTCAGCTCACCGCCAACGACGTTCTTTAGACCCGCCATGATGTCGCGCCCGATGTGCTTCGCACGAACCGTGTTGCCGGTAACGACACCATAGAAATCGACGATGCGCTTACCCGGAATCGATTCCGTATTGCTCAGCGAAATGCCTTGCGGTTGGCCAAGATCCATTCGGTGATCCTTCATGAATTGCCCGGTCGGGCGACACCGAGAAGTCTACCAGCTTCAGAGCCGATCAACTCTGTCTGCACAGCGGTCTCCATTGCTGACGCTTAAGACACGGTCAACTCGTGTCGCGTATCGGCATCCCGATCACACACCTCAAGTTCGATCGACCCTTGCGGCGTAACAGCCTGGCTTGGCGTTGTGCACGTGCAGGTACGCCGCAGACGAATTCTCCAGCATACGTTCGATCGCCGATTCGAGTTCGCGCCCGTGGACAACGTCGGCATCCACCATCATGCCGTCATCGTCAAACGCACGCAGCGAGAGCAGCCTGACTCGCAACGATTCCGGCACCTCGTCAATCCACGGTTCCGCCTGAGCCGCCGTCTCGCGTACGAACAGGGCGTGCGCCGAACGGTACGGCGTCGCGACTGAAAGATGTTCGTAGTTGACCAGTATCACGCTTTCGCCAATCTCGGCATCCTCGAGGGAAACCCGGCATGGAAAGCCGGGCTTTACGTCAACGCGCATCCGAACGGCGCCGTACGACGACAATGTTTCGGCGGAAGCGCCGAGCAGGTGCTGGAAGCGGGATATTGGTAAGGGCGATATACGAAAAGCCATTGAACCCTCCTTGAGAGTAACAACAGCTTACCGATCCTGAGAGAGACCTCTGGCCGGAATCGGACGCCTAAAGTCGATCGTTGCGTCAGTCGGAGCTTGCGGACTCCGCCTCCGGTACTCTCGTCGCCTGCCACGCCACGACGCGCCACTCACCGTCTCGCTTGAGGAACGTGCCGGTGTTCAGGTACTCATCGACCTCTGGCGGATCGCCGGGTACCGTACCCAGCAGCCTGAATGCCACGACAGCGGTGTCTCCGTAAATACGGATATCGACATCTTCAGCCGTGTACACGACCTCGGGCTGGTAGTCCTCGGGCGGCTCCGGCGTGTCCTCCATGCTGCGCAGAATCGTTTCCTTGTCCGTTCGCGATCCAGCCGACGCCGTATAGACGAGATCCTCGGCCCAGAATCGCTCATGCGCGGCGGGCGAACCAATCGATGCGCCCCACAGGAAGTCGTTGAGCATGGCGGTGATGTCCTCTTCGTCCGTCGCGTGAACGGGCGCGACGACTGCTATCAGCAGCAGGGCTGCCAGCATCCAGAATGTCCGCATTATCGATCCTCTCTTCATTTACTCTCTTGCATGCCAAGCAGATGATACGGGCCGCCTTTCTCCAGCGCCCTTTGGTAAGCCGGTCGCGCACGAATCCGGTCGAGGAACTCAGCGAGCTTCGGGTATTCCGCCTTCAGATTGGTCCGGACTTCCGCCGCTTCGAGCGCGAAACTCATCTGTATATCGGCTGCTGTGAGCTTTTCTCCAGCGAACCACGTCGAATCACTCAAAGTCGCCTCCATGAAATCGAGGTGCCGCTTCACGTTCTGATCGAGATATCCCTCCCGGACCTTCGACGCTATGCCCTTTGCGATGGGCTTGACGAAGAACGGCATCTTCGCCGTCTCGATTCGACCAATGATCAGCGAGAGAATCATCAAGGGCATGAAAGAACCCTCGGCATAGTGCAGCCAATACGTCCACGCGCGTCGCTCCGGCGAATTGGCGGCGGGCCGCAACGTGCCGTCGTCGTACGCGTCCATCAGGTACTCGACAATTGCCCCGGACTCCGCGACGGTGACGTCGCCGTCGGTGATCATCGGCGCCTTTCCCAGCGGATGGACGTCACGCATGTCGGGTGGGGCGAGACTCGTGTCCGCATCCCGCTTATAGGCCTTGATCTCGTAGTCGGTACCCAGCTCCTCGAGCAGCCAGAGGATGCGCTGCGAGCGCGAGTGTTCGAGGTGGTGAACGGTCAGCATGTCAAATCTCCCTAAGGCGCTATCGAGCGCATGTGATCGAGCATTCGAGCCCGCGTCTCGGCATCGGGCATTCGGCCGAAACCTGCGCCGATATTGTCCTCCGCATGGCGCGGGTTGGCCGTCTCGGTCAGCACGCAATTGACGGCCGGATGCGACAGAATGAATTTAAGCGAGAATTGCGCCCATGATTCGCAATCGAACTCCGCTGCCCAGCCGGGAAGATCATGGCCACGGACGATCTCGAAATAGCGGCCGTTGATGAAGGGGCGATTGATCGTGACGGCAACGCCGAGGTCCATCGCAAGCGGCAGGATCTCCTGCTCTGCTTCCGTTTCGAGCAATGAGTAATTGACCTGCAGAAAGTCGACAGTGCCAGTTCGCATGACCTCCATCATCTGCGGATAGGCCTCCTTTCGATGCCTCGCGACCCCGATATAGCGTGTTAGCCCTTCGTCTTTCCATGCGCGGAAGCGGTCCCAGTTCGGCACCGCATCCTCAGGGTAGTTGTGCATCAGGTCGAGTTGCGGCTTACCGGAGACCTGCAGCAGTCTTTCTGCGTCGGCTCTGGCGGCCGCGTCGTCGGCGCCCGCGAAGTAGCTGCCGATAAACGCGGAATCCGCGGCGTCCAGTTGGTTGACGACCTCGCCGACGACGAAGCGACTCGACCCGCCGCAGTCAATATAGGAACCGCCGTGCTCCAGCAGCGTGCTGATCACTCGCGTCGACGTCTCGACATCACCTTCTCGGAAAGCATTGGAGTTGCCCAGGCCAATGATCGGCAGACTGTCATCGGTGCCGGGAATCGGGCGTCGCGGCAACTGGGCCGACACAGACGCGATGGCCGGCCATGCGGCCGCACCGGCGGCCGCGGCGACGGTCAGGCGAAGGAACTCTCGGCGGTCGGACATCAGCAGGGGCTCCGCTCCTGGCAATCTTCGGAATTCATCCAATAATGCTCAAGGCTCGCCCAGTTGATCCCAGACGTAGCTGTAGATAAGCGCCTGGACGCGGGCAGACTGCTGATTATTGGTGGCGCCGGCGTGGCCGCCAACGGTGTTCTCGTAGTACAGAACTTCGTGCCCCATCTCAGTCATCAGAGCCACCATCTTGCGGGCGTGCCCGGGATGTACTCGATCGTCTCGAGTCGAGGTCGTAAAGAACGGCGTCGGGTAATCCGTGTCCACATCCAAATTGTGATACGGCGAGTACTCCGAGATGAACTCCCAGTCATCCGTATCCGGATCGCCATACTCGCCCATCCACGACGCGCCGGCGAGTAGTTTGTTGTAGCGCTGCATGTCGAGCAGCGGGACCTGAATGACGACGGCGCCGAACAGGTCAGGTCGCTGCGTCAGCATCACGCCGGTCAGCAAACCGCCGTTGGAGCCGCCGCGCACTCCGAGCCGATCGGGATTCGTGATTCCACGTTCGATCAGGTCCTCGGCAACAGCGGCCATATCGTCGTAGGCCCGCTGGCGGTTCTCGAGCAACGCTGCCTGATGCCAGGACGGTCCGTACTCGCCGCCGCCGCGAATGTTCGCAACGACGTAGACTCCGCCACGCTCCAACCAGCTGTGGCCGACCGTGGCGCTGTACGTTGGCACGAGGCTGACCTCGAATCCGCCGTAACCGTAGATCAGCGTCGGGGTGTCGCCATTCGCCTCGAAGCCGCCCGGGAATACAACAAAGTACGGCACGCGCGTGCCATCCGCGCTGATCGCGAAGTACTGGTCGGCGGTCATACCGTCGGCGTCAAAGAACTCGGGAAGCGACTGCACTGCCTCAATCGAGCGTCCGCCGTCGCTGGCTACGTACAGCGTGTCAGGACTCAGGAAGTCCTCATAGTTGAAAAAGAAGACGTTGGACTCGTCACTGGACGTCAACAGCGAGATGTTGCCCAGCCCCTCAATCTCGACTGGCTCACGCCCCCACGCGCCATCTGTAAATTCGAACCGCGATACGCGGCTCACGACGTTGTCGAGTTCGTTGACGAGCAGGTAGTCGCGAGTGGACAGGATGCTCCGGATGGCGCTCGTTGCAGTCGGCTCGACGAGCACCTCGAAATCGCGTGCACCTGCCATGAACTGATCGAAGTCGATCGCAAGTAGCGCACCTTGCGCATACTCGACATCCTCCGGCGTCCAGGCACTCTTCAGCTCGACGAGCATCTGACCCTTCATGACGCCCCAGAACGACGCGTCTTCGGGGATATCGATCAGGTGCAGATCACCCTCATCGTAGACAAACTGCTTCGACGCATAGAACGTGATGCTGCGGCTGGCGATGTCCCAGGCGGTATCCCCGTCGTAGAAACGATAGACGCCGACGGCCACGTCTTCCTGCTCGCCGGCGAAGATTTCGGTCGCCTCCTCGAGCGGCTCGCCGCGCCGCCAGATCCGATAGGTTCGCGGGTACCCCGAATCGGTCGTCGTTCCCGCACCGAAGTCCCCGCCGATGAAGATCGTGTCGGCATCGACCCAGCTCGTCCAGGTCTTGCCCTCCTCGACGAAGAATCCGTCTTCGACGAAATCGAGCTCGACGACGTCGTACTCGCGGACCACGACGGCGTCGGCGCCCCCCCGCGACACCCTTAGCGGGCAGCGCACGTAGGCCGGACCCAGGCAAAACGCGCCCTTCCAGACCCAGTCCTCGCCTTCTTCCGCGGCAAGCGCGTCGAGATCGAGAACCGTCTGCCATTCCGGTTCACCGGAGACATAGCTGTCGAGGGTCGAGCGCCGCCAGATGCCGCGCTCGTTGATGGCGTCCCGCCAGAAGTTGTAGATGAAGTCGCCGCGCATGCCGGGCGACGCAATGCGGTCCTCGGAGTCGTAGATCGACAGATTCCGCGCGCGCATCGGTTCGCAGGTGGGCAACGATTCGAGATAGGGCAGCGACGTGGCGTTCTGCTCCTCCACCCAAGCGAGCGCTTCTTCACCCTCGACGTCCTCGAGCCAGAGCCATGGATCCTCTGTCGAGACCTGCTGGCCATCTGTCTGGGCAACCGCCCCATCGTCCGTCTGATTGTCTGAACACGCCGCGGCGAGCAATAGCGTCGCCAGCAGAAATACGAGTCTCGTCATCGGCCTGAGTTCCGGCGAAACAAGCGCGCGAGTCTACCAAACGGGCTTGTATTACCAAACCGGAAACTTTAACGAATGCGGATACCTCAGGCTGCGAGCGGGCGATCGCCAACCAGCACGATGGGGAGGTTTGGATCGAAACTGGCGACGTCGTCCATTAACGCTCGCATATCGCTGTCCGCGACGCCGGGGCCTACGAACAGAGCCTCGATTCGCCGACCGGCGCAGCGATCACGCCATTCGTCAACGCCCGAGACACAGACCTGAGTGTCGTCCATGAACTGAATCTCCTCCTCCAACCTTGAGGCGAGAGTCGCATCCGGATCGATGACGATGATGACGTGACGCTGCATTACAGAAGGTCGCGTGCTGAAAATCGGTGCATAAGAAAAGACCGGCGATGGCGGCAGGGGGGAGCCGCCATCGCCGGGTGGACTGCGCCAGAAGTTTTGTGCGAACGGTGATGCATCCAACGGCCCAAGCGAGTGTCCAGGAGGCCGGTAGCGTGCGTCCCTGCACCGATTGCTACCTGTTACAGCGCATTCTGGCGGTCCGGCGGGTGTACGCATATCGGGGAAAGGCTGAATCGGGCCCTCGTTTGCCCTGATTCGCCCTCCCATCTCGGCTAGTCGACGATTTCGAGTCGATCGAGTGCAATATCGCCGTTCGGCGACATCCGGTACTGATCGAACTCGAAGCCGATGTAGAAGCTTCCCGTTTCGTCCGGATTCTCTCGTACACGAATGTGCTTCGGGTTTATCCGGCGCTTGATGTGTTCGCTGAGCAGTTTCGCGATGCTCGGCTTTTCGGCGGCAATAACGATGTCCATAACAATTTCCTCGTCGCTCGACTTACGAAGACTCGAGGGCATTTCCCTACCCTCGTGCACAGCGTAGTCCCGCGGCGATTAACAGAAACTGAAATTTTCGTGAATGTCGGCTGAACCGTTCCCGGCTCAGACCGCGAGTTCGGCGATAACGGCGTCCGCGACGGTACTGGCGAAGTCGACGTAACTCGCCTCGGAGGGGTGGAAGCCGTCGTTGGAGAATTTCTCCGGACTCGTCTCGAACTCGATAGGCACGTGTATTACGCCCGCATTCTCGCCGATTACGCTGCGAGCTGCGTGGTCGAAGGTACGGCCTCGAAGGCCGATGACGGCGCGCAGCGGCTGCGGCAGCAGCGGAAACTGCGACAGCGGTGGAAGCCCGTTGAGCGCGATAACGGCGTCGGGCGAGTGCTCACGAAGGCGAGTGAGAATGGAGCGAAGATTCCGGATCCACGATCCGGTCGTTCGCAACCCCGTTACGTCATTGACGCCGACCGACACGAGCACCACGTCAGCGCGTTTCGAACCGGCCTGCTCAATCAAGTCATCGAGGACGTCCGCAGACCTTGCGCCGACCCTGCCGTGCGCCCTCCAGTCGACTCGTCGGCTTAGTTTGCCGGACAAGGATTCGGCCGTTCGCCCGACGAGCGAAGCCGAGAAATCAGTAGCCCCGACTCCAGCGATGATGGAATCGCCGATGGCGAGCAGCGACAGGTCCTCCCCTTCGCCGACCACTCCAAACGGAGACCCGGCTGCACCTGCAAAGCGCGGCGCCGTCCGCCTGACGTGCATTGCCTGCGGTATCAGAAACGGGATGGCGCCCCAGAAACACAGTTCACGCAACATAGAATAGTGCTGACGCTACTCTTGGTCGAAGATGCGGTCGATCTCTGCGAGAAGATCGGGACTGAACTTGTCGACGAACTGCATGGCTTTCATGTTCTCGTGGACCTGCTCTACTCGGCTCGCGCCCGTGATGACCGAACTCACTCGCGGATTTTGCAGACACCACGCCAATGAGAACTGAGCAAGCGATGCGCCCATGTCCGCAGCCAGCGGCTCGAGCGCTGCAGCCCTCGTCAATCGATCCTTGTCGGTCAGCTCCGACGTTAGCCAGTCCATGGAACTCAGAGAGCCGCGGCTGCCCTCCGGGATTCCGTCCTTGTACTTGCCGGTTAGCAGGCCTGACGCCAGCGGGCTCCATGTTGTCGACCCGTAACCGTACTCCTCGTAGACGCGATCGTAAGCCGTCCCGAGGCGATGCTGCGCGAACAGGTTGTAGATCGGTTGCTCGACGACGGGCCGGTGCAGATGGTGGCGGTCCGCGATTTCGATCGCCGCGATGATTTCCGACGCGGACCATTCCGACGTGCCCCAGTAGTATGCGCGACCAGTCTCGATGATCGTATGCATCGCGCGCACCGTTTCTTCGATCGAGGTGGTCGGATCGGCGCGGTGACAGTACAGGATGTCGACGTAGTCGAGGCCGAGGCGCTCGAGGGAACCGTCGATGCCTTCGATGAGGTACTTCCGGTTCAGTGTGTTCTTCTCGTTGGGGCTGTCGTGCATGCCCCAATAGAGCTTAGTGGATATCAGGTAGCTGCCGCGACGCCAGCCAAGCTTTCTTAGGGCGGCGCCCATAATCTCCTCGGACTTCCCGCCCGCGTAGACTTCGGCGTTATCGAAAAAGTTAACACCGGCATCGAATGCTGCCGCCATCATGGCTGCCGCATCGTCTATACCGGATTGATTGTGGAACGTGACCCAGGATCCGAACGACAGTTCACTGACCTGGATGCCAGCCCTGCCGACCTTGCGGTAATTCATTCAAATGACCTCGATGACGATTGCGGTGGAAACACGCGCGCGACGCCGACCCTGACCGGCGATTGTCAAAGATATCGGTTGGAAGGCCTGGTGTCAGCCCCGGTTTTGACCGGTTGCCGATCCAAGACGCGCGGTCTTCCGCGCTCGCAGGTCCACGAGGTTCTTCATCTTGATCGTGTCCGGTGCCGAGAGAAGCTTCTTCATCTCGTCGCTGATCGCCGGCGCGTTGATGATCTTGATCCGATGATGACCGAGCGAGATCACGTCGTTGCTTTGCAGAATCGTACTCCTGACATTGACCGAGTTGACGGTCGTCCCGTTGGCGCTGTTCAGATCGAGGAGAACCAGCGCGTCGGAATACAGGATGAGTACGGCGTGCATCTTGCTGACGAAGCCATCGTCAATGGACAAATCGGCAAAATCGGAGCGACCGATCAGGGTCTTCTTGTCGGAAACCCTGTGATCCACGAGATTCTCGCCGTCCCGCGTAACGATCAGGCGCGGTGGCAGCGGTCCGGTTGCCGCGTCGGCCCCGAGTACCGGCAAATCGTCCGGCATCTCCTCGGCCTCGGTATCGCCCTCAGTATCAGCGACGCGCAGCGGGAACGACGTTGCACGGCTGATGGCTTCGCGCGCGTACTTGTTCATGAGTCCGGGCCAGCCGCCAGACTGCTGATACAGTCGATCGCAGACGTCGAGCGGAAACACCGTGTCCGCGTTCGCGACGCCACAGGCTTGTAGCCGTGCATGCAGATAGAGAAGCGCCTCGTGCAGTGCCAGCGGTTTCAACTCGAAGTCCCCGACCCTGCGCTTCGCGAGTTTCATCATTCCGGCCGACTCGAGCAAGGCGCGCAGGCCTGGGCCACCGGTGAGGATGATGCGGATAGCGTAGCGGTCGTCGACTCGGATGTCGGCCAGCGTATTCAAAATGCGCAGCGTCGATGGGAACATTCGGTCGACGTTGTCAACGATCAGCACCAGCGGCTGCGCCGAACGCGTCTGCTGAATAGCGACGACGCGCATCATCTTGACGAGTTCCTCGTGAGACTGAAGTCCGGCGTCGTATCCGAACTGGGTGAGCATCGTCGCGAGAAACTCGCGCGGTTTGACACGGGAACCGTCGACGTTCGCTACGGCCGCGTCGCGGGGCAGTCTGGCCGCGAAACGACGCGCTACAGTCGATTTGCCGGACAACTTGGGTCCGTGCAGCGCACCCAGACCCTTGTCGGTCTGGAGCGAGTCTTCGAGGAAACTGAGCGCGTCCTCGTGAGACTTGTAGGCCACTGTGACCAGCGCGTCGGCGCTATCGCCAAACGCCTGATCGCCAAACCAGGTTTGTCTTGCCGGCATCTCTCGAATGCTCTGTTGCTGCTGCTCAATTCGCCCGGTAACTATGGAGCGAATCCGACGCCCAAATGCTTCCATTCACCATAAATCGCGCAAAAAAATGCTGGAATTGGCGATTGGTTCACGGTTCCGGAATCGTTCCGGTTGCCCGGTCTGCGCAACCGGATCGAGAAAGACTGTCGCATGTATTGGCGAACTCGCCAAGTGTCTCAAAATTGCGACGCCCTGCTCCCAGGGAAACGCGGCGCCAGCAAGGACTCAAGCACTGACACGAGCGCGATACAACTTGGCGGGCCTGTGCGCGCCACGTCGAGCAAGCTCGCCTGTGGCTTCGATGAGCCCTTGAGACAGCATCCTCTTTCGGAAGTTACGCCGGTCGACGGATTCGCGACGAATCAGCTCGGTGACACGTTGTAATTCCGGCAGCGTGAAGGTCTTCGGCAATAGCTGGAATACGGCACTCGAGTGGACGACCTTCTCATCCAAGCGACTGAGCGCACGGGAAATTATCTTCGGATGATCGAATGCCAGCTCCGGCAGCTCATCGACGTTGAACCAGTCGGCGCGCTGTGCGTCCGAGCCCGCCTCGACGTCAAGCTTGTCGGACGGCAGAAGCGCGAAGTAGGCGACCGTGATGATTCGTTCCCGCGGATCTCGCTTGGGGTGTCCGAAGGTATAGAACTGCTCCAGATACGCCGCATTGATCCCGGTTTCCTCGCGCAGCTCACGCCAGGCGGCGTGCTTCAGACTCTCGTCGATCCCGACGAAGCCGCCGGGCAATGCCCAGACGCCCTGAAAAGGCGGGTTTGCCCGACGAATCAACAAGATACGTAATGAATCGTCGCGAACCGTGAAAATCGCGATATCGACTGTTGCCGCGGGGTGCGGGTACTCGTAGACGTATGGACCAGACATTTAGTGTACTAGGTACGTAAAGTAATGTGTAACTTATACGCTTATTAGGCGGCCAGCAAGTTTCTCGACTTCCGGTAAACCAATCCATCGGCCCTCGCACCAATCCACCAAGCAAGCGGGAGGGACCGACCATGCTGGCACGACTTCTGACACGATCTTTACGGCTCTGGACGACTCTGGTAGCCAGCGCACTTGTATTGTCAGCCTGCGGCGGCGGTAGTGGTGGCGGTGCCGCACCCCCTCCCCCGCCACAGCCACCACCGCCGCCGACCTCGGCCGAGCTTGCGGATGCATCGCGATTCGGCAGCCAGGCGACGTTCGGGCTTACCTGGAGCGAGATCGATGCGCTTGCGAGACAGGGTGCCGAGGCATGGATCGAACGGCAGTTCGCCACGCCGGTTACCGATCACTCGCCGCTGGTCGCCGATCTGGTCCGACGTCGCGAAGCCGGAGAGTTTGCTGCCTTCGAGCAGGACATTGAGTACCTAATTCTGTCGCGCCGGCTCGCCTGGTGGCATCACACGGTTACCGCTGACGATCTCCTGAGGCAACGCGTTGCCTTTGCGCTGAGTCAGATCTTCGTCGTCTCGGACAATGTCGACGACCTGATAGTTAACCCGTTTGCGCTGAGCGGCTATTACGACATGCTGCTTGCAAACTCCTTCGGCAATTACCGCGATCTATTGCGCGACGTGTCGTTGCACCCGGCCATGGGGATCTACCTGAGTCACGTGAACAACCGTCGCTCGGATCCGGCGAACAACACGTTCCCCGATGAGAACTACGCTCGCGAGGTCATGCAGCTGTTCTCGATCGGGCTGTTCGAGTTGAACATCGACGGCAGTCTCAGGCTCGATACTGCCGGGCAGCCGATACCCACGTACTCGAACGTCGAGATTCGGGAGTTCGCAAAGATCTTTACAGGGCTTTCCTACGGCGGCCCGAACGCCTATTTCGGCAATCCAGCCCCCAACTTCTTCGCGTACATGCAGATGTTCGACGCGGAACACGAGCCCGGGCCCAAGAGCCTGTTGAACGGCATGGTCGTGCCCGCCGGCCAAGCCGGGGAGCAGGACATCGAAGCTGCGATCGACAACCTGTTCAACCACGCCAACGTCGGTCCTTTCATCGGCAAGCAACTCATCCAGCGGCTCGTGACGTCGAATCCTTCTCCTGCATACGTAGAACGAGTCGCAAGAGCGTTTAACGGCGATACAACAGGTGTCCGTGGTGACATGCAGGCCGTGATCCGTGCGATTCTCCTGGACCCTGAAGCGTCGGCGGCGCCTGACGCGAACAGCTACTTCGGCAAACTGCGCGAACCGGTGGTTCGCTATGCATCCGCGCTCCGTCAGCTGGGAGCTACGAGCGACGACGGCTATATCTTCAATACGGGCTATGTCGTACAGGAACTCGGCAAGCAGCACCCATTGTCAGCACCGAGCGTGTTCAACTTCTACCTGCCAGCGCACTCACCGGCCGGCGAGATCGCCAGCGCTGACCTGGTCGCACCCGAGTTTCAGATTACGACCAGCAACTCCGTCGTCGGCATGTCGAACCTTATCGACTACATGCTGCTGGGCGACTTTGTCACCGATGCGCCGCCACCGTTCGAAACGGTCTCCCTGAGCTATTCCGACTTCCAGCCGGTGGCGGGGAACGTCGAGGCGCTCGTCGACCGTATGGACCTCGTCTTCACCGCTGGAACGCTGGACCCAGCAACGCGGGCCGCGATCGTCAGCGTGCTCTCGGACATCGACGACCCGAATATCCGGATGCGTATCGGGCTCTACCTGTTCCTGATCTCGCCCGACTACGTGGCGCAGCTGTAAGGAGAATTGATCATGATTACA
>CALZMR010000055.1:0-2587 GCA_945788575.1 uncultured Woeseiaceae bacterium
AATTAAAGTAGAAGCAGGGCACGAACGACCGGCTCAGGGCCGCGTTCAGATTCGGGGCGAGGTCCGGGTTGTCGTGATCGATTCCGGAGTCCAGAACCGCCACGCGCACGCCTGCGCCCGTCGCACCCGCGTCCCACGCGGCCGGTGCATTGACGGCGTCGAGGCCCCACTGCAGCGGGTAGAAGAACTCGTCTTCACCGATATGGTTGGTTCCTACGAGCGGGCCCTGCTCGGTATAGATGTCCTCTTCCATCGCGACCGGAAGACTGTGGGCGACACCCAGAATTCCGGACATTCCGCCGAGGTTCGTCTTGAAATCCGGATCCGATGAGGTGGCGAAGCCGACGCCGATTTGCTCGATGACCGAAGTGACCGTCCCGCCAGCCGACTCGACGTTGTTTGCGAAGTTACTTACGGCGCCGGGATTCTGGTTTAGCAGGACAAGGTACGAAGTGTCCTGAGACTGCGCGCTCGCCGGGCTGGCGATCAGCGCGGCCACAAGTATGGTTGCCAATCGTAAAATGATTTTCATGCACATCCCCTTAGTGTTGAAATTCTTCGAGATTGATTTATCAATGCGGAGTCCGAGCTGCACAGCTGCATATGCCTTTCCCGGACCCTGAACGGTGAGTATAGTTGCATCTGAAATTTTTGCTCGACTCGTTGCGAGCCGATACGCGGATCCCGCTGTACTTGCTCCGGCAACACCCCTACAGCGGGCGCCGTCGAGCACGCGACTCGACGCTCCGCCCGAGCGACGCGACCGCAATTCCGCGGGACAGACTACGCAAGATGTTCCGATGCTACGGGACGGGCATCACTCCTGCTAACGCCGAACGATCTCGCCGTCGCGATAGCGGATCTCACCACCCAGAATGGTCATCACGATTTCCGTATCGAGTAGTTCGTCGTCCGGGACCGTCAGCAGGTTCTGTGACAGTACCGCGAGATCGGCGAGCTTTCCGGGCGTGATCGAGCCCTTGATGTCTTCTTCGAAGGCCGCGATCGCGTTGCCCATCGTGTACGAGTACAGCGCTCGTTCACTTGAATACACTTCCTGCGGTTGGAACAGCGTGCCGTCGGGCAGTTCCCGAGTCACCGAGCAATGGAAACTGGCGACGGGGCTTATCTCGTCGACCGGCGGATCGGTGCCATTCGTCGGGACAAGGCCTGCTTCTGCGAGCGTGTTGAAGATGTAGCCGCGTTCACGGGTGCGTTCGGGGCCCAGGCGATCCTCTACCCACGGCCCGTCCGAACAGGCAAAGATGCCCTGTACGGCCGGTATGACGCCGAGATCGACAGTGCGCTGAATGTCGTCCGGGTGTATGACCTGCGCATGCTCGATGCGCCAGCGCCAGTCGGTCCTATCGGGGTTTGCCTCGAACGCTGTCTCGTAGATGTCGAGCAGCTCCCGATACGCCCGGTCGCCGATTCCCTGGATCGCCATCTGATAGTCGTGCTCGACCGCGAGCCGCGCCGAGGCTTCGATCTCCTCGACCGGCACGACGTTCAGACCGTAGCTGTGCGGCATGTCCGTATACGGTTCCAGCAGCCAGCCGCCATGGGTGCCGAGCGCACCGTCGAGCACCTTCTCGCCGATCGCGCGCACGGTCAGGAAGTTGTTGCCGTGACCGATCATTCGATACTCGTCGAGGCGGCCCGCCATGTCCGCGGCCTGTTCCTCGAACGCCATGTACAGGCGGACGGGCAGGTTGCCTTCCTCGGCCATCGTTCGGATCAGGTCGACTTCGGCGAACGTGGTGCCGAGATCCTGGAACGACGTGATGCCGTGACGCAGCGACTCTTCGCCGGCGAGCGTGATCATGCGCCGCATCTCTTCCTCGGCAACACCCGCGGGCCGGCGTCCCTGATGGCCCGAGTAGGCTAGGCGGAACATGTCCTGAGCCGCTTCGCGCATCATCCCCGTGGGCCTTCCGTTCTCGTCTTTGACGATCTCGCCGCCGTCAGGCGGTTCGGTGGTCTCGTCGAGTTCGACGAGGCGCATCGCGTATCGGTTGACGAACACGGCATGTCCGCTGGTGTGGATCAGCATCACGGGATGATCGGGTGTGGCCTCGCTCAGCGAATCGTGCACGGGCAGGCCTTCGACCAGAACGTCTTCCCGTACCGACCATTTATCCTGATGCCAGCCGCGTCCGACGATCCAATCACCGGCGGGGGTTTCGGCCGCGGCCTCGGCAACCATCGAGACGATGTCCGCGAAGCTCTCCGCGTAGCGGAAATCGAGTATCAGCAGTGAGCCACCGAAGCTCGTGTAGTGGCCGTGGCCTTCGATGAAGCCCGGGATCAGCATCTGGCCTTCGAGATCGATGACCTCGGTGTCATCGTCGCGATAGGCGAGCATCTCGTCAGTGCTGCCGACGGCGAGAATACGGTCGCCTTCGATAGCCACAGCATCGGCATACGGCATCGTCTCGTCGACCGTGACGACGTCAGCATTGATGAGCAGCAGGTCTGCGGTTGGGCCAGTCTGAGGGGGTTCTTCGCTACCGCAGCCTGAGAGTGCGGCGGTCGCAGCAATGAGCAAGAGCGTAAATCTGTTCATGCGGACATGTTACTCCGCTCA
>CALZMR010000055.1:2638-3471 GCA_945788575.1 uncultured Woeseiaceae bacterium
TGCCAAGCTGCTGATGGGGCAGGGGACGCCCGCATTGGAGTCGTTCAAGACTGGATCGCGAACACGGACTATCGGCGGTCTCCGGCCGATTATCCGCATAGTCTCATCATGGTAGAGTCCTCCGTCACGTTTTTCGACCGTGTGAGGCGCTATCCATGACCCGCTCGCTGTTGTCCCGCTCTATCTTCGCCGTATTCCTTGTATTGCCCGCCGCCGCTCTGGCTCAGGTGCCCATCATTCAGCCGGGCGCGCCGGGGGAGGCTGCCCGTGAGCTGAGCGCCGAGGAAGCGATCGAGATCGCGAAGAACAGCTACTCACCGGACGATGCGCGCTTCATGCAGGACATGATCCCGCACCACAATCAGGCGGTGCAGATGGCGGCGCTCGTCGCCGAGCGCACGAACAACCCGCAGTTGATCGACATCGCCGGCAAGATTGACGCCTCGCAGGCTGACGAGATCGCGTTCATGCAGGGCTGGCTCGCCGAGCGCGGCGAAGAAGTGCCCGATCCGACCGCACATCACGCGATGCACATGTCGCACGAGATGGCCGGAATGGCGACGCCCGAACAGATGGCCGAGCTCGCTGCCGCGGAGGGTGTCGAGTTCGACAAGCTGTTCCTTCAACTGATGATCCCGCACCACGAAGGCGCGATTACGATGGTTGAGGAACTACTGGAGCAGCCGGGCTCGGCCTACGATCCGGTCCTGCTCGACTTTACGACCGCTATTGTCGAAGACCAGACGGCCGAGATCGAACGCATGAATGCGATGCTGGTCGGGATGTCGACGGATCCGCGCGCGGGCCTCGCGCCCGGCTTCGCGGATGCCGGT
>CALZMR010000055.1:3501-15874 GCA_945788575.1 uncultured Woeseiaceae bacterium
TGCGCCTCGTGGCCTCCTTGACGAAGCCGCCCGGATTCTTCGATCCGGACAATCCGGCCGGTGTTCCACCGATCGTCGAAGCGGACGAGGAAGACGAAGCAGCCGAGGAAGCCGAGCGTACAGACGACGAACAAAGCAATGAGGAAACGGAATGGGGTGAGCGTTCGCCGCTGCTGAGTTTCTCCAATACGGACATGGCCTTTGCGGGCGATGCGCTCGTCGTCGGCAGCTACCACGGCTTTAACGTCTACAAGTTGGCCGAAGACGGCGTGCCCGAGCTGTTCAGCTCGATCGTCTGCCCGGGCGGGCAGGGCGACGTCTCCATCGTTGGCGACCTGCTCATCATGTCTGTCGAGCAGACCCGCGGCCGTGTCGACTGCGGCCTCGAGGGCATCACCGAGGACGTCAGCCCGGATCGTTTCCGCGGCCTGCGCATCTTCGACATCAGCGATCTTGCTCGTCCAGTACAGGTCGGTCAGGTTCAAACCTGCCGGGGCTCGCACACGCACTCCGTCGTTGATGCGGACGACGAGCGGATCGTCGTCTACAACTCGGGCACGTCATCGGTCCGCGAGACGGAGGAACTCGAGGGTTGCTACGACGAGTCCCCCGGCGACGATCGCACGTCGCTGTTCCGCATCGATGTCATCGAGATTCCCGTCGAAGATCCGGCGAGTGCGCGCATCGTGCACAGCCCGACGGTCTTTGCCGATCCGGAGACGGGTCAGATTGGCGGGCTCTGGCGCGGCGGCGATCATGGTGATGACACGCAGGAGACCTACATCACCAACCAGTGTCACGACATCACCGTATTTCCGGCCGGCAACATCGCCGCAGGCGCCTGCTCGGGGAACGGCATCATCTTCGACATCAGCGATCCGCTGAATCCCGAGCGAATCGACGACGTCACCGATACCGGTTTCGCGTACTGGCACTCGGCAACGTTCAACAACGACGGCACCAAGGTCCTGTTCACCGATGAGTGGGGCGGCGGCAGCCGGCCGCGTTGCCGTACCTACGATCCGCTCGAATGGGGCGCCGATGCGATCTACGACATCGTTGACGGTGAGCTGGCGTTTCGCGGCTATTTCAAGCTGCCGGCACCGCAGGTCGAGCAGGAGAACTGCGTCGCCCACAACGGCTCCGTATTGCCGGTGCCGGGCCGCGACATTTTCGTGCAGGCCTGGTACCAGGGCGGTATGTCGATCATCGACTTCACCGACTCTGCGAACCCGTTCGAAATCGCCTACTTCGATCGCGGGCCCGTCCACGAAGAGGCGCTCATCCTCGCCGGGTATTGGTCGACGTACTGGTACGACGGCCGCATTTACGGCACCGAGATCGCACGCGGCCTCGACGTGTTCGCACTCGAACCGAGTGAGTTTCTTACCGAGAACGAGATCGCCGCCGCAGCGCTCGCTGATCAAGGCGATGTGTTCAATCCGCAGCAGCAGTTTCCGGTCACGTGGCCGGCCGAACCGGTGGTCGCGCGCGCGTACATCGATCAGCTGAGTCGCAGCAACGCACTCGGGCAGGGTTTTGTGGCGGATCTCAATGCCACACTGAATGCCGCGGAGGCGGCGCTGGAGAGCGGCGGCCGTGATCGCGATGCGTCGAACGCGCTGCGCCGGCTGGCGCGGGCCGTCGACGGCGACGGCGAGGACACGGCAACAGTGAATCGGTTCGCGTCACTCGCCGAGACACTCGAGGGAATTGCGGCAAGGTTGCGTTGATTCTTCTGACAGTCGGCTGGACGTCAGTTCAGGTGGCTGCGGCGATCAGCGCCTTGATCGATCGCACGAGATCCTTCAGGTCGCCATCGTCGCGGCTCGTGAAATGCACAACCGGTCCTTCCGTATCCTGGTCGAGCGCTTGTGAGTGCTGTAGCTGATGCTCGAGCACGTCAAGGCTGGCCTCGGACGCATCCCTGCGCTCCGCCTGTCGCGCCTCGATCCGTGCCCGGAGTAGCGCCGGCGGCGCCTCGACGTCAACCAGCACGTACGGCACGCCGCGATCAGCAGCGAGGGCTAGGGCACGACGACGTTCGTCGGCGTTGAGAAAGGACGCGTCCAGAATGACGCGGTGACCGCCATTCAGCAGGTGTCCCGCGAGATCGAGCAAGTGCCGGTGCGTCGCTGCGCTCTTGTCGGCGTCATACAGACCTTCTCCCGGTGCCGAGCCGCTCGACGCGCGTTCTTCGTAGCCGAATATCCGCTTGCGTTCGATATCGGAGCGAATGCGAACCGCGTCAAGCGACTGAAGAAGCCGCGACGATACCCACGTCTTGCCGCTGCCGGAGAGGCCGTGCATCAGTATCAGCGCAGGCTCCGCACGACCGATCCAGTGACGCGCGACGTCGCTGTAGTGACGCATCGCCTCCAGGTCGGAGTCGCGTTCCCGTTCTTCGCCGGCGCCGCGCTCGCTGGCGCGTATCGCATCGACCTTGGCGCGGATCAGACAGTGATACACGTAGTAGAGCCCGTACAGTCGCATGCCGGCATAGTCACCGGACACTTCGAGATATCGATTGAGCGATGTCCACGCGAGATCGGACCTGCCGTTGGCGATGAGGTCCATCGCGAGAAATGTCAGGTCACTGATGACGTCGAGTATGCGCAGTTCGTCGCTGAATTCCACGCAGTCGAATGCGACGATGCCGTCGTCAAGTTGGACGAGATTCCGGAGGTGAAGATCGCCGTGGCAGGCACGCACGAACCCGTCGCGCATACGCTTATCCATCACGGACTCGCTGCGCTCGATCTCCTGATCCGTCCAGCGCGTCAACTCGGCGAGCACATCCGTATCCAGCGATGGCTCGAGGTAGAGGAAGTTCTCGCGCATCGGCTTCGCGATTGCCGCCCCGCTGCCGAAGTGCGGCTCCCGATGTACCGGCGCACTGCCGTGCCGGTCCGCGATCATCTCCGCGAGCTCGAGCATGTCCTTAGTGTCGATCAAGTCGTTGGCCAGGCGCTCGCTCAGTAAAGCCGACTGCGGAAACTGGCGCATACGGACCGCGTATTCAATCGGCGCGCCTGTGCCGCCGACCTCCGGCTCTCTGGCGCTGCCGGCAATCGGTACGACGTCGATGTAAAGCCTGGGTGCCCAACGACTGTTCAGTCGCAGCTCTTCCGCGCACCAGCGTCGACGCAGCTCGAGTGTCGAGAAATCGAGAAAGGAAAGCTTCAGCGGCTTCTTGATCTTGTAAGCATATTCGCCGGTCAGAAAGACCCACGATATGTGTGTTTCGATTACGCGCAGGTCGTGGACCTCATGCGGCCACGCGGCGGTGTTCAGCAGCGACTGTACGAGTGTCTCTTCGTCGCTCATGTTATGACGGTTCGTGTGAATTGCCGGATCTTCACCGATGAGCCCGGATTATGATGCGATGCTGCCTGCAAGTGTTTCGCCACGTCTCGGCCGGCTGGATACACGGCATTTTGACACAGCAGCCCGGAGCGTAGTGAAACTGAGGCGCGGGCCCGTGCTAGCATCGCGCTTACAATAAGAAGGAGAACCCCGCATGCCTGAGATTACTCCACTGGGTTGGTTTCATACCGCCATGGGCATCGTCGCCATTCTCAGCGCCATCGTTGCCTTGGCCAAGCACAAAGAGATAACGCTCGAGACGCGATCGAGCCAGATTTATCTCGTGACCACATTGATTACGGCCGGCACGGCTCTTGCCATATTTCAGCATGGTTTCTTTGGCCCGGCGCATGTCCTTGCAGTGATGACGCTGGCTGCGTTGGCGGTAGGTACGGTTGCTGCGACAACAAACATATTCGGAAAACTGTCTCGCTATCTGCAGGCATTCAGCTACACGGCCACGCTGTTGTTCCACGCGATTCCCGCGGTGACCGACGGCCTGATGCGGCTTCCCGTTGGCGATCCGATTCTCACCTCGATTGAAGACCCGATTCTGAAGATGTGCTACCTCGGATTGTTGATCGCGTTTCTGATTGGGGTCAGTCTGCAGCTGCGCTGGATTCATCGGCAGCAAAACTAGTGTCCACGATCTGAATGGAGCGGAGGCGGAAAGTGTTGATAATAAGAACAACGATTTTGCTGATCGTCACTGGCCTGGCATCCGCTATCGCGGACGAAGCGAGCTGCACAAATTGTTTCCAGCAAGGTCTGGACGCGAGGCAGCGTGGCGAACAGGAGCGCGCGCTGAGTTTTTTCGAGCGCGCCTGCGAACAAGGCGACGGCGAAGCGTGCAATGCCGCGGGATACATGCTCAGCCATGGCGAGGGCGCTCCCAGGGACATTTCGCGGGCCATTTCCTTAGGCACCCGTAGCTGCGACCTCGGCTTTTGGGAAGGGTGCCGCAATCTCGGAGCGTCGCTGGTCGAATCGGACGATCCTGAGGACGCCACGCAGGGCCGTGCGCTGCTGGCGCGTGCCTGCGAGGGCGGCAGCCCGTCGGGTTGCCATGCCATGGGTAGGTCGCTGCTCTACGGGCAAGGCGGAGCGGTCGATCGGCCGGCGGCGATTCGGGCATTCGGAAGGTCGTGTCAGCTCGGGTTCGCGCCGGGCTGCACGAGGTACGCGTCCTCGCTCTTTCCAGGCGACGAGGATGACAAGGCGCAGGCGCGGAACCTCGTGGAGTGGGCCTGCGATCAGGGTGACGCCGAGGGCTGCGGATACCTTGGTCTCGCGTTGCGTGATGGCCTGGGCGGTTCGGTCGACGCGGTTGCGGCAAACCGGAATTTCGAGCGAGCCTGTGACGCTGGCTACCTGCCCTTCTGCAGTGAACTCGCTGCCGCGTACGCTCAAGGTACCGGCGGCCTCGACGTGGACCTCGAGCGCGCCATCGCTCTCTTCGAAACAGCCTGCCAGGGTGGTTTCCAGTACTCGTGTGAGAATCTCGAGCTGCTTAGGAGTCGTATGCGGCAAGAGCCCCCTGAGGAGGAGAGCTCGGGATGGTCGACGAGCGCGGAGAATTTTTCATTCAGCTTCGGCGGAGCGCCCGACGAAGATGGTGATTCGACGGCGACGACCAGCATCGGCTCGATGCAGATCGGTCAGGGCAACGAGACCGCCACCTTCAGCGACGTCCGTTCGTCTTGCGGCGTGCTTCAACTCACGGTGGCTTTCGGCTCAGCGGCCGCGCCCCTTCGCCAGTGTTTGGGCGGGTCGGACACTCGCCGCGTCACGCTTACGATCGAAGACGGGCGCATCGCTTCGTCGAGTGTCGATCCGAACGACGGCACGGGTCGCTGCGTAATCAGTGCGCTGGCTCGCGCGCGCATCGATGGCATGACTTGCGAGCTCGAGGCCAGCGTTTCGCGTTAGCCCATAGTTATTCAGAAGGTCATCTACGACCTGAGCGGCGTACTCCGATCCAGGCGGCTTCGATGATGTCGAGCGGAAGGCTGAATCGGATTCTGCGAACCAGCGCGGCCCGGACTCTGCGTTTGGAGAGTTTGTGCGCGTGAGCGTCGAGAGCCTTGAATCCATCGGCAAGTGCTGTCGCGCGAGTCATTAATTCCGCGGGGTCTGCGAGCTCGTCGAAGAATCCGGCGCTTAGTGCGGCATCGACGTCGAAGTATTCGGCTAGTGCAACGGCGCGCTGGAACTCGGCCGGGTCCAGTCGATTGCGCAGAACCGCTGATGCGACACGAGGCATCGGCATGCCGATGGCTACTTCGTTGGCGGCGATCTTGAAGTCGCCGCGACTGCCGATGACATAGTCAGCGGATAGCATCAGGAATAAGCCCATCGCCAGCGAGTGACCGTTGCAGGCGGCAATGACCGGATAGGGATAGCGCAGCACGCGGGCGGTCAGCGCATAGCCCGATCCCAGCATGCGCAGCGCATTCATGCCGCCGCGTTTCATCACTTTGAGATCGAAACCCGCCGAGAACACCGATTCGCGGCCGGTGAGGATGACGAGTGCGCGGTCCGACTCGGCGCGGTCCAGCCCCTGATAGATTTCGCCCAGCACCTGCGGCGATAGCGCGTTGCGCTTGCCGTCGTCAATTCGGATCGTGGCAACCTGATCTTTCAGACTGTACTGAACGAATTTCAATGTCACTGATGCTCCTTATTTCTTGCGGCAACAACGTTCGAAGCGCCTCTGCACGCGTCGGTTCAGGATCTGGCTGTTACCGAAACGAATTGAATGAGCAGGCCGCCACGGATGTAGGCCCAGCCCAGATCGCCAGTGTGTGCGTTCCTCGCACCGGACCTGATCGGTGTGAGACTTCGCCGTTTGCCGTCGAGAGTCTCGATCTTTAGCGTCACCTTGTTCTCGCTCGTTTCGCGATCGAGGACGACGATGGCGACCGGTTTGCTCGAACCGAGCATCCCCTGCACGAATATTCTTATCGAATAAATGACCACGCCCAGGCCGACCGCGGCAATCAGCCATCCGACCGGCGCCATATCAGGTCCCGGAAAGTCGGTGCCCATCGCCGACCAGACAAGCCCGAAGCCGATGAAGGCTGCTCCGACCACAACGCCGATCAGCCCTCTCCCGACAAAGGCTCTCTGCGTTCCACCAACCGGCGGCTGCGCGAGACGTGCCCAACGCGCCAGGCGTCCTTGTGGCGAGTTGTCGTCCGGGCCATCGGGGTCGAGACCCTTGGCTCGCTGCTCCACCCAGCCCACGATCCGTGCTCCGACATTGCGATCGGCCTCGAGTCCGCCTATCGGGTGGATGTAGGCGGGCAGGTCATTGGCCTCAAAGCCGTCTATGAGTATAGGTTGCACGTAGCCGGCGGGATTACGCCACTTGTCCTCGGCGTAGCCGAGTTCGATCTTCGCATAGGAGTTGGGCCGCACCGAGTTCTCGCTCGCAAGGAACACGAAAAGATCGGAACTGTCGACAGCGCGTTTGATTCTGGCGTTGTATTCCTGGCCCATGGGCAGCTTATCGGTGTCGAGAAAGGTGTCGTATCCCGCAGCGTTCAAAGCAGCCTTGATGCGCTCGACGGTCTTATGGTCACTTCGGGAGTAGGACAGAAAAACACGCATGGGCTTGTGTTTCCACTCGGCGCGATAATCCGCGTTCCAGCAAAGTATAGCCGTCCACAATTCCAGGCACACTCAGGACCTGGAGGCCAATCTTCACGGCAGGCTGTTCCAGCAGTCACGCAGGGGCGGGCTCATGACGGAACACTCGCTGGTAATGTATGGTTGAGACCGAACAAGAGTGCGCCCACCCGCAGGTGCACTATATAAAGAGAATAACGAGAAGAGAGAGTTCCTATGAAAGGCCTGATGATGGATACCCCGCTGCTGATCACGTCGCTGATGAAGTTTGCCGACGCGAATTATCCGGAGCGCGAGATTGTCTCGGTGACGCTCGATAACCCGAATCAACGGTACAACTACCGCGAGGCCTTCAAGCGCACGCGCCAGCTCGCTAACGCGCTCAAGCGGCTGGGGATCGAGGCCGGCGATCGCGTCGGTACGCTGGCCTGGAACGATCATCGGCATTTCGAACTCTACTACGCGCTGTCCGGGAGCGGCATGGTCTGCCACACGATCAACCCGCGCCTGTATCCCGAGCAGGTCAGCTACATCGTCAATCACGCCGAAGACCGCTATCTGTTCGTCGATCCTCTCGTCATGCCTCTGGTCGAAGCGCTATGGCCCGCGTTCGACGGCGTCGAGGGTGTCGTCGTGATGACCGATGAGGCGCACATGCCAGAGAGCAAGATTCCGAACGTGATCTGTTACGAGACGCTGATCGCCGGGGAGTCAGATGAGTTCGACTGGCCCGAATTCGATGAGAACACGGCATCCGCACTCTGCTACACCTCCGGCACGACCGGCAATCCCAAAGGCGTTCTCTACAGTCATCGTTCCATCGTCCTGCATGCCTATGCCGGTTGTCTGCCCGACGTGCTGGCATTCTCGGGGCACGACTGTGTTCTGCTGGTCGTGCCGATGTTCCATGTGAACGGATGGGGCATTCCCTACAGTTCGGCACTCGTCGGCGCAAAACTCGTCATGCCGGGCCCGAAGATGGCGGATGGCGAAGTGCTGCACGCGCTCATCGAACAGGAACAGGTCACCGTCGCGTCAGGCGTGCCGACGATCTGGCTCGCGTTACTCGCCTATCTCGAGCAGTCGGGTAACACGATCAAGAGCGTGAATCGCGTGAGCGTAGGCGGTGCGGCCTGTCCTCGCTCGATCGTCGAGGACTTCGACCAGAAGCACAACGTCTCGGTTCACCAGGGATGGGGTATGACCGAGACCAGTCCACTCGGCACGGTCTTCAAGATCAAGCCGGATATGGGCGATCTGTCGAAAGCAGACTGCTATGACTTGCAGATCAAACAGGGTTGCGGCGTCTTCGGAATCGAAATGCGCATCACGGACGAGGATAACAATCCCCTGCCATGGGACGGCGTTGCGTTCGGCACGCTGAAGGTTCGCGGCCCGTGGGTCGCAAGTAACTATTTCCGCCTCGAGGGTCAGGGCAGTCCGCTGGACGAAGACGGCTGGTTCGACACCGGCGACGTGGCCACGATCGATCCGAACGGCGTGATGCAGATTACGGATCGGACCAAAGACGTTATCAAGTCCGGCGGTGAGTGGATCAGCTCTATCGACCTCGAGAACGCCGCGGTGGACCATCCGGAAATCGCGGAAGCCGCCGTGATCGGCCGCAATCATCCAAAGTGGACGGAGCGACCGTTGTTGATCGCCGTGGCCAAGGACTCCGATAGCGTCAGCAAAGAAGAGATGCTGGAATGGTTCGACGGTCGCGTGGCGTCGTGGTGGAAGCCGAACGATGTCGTGTTCGTCGACGAGTTACCGCACACGGCGACGGGCAAGATCAACAAGCTGGCGCTACGGGATCAGTTTGCCGAGTATCAGTTTCCGGATGCCTAGAAGCCGCCGTTCTGGCGGGGCGCGGAAAATTATCGGGTATAACGCTGCCTCACCGATTGGCGAGCGCGGGGCAATCTAGTGATAGAGGACTTTGGCCAGCAGGCCTTCGATCTCGAACGGACGCCATCTCTCCGGATGCTGCCGAAGGCGATCGGCGATGACGTAGAGGATTGCCGGATTGAATCCCATGCCGATGTGGCTGGCCTTGACGCCAACGTTTTCGACCAACGGCCCGGGCGGAATCTGCGCAATTTCGGATGACACAACCGCGTCCGTCATGCTGTAGACCGCGGTCATCGATACACCCTCTATAGGCGCGCGGAAAGACTCGATTCGCCGGCGGATCTCGCGGTCATCGAGACTGATGCCAGAAACCGTTTCGTATAATCGCCAAACGTTGGTCGCACGAGGATCGCCGATCGGGCTGCCGAGCGTAATGACGGTACGCACCAGGTCGGGGTAACGGCGGGCCAGTTCTCGCGCAAACAGTCCGCCCAGGCTCCATCCCACCAGGCTGACTTTCTCGCCCTCGCGCTCATAGACTTCGTGAAGCCGCTTATCGAGCATTTCTTCGAGATCGAACTGGCGGTTCAGGCCTTTGTTACGGCCCAGTTCCCAGCAATGTGCGCCGTAGCCCCAGGTCTCCAGGTATTTGCGGACGACCCGCATCGAGCTTCCGGTTGCCAGAAACCCGGGAATCGTCATGACGGCATGCCCGTCTCCCTGCGGAAGTCCGCTGAGCATCGAACGCGCCGGAATCAGCGTGGTCGCCTCTGACAGCGCTCTCGGAATCTCGAGCAGCGCGAGCAGCCAGGACGGCGCTTTCACCTCGGATTCTTCGGTGAGCGCTTCGGCGGAGCTGGTGCTTTCGCTGGCCATCCGTCAACTATACACGACCTGAGTGCCCCCTAGGTCATTGATTTTTAGATATAAATGTGTCCGAAGTCCCAAAACAGGGCGCAACATGCCCGATTATGGGCAATCCGCCGATTTTCTCGGCCACAGGCGCTGGACGGCAAAATGCCGAAGGCGGTTGTCGTTCTGCCGCTATTCGCTATCATGACTAGTTCGGCTGCCGTTTCAGACGCGCCGGTTCCTTCGGGTCAGAGATAGAAGCGCATGGCAGGATCGCTAGGAAAACTCATCGACGCATGGGCTCCAGATCAATTGACGGGTCTCGATGCGTTCTTTTTGGCGGCCGAATCGTCACGCACGCCGATGCATATCGGCGCCTGCACGATCTACGATCCGTCGTCGGCGCCCGGTGGCGAGGTTCGGCTCAAGGACATCATGAAGCACGTGGAAGACCGCGTGCATCGGGCCAAGACCTTCACCCAGAAACTGAAGCAGGTGCCGCTGGATTTCGATCGGCCTTACTGGGTCGATGATCGGGAATTCGACATCGAATTCCACATTCGGCACATTGCGCTGCCGCAGCCGGGCGACTGGCGTCAGCTCTGTATCCAGGTCGCGCGACTTCACGCTCGTCCTCTGGACTTGTCGAAACCGCTCTGGGAAATGACGGTCATCGAAGGTCTCGACAATATCCCGCATGTGCCGAAAGGGTCTTACGCGATCGTTGTCAAGATTCATCACTGCGCGATCGATGGCATGTCGGGCGTGAAGATTTCGGAAGCGATACATTCTCTGCAGCCTGAGGACCAAGTCGAGCCGTACGAGACGCTGCCGCGCCGCCGTCGCGAAGTCGGTGCACTCGAGCAGGTTGCGAGAGCCGGCTTCAATAACCTCATCAAACCGTGGCAGGCAGTTATCCATGCAGGCCGCATGGCGCCTGGTGCCCTCAAGTACGCGGTCGGATTGAGTCGCGACGATTTCAGGTTGTTCGGACGTACTGTTCCGAGGACCCGCTTCAACGGAGTCGTTTCCGGCCAGCGCGCGATCGAGAGCGTCGAAGCCAGCCTGGGCGAGGTCAAAAAAATCCGCGCATTGGTTGCCGATGCGACCGTCAACGATGTCGTTCTCGCTGTTGTCGGCGGCGGCCTGCATCGCTATCTGGAGAGCAAAGACGAGCTGCCGGAGGATTCACTGGTCGCAATGGCTCCCATTTCCGTGCGCAAGGAAATGGAGCAGGGATCGCTGGGTAATCAAGTGTCCGCCATGAGTATCCCGTTGGGTACGGATATTCCGGACGCGCTCGAGCGGCTCCAGTTCACACACGATGCCGCCATGAAGTCGAAGACGGCATCCAACGCCGTCGGCGCACGTGAGTTGTCGGAGGTGTCCAAACTCGCACCGGCGATGTTGTCCGGCGTCGCGACCAGGCTGTACTCGCGACTTGGGCTCGCCAACCAGCTCAGCCCGATGTTCAATACGGTCGTCACCAACGTTCCCGGGCCGCCCGTTCCGCTCTACATGGCGGGTGCGCGAATGGTTACGTCCTGCGGTATCGGGCCGGTGATGGACTCGATGGGGCTGTTCCACGCGGTGACCAGCTACTGCGGCCACCTGCGGCTCACCATCACGGCCTGTCGCGAGATGCTGCCGGACCCCGCGTTCTACGCAAGCTGCATGCAGGAATCCTGGGCCGAGTACATTGCATTGGCCGAAGCGGCGGAAAAAGCAGCGATGGCTGCAAAAGAGCCCTCGGCGGGTAACGGCGCGAAGCGCAAGACGAAGAAGCGCAAGACGAAGAAGCGGTCGGACGATCGACCGACTCTGCAGTAGCCGGAGTTACGCGACGTGCCACTTGTCGAAGCCAACGGGCTGCAAATCGAGGTCGAGCAACACGGCGATGCCTCGAATCCCAGTGTGCTCCTGATCATGGGTCTGGCGGCACAGCTGGTCCACTGGCCTGAAGACTTCATCGAGCCTCTCGTATCGGCCGGCTACCATGTCGTCACTTTCGATAATCGTGACATCGGGCTCTCCGAGAAGCTCGAATCGGAGCACGCGCCAGCGCCGCACCTGTCGATCATGTCGGGCATCGTTCGTCTGGGCTGGTTGCTCGCTCCGTACAACCTGAGCGACATGGCGGACGACAGTGTCGGCGTGCTCGATGCACTCGGCATAGACCGCGCTCACCTGATCGGCGTCTCGATGGGCGGCATGATCGCGCAGATTCTCGCCGCCGAACATTCGGAGCGAATCCATAGTCTCACCACGATCATGTCGTCGACTAATCGGCGCTCATTGCCCAAGGCCGATCCGGAGATCGTTCGCGAGATCGTGGCGACACGATCGGCAGGCCTGTCGCGCGAAGAGGTCATCGAGCGAACGATCGGCTTGTGGGACATGCTCGGCACGAAAGAAGGCGGCCGGGACATGACCGAGTTCCGAGAGTTGGTGATCAGCTCGTTCGATCGTTGCAGCTATCCCGCCGGCGTCAGGCGCCAGATCGCAGCGATTGTCGCAAGCGGGGATCTGAGAAGGTGGTCACGCCAGGTTCGTTCACCGGCGCTCGTTATCCACGGCAAATCGGATCGCCTCACGCCGTATCAGGGCAGCCTGGACATCGCGGCAAGCATTCCGGATTCTCGGCTCGACGTTATCGACAATATGGGTCACG
>CALZMR010000056.1 GCA_945788575.1 uncultured Woeseiaceae bacterium
GCGTGCGTTGTGCGCCGATCGAATGCTGGCGAGGAGCTGGTCTGCGAACTCGAGCTCCTCGATGCAATGAATACCATCGACGAAGACGACGACGCGCTGCTGCACGTTTTGCAGAATGACTTCGGCATAGAATTCCTGAAGCCGCTGCCGATTGTTCAGGATGGCCTTATCCTGCCACCACGATTGCAGATCGAAACGAATGCGAAGCTGCCTCAACAGGCGATACGCGACGTTGTAGTACCAACGTCCGGCGTCCTTGCCGCTCTCGCCGATCTGTTCGAGATCGAGGATCGCGACCATGAAGCCCTGCGACTCGAGGCGGGCTTGAGTCGCGGCAACGAGGCTGGATTTACCGGTGCGATCAGGCGCTATGATGTGGGCGTAGCGTCCGGCGACCGCCGCCTCGTAGAGCAGATCGTCGGCGCGACGTTTGATATAGCCGGCACGCACGGCATGCAGCGGCGTACCGACGCTGAAAAATTCGCCGGCGGGCTGTTCGCGACCCGATGCGCTATTGTCGTCACTGCCAGCTGACATACGCTGCTCCGAAACTCGACGAGCGGTATTCTATCGGCCGAGCGTACGCGCAGGCCGCCAATCAGGACACCACATGACCGATAGCAGGCTACTAAAAAAAGACCTTTTCGGCGAGGTTCGGCTGATTTCTTTGGCGGGTCGCATCACAATTCTGCGAGATACTGCATCAGCCTCAATCTGGCTTCGCTGGCTCGCGCGCGCACTGTTGCGTCGCGAAGCGCGCGTCCTGGCAGCGCTCGACGATGTCGACGGGGTCCCCGACCTGCTACAGCACTCCCGCACTCAACTGGTTCGCGGCTACATTCCGGGGGAGCCAATGCAGACTGCCCGGCCCCGAAATCTCGACTACTATCGTCAGGCAATGGCGTTGCTCAGAGTCCTCCACAGGCGCAGGGTCGTGCATAACGACCTCGCCAAGGAGCCCAATCTCCTCGTAACCGACGATGGAAGACCCGCCTTTCTCGATTTCCAACTGGGATGGGCACCGCGACGACGCGGCCGCCTGTTTCGCGCGCTCGCGTACGAAGACCTAAGACACCTTTTGAAGCACAAGCGCAGCTACTGTCCCGAGGCGCTGACCGCCCGCGAGCGTCGCATACTCGAGAATCCCTCGTTGCCGTCACGCGCGTGGCGACGGACCGTCAAACCGGTGTACCTGTTCGTGACTCGCCGGCTGCTCGGCTGGGCCGATCGGGAAGGCGCGGATGACCGCGGCGCGGTCGGCTGAGGCTATCGCTGAGACATCGGGGGCGTCTTGGGGGAATCTCTAATTGGGTATACTCCAATCCGCACAATCGACTTGAGGACGATCCTTGGACTACTGCCACCCGCACAATCTGGTAGACCCGAGCGCTGCAAACCAGGAGCGCCGCTTTGGCATTCGCGTGACGCTGCCGCCCGCTGACACGTTGCGTAATGTCCTGGGCGACGACTGGGAACGGCTGCACTGGTATCCGAGCGAAGACGAACGCGATCGCGCCTTCGACGATATGGCGGCGCGGCACGGCTACTACCGCACGACCGACAGCCCGACACAGATCCTGGAGAAGATCGTCCGCTGATCGCTAGCGCGGCGTCGAACCCACGAAAAGATAGAAGTTGGTTTCCCCGGACTCGGCGAAGCCCGCGGCCAGGAATACGGGGCCCAGAATCGAGTCCATGCCGAGAAACAGGCTGCCGTTCGTGATCATTGAATCGAAGCTGATGTCGTCTCGACTTTGCCAGACGTTGCCGGCCTCGACGGAAGCACCCAGATAGATCGGCACTTCGAACAGTCCTCCCGCGGTGTTGCCAATGCGGCGATAGATGACCAGTCGTCCAAGCGCGGCATGTGGCCCGCTGATCTGCCCTCGGTCGAGTCCCGACAAGCGCAGGAACCCGCCGAGCGGAAAGAAGTCTTGAATGGCCCCGTCCGACTCGAGCGTGGTGGCATAGTCGAGCCCCAGGGTAATGGAGGTCTTGCCTCGGCTCCAAACCGTCGTGATGTCTGCCTCGACGGTATCGAAGTCGCTGTCGGCACCGAGGCCGGGCCGTGACAACGTCCACCTGAGCTCGGATCGCAAACCGCGCCTCGGGAACTGAGACGCATCGAGCGTATCGAATCGCAGCGCGGCGAAGGCGCCGCCGGTATCGAAGTCGAAACTCTCGATGGACGGATCGCCGACCTTGACGCGGCCTTCACCGACACCTCGAAACAGTCCGCTTCGGAACTCGCCGAAGGTGCCGATTTCCGCACCCGCATCGATCCGCAACTCCGCCTCGGACAGGCGCAATCGAGCAACGGCCGAGTCCGTCGCGAACGCGTTGAGATTTCTTTGCCCGGCACGCACATTGGGCGCGATAAACCAGCGGGAACCGACGGGCTGGTAAAGTTCCGTCTGCAACAGAGGCGCCGTACCGAGCTGCAGGTCCGTGCGCCATTCCGCTCCCAGTGTATTGACCGCCGGCCGCCTGACGCGGGTCGTCAGATTGAATGCTGTCGAGCCTTCGAAGTCGTCTTCGATGCTCATGCCGAACTGAAGGAAACTCGGCCCCCAGTCTTTCGGCCGAGCGCGGAACTCCACACCGATTCTGTCGCCGTCGCGCAGCAATCGATAGCCGACGCTGCCGAACAGATCCAGCCCATAGAGCCGTTCTGCCTCGGCCGCGAATCGTTCCGGGTCGATCGGATCACCCGGCTCCAGCTCGAGCAGTCGATCGACGACAGACGAGGAGACTTCATCGTCGTGGACGATGCGCACGAAGTCGACCGTGCCTTCTATCGGCTGCACGCCCTGTCTGCTCGCCAGGTACGCCTCGTACTCCTCTTCGCTGACCGCAAGCTCAGCCAGACGCTCGGAGTGCACTCGCGTGGCTTCCTCTCCCGGCTCGATGGTCGTGCGGCTGCCTGGAAAGTCGGTCGACGCGAAGGTGCCCAGCTCGGGCCTTATGAGGATATCCTGGGGCGACAGGCGATCGATCTGACGCAGCGTGTCCTTCCGGATCAGGATCGTCATCATCTGCTCATAGACTGCCAGCGACGAATCGAGATCCTGTTCGCTGTAAAGCGGAAACTCGACATCTACCGCAATGATCACGTCCACGCCAATCTCCTGAATCACGTCGACGCCGAGATTACCGACGAGGCCGCCGTCGACCAAAAGCCGGTCGTCGAAACTCACGGGAGCGAACACGCCAGGAACCGACATGCTTGCTCGAATCGCCGTGGCAAGGTCGCCCGAGCCCATAACCCAGGCTTCGCCAGTGACGAGATCCGAGGCAATCGCCCGAAACGGTACTGGGAGCGCGTCGAAGTCTTCGACGCCGGATACGTCCAGCGTCAGTTCGCGGAGTATGAGATCGAGATTGTGTCCACGGATGACGCCTTGCGGGAGCTGGAACTCGCCGTCGCGATACCCCAGATCGAAGTCGATCGGGAACTGCACGTCATCCTGTTTGCGCCGGAAGCTCAGATTGTCACGTGACGGGCTGTCGTCGAGCGCCTCGACCCAATTGAGCTCGGACACGAGTTCCTCGAGTTCTTCCGGGGTCATGCCGGCGGAATAAAGCCCGCCGACGATCGCGCCCATGCTCGTACCGACGACGACATCGACCGGCACGCGCAGACGCTCGAGCTCCTTGAGCACACCTATATGCGCCGCCCCCCGTGCGCCACCGCCCCCCAATACCAGGCCGACGCGCAGGCGGTCGCCGCCGTCGCGGTCCTCCGCGAGTGACGGTCCTGCGGCTGACAAAATCAATATGAAACAAAGAAAAGTGATTGAACTGCGCATGCGCGGCCTCGGCCATTGGTAGGATGCTGCACGGATTATAATGACCGGCAGTTTTTGGAATCCAATCGATCCATGCACACCAGCTTATACCCCCGTTTCTCGCTGCTGTTGCTCATCGCAGCAGCGGGAGCGCCGCAACCGTCTTTGGCGGACAGCGTGGACGATGCGCTGGTGGACGAGATCGTCGTTACCAGCCAGCGCCGCGAGCAGCCGCGGCTGGAGCACGTGGGCAACGTAGAGCGCCTCCGTGGCGGCGACATCGACGGCGTGCGGCACCAGCATCTCCACGAGTTGTTCACCCGCGTGCCGGGCGTCTGGCTCAGTCGAGGCAGCGGCCAGGAGAGTCTGGCGGCGATTCGTTCTCCGGTCCTCACCGGGGCAGGGTCCTGCGGCGCGTTCCTGACGCTCGAAGACGGCATCCCTACCCGCCCCGCCGGCTTCTGCAACGTGAACCAACTCTTCGAACTGAACACGGAGCAAGCTTCGGCGATCGAGATCGTACGCGGCCCAGGCAGCGCGCTCTACGGGTCGAATGCGCTGCACGGCATCGTCAACGTGCTCACGCCAACGATCGACAGCGGCGCCGAATTCGGCGTCGAGGCCGGCGCCAATGACTTCCGCCGGGTCCGCGCTCGTTGGTCCGGGGACTCTCGCCTCCTCGCCGCATTGGTATTCGCCGACGACGGCGGATTCCGCAGCGACTCCGGATACCAGCAAACGAAGCTACACCTCAAGACTTCCTCCGAACTGCACGATGGCGAGCTTACGGTCAGCTTCTCCGCCAGCGACTTAGCCCAGGAGACGGCCGGGTTCATATTCGGCCCTGACGCCTACGCCGACCCGGCACTCAACCGCGGCAATGTGAACCCGGAAGCGTTCCGCGACGCGTCCAGCCAGCGACTCTCGACACAATGGCGACGCACCTCCGAGGGGCGCAGCCTGGCGCTGAGCCCCTACGTCCGGCACTCGGAGATGGACTTCCTGCAGCATTTCCTGCCGGGACAACCGCTGGAGCAGAATGGACATACCAGCGCCGGACTTCTCGCCAGCGCGACGTTCGAATCCGACGACCGGACTGTCATCGTTGGCATCGATCTGGAATGGGCAGACGTATTTCTTCGCGAAACGCAGGATGGTCCGACCCTGGGATCGCCGTTTCTCGTCGAGACCAGGCCGGAAGGCAAGCACTACGACTACGACGTAAGCAGTTCCGGCATCGCCCCTTACGTACAGCTCGAACTCAGACCCAACGATCGCCTGTCGATCAGCGCCGGGCTTCGCGCCGAGTACCTGCGCTATCGCTACGACAATCGCATGCTCGACGGCAACACTCGCGACGACGGCAGTGCCTGCGGCTTTGGCGGCTGCCTGTACACGCGCCCGGCGGACCGGAGCGACGAATTCCATAATGTCGCGCCATCCCTCGGCATCGTCTGGATTCTCGGCGACGACCGGAGCCTGTTCGCGAATCTGAGCCGCGGCTTTCGAGCACCGCAGATGACAGAACTCTACCGCCTGCAGAGCGGGCAACAGGTCGCCGATCTCGATTCGGAGCGCGTGGACAGTCTCGAGGTCGGCGTACGGGTGCTGAAGTCGCGCGTCGCGTTCGATGCAGCCCTTTACGCGATGCGGAAGGAGGACAGCGTGTTCCGCGACGCCGACGGCTTCAATGTCAGCGGTGCGGGATCCAGTCACTCGGGCCTGGAGTTCGGCTTCGACCTCGCCTTTGGCGCCGGCTGGCGACTCTCGCTCGACGCGTCCTACGGACGGCACCAGTACACGTTCGACCGTGTCGCGGCGCGCGGCGAGACGTTCGTGTCGGGCCGAGACGTCGACACAGCGCCGCGATGGCTCGGCAGCGCCGAACTGGCCCGCAACGGCGCCATAGACCTGAGCCTGCAGTGGACGATGATCGGCGAATACTATCTGGATGCGGAGAATCGCTTCTCGTACCCGGGGCACGACATCCTCAATCTGCGCGGCGGTACGGACCTGACTCGCAATCTCCGCCTGGGCGTTCGCATAAATAACCTTCTGGACGAGGACTATGCGGACCGGGCGGATTTCGCGTTCGGGCAGTACCGCTACTTTCCGGGCAGAGGCCGGGAACTATTCGTCGATCTGACCTACACCCCGGCCGAGAGTCCCTGGCCTGCCTCGGGCTTGAGAAAGTCGCTGTAGCGGCGCAATGCCTCGAGTTCGTCTCCGCGACGCTCCTCGTCCCAGCCGGCCTCGCCGGCAGCAATGTCGGCGACACGATCATAGAGAAGCCTGCCCTGGTCGGCAGCAAGGCCGATCATCAAGCGCCGATGCACGATATCCGCCAGCGTGCGCGCGAATTCATGACGAATGGCGAACGCGACTTCAGCTTCGAGCACGCGCCCGCGCTCGTCGAGCGCATCGGGCATACCGTCTAAAGCGATATCGGCAATCTCGCGCGAACGGCCACCGTAGATCGACAGCAGCCGGTCCACGCCTTCCGTGGAAAGCGCCGGAATCTGACGAAGCGCGTCCCGGGCTTCCTCCAGACCCCATCCCCCCGGTAGCGGCGTATCGCCGGTTCTGCACTCCGGCAGCCGTCGACCGAGAATCTTCCCGGCGCGATCGACCGCCTGCTCGGCCAGATGCCGGTAGGTCGTCAGCTTGCCGCCGATTATCGACACGAGATTGCGTGCCACATCCGAATGCACTTCGATGATGTGTTTGCGAGTGATCGCCGATTCAGGACCTTTCTCCTGATAGGGCAGCGGCCGTATGCCCGCATAGGTGTAATGAACGTCGTCGACGGTGAGTCCCGCCGACGGAAAGACCCGATTCGTCTCGGAGATCAGATAGTCCATTTCCTCGCGGCTTGCCCGCGCGTCCGCCGGCGAACCCGTGTAACGGATATCGGTGGTACCGATGAGGTACAGGCCGTTCCAGGGAATGACGAAGAACGGCCGCCCGTCGGCTTCTGCCTCGATGTAGAACGCGTCTCGCGGCGCACCGTCGAACCGTCCGACGATGATATGGCTGCCTTTGGTACCGCCGATGAGCCGCGGTATATCAGCCGTGGCGACACCGAGAACCTCGTCGACCCAGGGACCCGCCGCGTTGACAATGACGCTGGCCGACAGCGAACGTCTGTCGCCGGTCAGCGTGTCCGTCGTCTCGATCGCTCCCGCGAGTCCGTTGGCGATGTCGATGGCGGCAACGCGTTCATAAAGACGAACGTCTGCGCCGGCAGCCGCAGCGGCGAGCAGATTCTCGAGGACGAGTCGTTCGGCGAACGTAACCTGAGCATCGAAATATCGTGCAGCCGCCCTGAGGCCTTCTTTTCGCACGCCGGGTTCCTGCTCGATGAACGCGGCGGCGCCGAGCATTTCGTGACCCGGCATCTTCTTGCCCAGCGATAGCAGGTCGTAGCTCAACATACCCAGCCGGATCATCCAGGGCGGGCGCTTCGCGCCGGCGTAGATCGGGATGTTGATTCGCAGTGGCTGAACGAGGTGCGGCGCGATCGTCCGCAGCGTGCGCCGTTCATGCAGCGATTCGTAGACGAGCGGAATCTCGGCGTATTCGAGGTATCGCAGTCCGCCGTGGATAAGGCGCGACGACCACGCCGAGGTACCGCTGCAAACGTCGTTCTGCTCGATGACGACAGTCTTCAGGCCCCGCAACGCTGCATCACGGGCGATCCCGGCGCCGTTGACGCCGGCGCCGATCACGGCGATGTCGAAATGGGGTCTGGCCTTATCCTGAGAGCTGATGGTGGCGGTCATAAGTGGATAGGGTCACCTCTCCCTTCGATACCGCAACGCTGCCGCTGCGGGCCAATGCCGAGATCTCCCCGATCTCCCGTACTTCCGCAACGAAAGCGTCGATCTCCGGCACGGTTCCGGTGAGCTGCAGCGTGCAGCTCTGTTGCGCATCGTCGAGTATGTCGGCCTTGTGCGCCTTCGCCAGAGTAAGAACGCGTGCCAGACCGCCGGTTGCCAGCTTGACCTTTACGATCGCAAGCTCGCGCTCGAAGTGCTCGCCGAGCGTCATGTCGTGGATATTGACGACATCGACCAGCTTCGCCAGTTGGGTATTGAGTTGTGCGATTGCGGCGTCAGAGCCCGACACCACCAGCGTGACGCGCGATACGCCCGGATCGTCGGTCGGCGCTACGTTGAGAGAATCGATGTTGTAGCCGCGCGAGGAGAACATGCTGGTCATGCGCGTCAACGCACCCACCTCGTTCTCGAGCAGCACAGAGATTGCATGCCGCATCAAAGCGTGCCTGTCATAACAATTGAAACCAAATCCGCCGGCTCGGCGCCAAGGTCGCCAGTATTGCAAAGCAACATCAATTGGTAAACACTCGCCTCGAACAGGCCCAGATGCCACATCAAGGCACACCTTAGTGAAGAGCGACAGCGCCGATTCGGCAGAACATCCACTGGCCGGAGCGCCCATGACCGGCGCCGATATCGTCGTGCAAGTACTGGCCGACGAAGGTGTCGATACGATCTTCGGCTACTCGGGCGGCGCAATCCTGCCGACCTACGATGCTGTCTTTCGCTATAACGACAAGCATCGCCGTCCGAATGGCGACGCAGCGATACCGCTTGTCGTGCCTGCCAACGAACAGGGTGCCGGCTTCATGGCCGCCGGCTACGCCCGTGCCAGCGGCAAAGTCGGCGTCGTCATGGTTACCTCGGGCCCCGGCGCGACGAATACCGTAACCCCCGTTCGTGACTGCATGGCCGATTCCGTACCCATCGTGGTGATCTGCGGCCAGGTGCCTCGAGCGGCGATCGGCACGGACGCGTTTCAAGAGGCGCCGGTAGCGGCAATCATGGGCGCGGTTGCAAAGCACGTCTTCCTCGTGACGGACGCCGAAAAGCTCGAAGACACGATGCGCAGCGCCTTCAAGCTGGCGAGAACGGGCAGGCCCGGGCCTGTTGTCGTCGACATCCCGAAAGACGTCCAGAACTGGAACGGCCAGTACAAGGGCAGTGGCGAGCTGTCGATGCCCGGATACGAGCGCCGACTGAACACGGTTATAGACAACCGCCTCTCTGATGATGCCTGCGAGCGCTTCTACGCGATGCTCGCGGAATCAGAGCGCCCGCTAATTTATGCTGGCGGCGGCGTCATCAACGGCAACGCGACAAAACCCATGCGCCGTCTCGCGAAGGCGCACGGCATTCCCGTGACGACAACGCTCATGGCGCTGGGCGCAAGCGATACAACACATCCCCTCGCGCTGCATATGCTCGGCATGCACGGGCTTGCGTCGGCGAATTACGCGGTCGAGGACTGCGACTTCCTGATCGCGGTCGGCGCGCGCTTCGATGACAGGGTCGCGGGCGATCCGGCGAACTTCGCGCCCAACGCAAAGTACCTGGCGCACTTCGACGTCGATATCGCGGAGATCGGTAAGGTCAAACGCGTCGACTGGCATCACGTCGGAGTGCTCGCACGAGACCTCACGGACCTTCTCGATTACGGCCGCCGAATCGGGTTCGAGAAGACATTCCCGAAGTGGCACGAGGAAATCGCGGATCTAAAAGAGCGCTACTGCCTCAACTACGACCGCGAGAGCGAATTGATCCAACCGTATGCCGTCATCGAGGAGATCAACAAACACACCGGAGGTGAGGCGATCATCTCGACCGGTGTCGGCCAGCATCAGATGTGGGCCGCGCAGTATTTCGACTACAGGGAGCCGCGCCTGTGGCTGACCTCAGGGAGTATGGGAACGATGGGATTCGGCTTGCCCGCTGCGATTGGAGCGCAGTTCGCCGAGCCTGATCGCGTCGTCATCGACGTCGACGGCGATGCCAGCATACGCATGAACATCGGTGAGCTCGAGACGGCGACGACCTACAAACTGCCGGTGAAGGTCATCGTGCTCAATAACTTTGGCGACGGCATGGTTCGACAGTGGCAGAAACTCTATTACGACAGCCGCATGTCGGGCAGCGACAAGTCACTGCACAGTAAGGACTTCGTCAAGACCGCCGAGGCGGACGGCTTCGGCTTTGCCAGGCGTCTGGATCGCAAAGACGATATCGCCGAAACGATCCGTGAGTTCATGGCGTTCAAAGGCCCGGCGTTTCTCGAGGTCATCATCGATCCGGACGCGGGTGTCTACCCGATGGTCGGACCAGGACTTCCCTACGATCAGATGATCACCGGCGACTTCATCGAGAGCCGCGACAGCGATCAGAGCCCTGCCTCGGTCGAGAAGCCTGGGCCCTCGGAGATGTTCTGATCGGATCGGGCAAGACTGAGATGCTCAAAAAAAGCCGGGCATCAGCCCGGCTTTTTGCATTTCCACTCTCGCGACTACAAACCGTCAGGCCCGCATTCGTTCTGCAGATAACCGATCATATTCGTGTATAGATCGAGCTGATGGTTGTAAAACAGTGTGCTCGAAAAGTGATCGGCGCCCTCGAGTTCCAGATAACGGAAGTCCTTGCCAGCAGCTTCCAGCGCGCGCCGATAACGAGCGGCATGGACCGGCGGCACGCGCTGATCGACACTACCGTGAATGAGCAGCAACGGCACATTCACATCTTCGACTTCATCCATCGGCGAGATGCTCTGCGTCCACATGTTGACCTGCTCGATGAACGGTGCGCCCTGCACTCGGTCACGGTAGTAGTTCACCTGCAGGATTGGATCCGAAACGGCCGCACCGGCAATGACACACTGGTAGATCTGGTCCTCTCGCGACGCCGCAACGAGCGCCGCATAGCCACCGTAAGACCAGCCATACATCGCGAGACGATCCGGATCCGCAAGGCCCTGCTCGACGAGGTAGAGCGCACCGTCGTCCTTGTCGTCCTGCATCTGGTAGCCGCCCTGACCACCGTTGATGAAGGCCGTCGTGTAGAACTCCTGGCCCCAACCGGTGCTGCCGCGATATTGCGGCTGCAACACCAGATATCCGTTGTTCGCGAGCAGCTGACCCCACTCGTCCCAGCCGACCGTCTCGCCGACGAACGGGCCGCCGTGCGGCATGACGACCAGCGGGAAGGGCCCCTCACCGTGCGGGATAGTAATAAAGCCGGGAATCATACGGCCGTCGCGCGCCTCGTACTCTATGTACTCCACCGGCGCCAGGTCTTCGTTGGCGAATAGCGGCTGACGGCTGCCAATGGCCTCGAATGCGCCATCGTTGTAAAGGTAGTAGGTTCCCGGGTCCTGCGGACCTGAGTTGTAAGCCGTCAGTGTATTGCCGTCGCGCGAACGTGACGTGATGCGCACATCGTGCGCATACGGAATAAGGCTTTCCAGCTGGCTGTAGGTCGCGCCTTCGACCTCATCGATGTACTCGATGTGCAGCTTGTCCTTGAACCAGGCAACGCCGATGACCTCGTCGGGATGGGTCCACGTGTTGCTGTGGTAGCGGACACCGGCCACGTCGACATCGCTGCGACGGTAGATCAGCTCCTCGAACGAACTATTTGCCGGATCGAAAGACCAGAACCCGACCTTGTCGTCACCATTATTGGCTGAGACAAGGTAGTTACCTGGAACCGCGGCGTCGCGGCCGTGGATTGTGAAGGACTCAAAACTGTCCTGGTGCATCCGGAGAATCTCATCCCAACCGCGTTCTCCTGGTTCACGCATGTACCAGATATATTCCTCGGCCGGGACGTCGTAGCCACGCGCGGTCCACGGATTGCCGTCCGCATCGAAGTCGATTTGTCCAAGATCGATCTTGCCGCGAATGAGTAGCTCTTTCGTGCCGCGCCTCAGATTGAACAGGTAATAGGCACGCGGCCGGAACGGCTCCGCTACGCGAGTATGTTCGTCGTCGCCTGGCTGCATGGAGACGATGATACGGTCGGGATCGTTCGGCAACACGTTCTCGACAACCGGATTCTCCAAATCGAAGGTATCGAGCTCCTGCTCGACGACATCGATGATGGCGAGACGCGTCTCGTACACGCCCTGGTTGAATCCCTCGATCCGGTCGCGGACCTTCTGCCTCAACGTCATCACCAGATGATCGTCGCCCACCCACGTGTAGCTGCGAATCTCCATCGGATCCGCATTGACGACGAATGGGTCCGCCATCATATCGTCAGCATTGTAAACGTGCAGAATCGGATTGCCGGTGCGGCTCAGAATTCTGAGCATGGCCACGTGCTCGCCGCTTGGCGAGGTTGCCACATTCGTTACAGCCTCGCGAAGCGCGAAATACTCGAGCGGGTACGGTTCTACGGTTGCTGATGCGGGCGTTGCGAGCAACGCCCCCACCATCGTGATTAAGGCGAGTTTGATTCGTGTCATTTTCGATAACCTCCGAAGAAGGTTCGACCGATGGATAAATAT
>CALZMR010000057.1 GCA_945788575.1 uncultured Woeseiaceae bacterium
TAATAGTGGGTGTCCTGATAGTTTGTCCTGATAGTTTGTCCTGATAGTTTGTCAGGGCGAAGGTCTCAAAACGGCCAGAAGCGGGCGTTCGCTACAAGGGATACCACTTGCGATATCTGCCTTGAGCTGCAAGTTCAGCGCACTCGCGAATGTCCTTTCTTCGGGAGCGTTGGCATCTCGCGACATACGCCGCCACCAATTCGCCACCCCAACCCGGTGCGGCTGCAAGGAGCCAAAAATGGTTTTGATGATCCGTGGGCAGCTTTGAAGCGAACGCCACCATTTCTTCGATCTCGCCGTTGCTCGGGGTCATCTTGACCATGGCCATCGCACGGAATGCGCCATCAATGATCATGTCGTTACGTGAATGCATCAATTTGATGATGGGAGCACCGTCCTCTGGTCCTTGAATTCTTAGGCGAACAATCGCGTCTCCCAAAGCCAGATAAACCATTGTCGCCTCAAATTCTCTCTTGGACAGGTCCTCGAGAAAACCAACAGCGTCCGTAAACTGGCACTCACCGAGTGCCATGATCATTTGGTACTGAGTTTCCCAAGTCCGAGAATCTCGTACCTCGGAACGCAATGCAGCAAGAAGTGCAGGACCTGCCGCAACGTCCTGTCGCTTGCGAAGCCGTTTCGCCGCTGCACGGCGCTTTGGTGAACGAGAGTTCGAGAGTTGCTCGATGTCTTCTTCAATCGTTGGCACCGATCCTCTCCGTCTGGGAAGCGCGTTTAGAACCACATTTCAGCCGGCCGCTTTGGGTCAGTAGCCGTCATTCTATCGCCAAAATCCTCGGCGGCTGGTTCCGGCCCGAAGCGGTCCTTCGCCATACGTCAGGACTAGCATTTCACCCGAATCTGAACCTCTGAGTATCCGTAAATCCACGGGATGCTCTTTTTTCGAATAGTATTCGTACATCGGACAACACCGCAGAAGATTCGGCTGACATGAGCAAACCAATACCGCTTGCCACCATCCAGACGCTCGCAAGAAGCATCTTCAAGGAAACCACGAACTACGGCTTCGGGCAGGTCGACACCATTCGACTGGTAAACGAGCTAATGGACTACTGCACCGCTCAAGCGGGCGAGTTCTCAACGACTGGCGACGATCATGGCGTGGCAGCCATGCCGGCCAACGATGTCACGGAGCTACCGATCAAGAGCAGCAAGCTGATTATTCGCGCTCCTGATACCGAAGCCGATAGAGCGTTGCTCGAGACCTGGCTGTCGGACAAATACGGCCGTTACTTCGTTCTGTCCGCGGCGGCGGCCAGTTTCGTGACCGTCGACGAGCTAATCGGCGGCGACAGGAATCACCTCGGGATCATCACGACCCTGGAAGGTCAGCCCATCGGTGCGCTCGCGTTCCTGGATCACGACGCCGATCAGAGGAGGGCGGAACTGCGCAAGTTGATCGGCGAAGCGGATTATCGCGGCAAGGGTTTCGCGGAAGAAGCCACTCGCCTTTGGCTCGCGCACGGCGTCAACGCGCTGGGTCTGGAAAAGATCTACGTCAGCACCCTTCAGACCCACATTAACAACATCAAACTCAATGAGCGGATCGGGTTTCAGGTCGAAGGTCTTCTTCGAGACGAGGTGCGAATCGACGACGTTCGCCACGATGTATTGAGGATGGGGTACTGCAAGTCCTGATCGGAGTTCGACGTCTGCATTCGCTGGCGCGCGCGTGACCCTTAGGGCGGCCACGCTTCTTCTCGCAACCGGCTGACGACCGCTTGCCGCACAATGCGCTCCGAGCGGATTTCTAAACCAGAGAATATTGAAAGTAACGAAGCCCTGACAAAAACGCTGATTCCTCGTCTATTATTTTGAGATATCCGGCAAACAATCGCCTGCCGCACAACGCGCCCGGAGTGGGCCCCAAAAAAGAGGGAATCGAAATGAAGATCGACCTGACAAAGCAACTATGCCTGTCGATGCTTATCGCAGCCATTGGTATCGCTGATGCCAAGGAACTCGACTCGGCCACCAGCGAAGCACAAGCCGCTTGCGAAGCCGCCGAATGTATCGAGGCGAACCAGAGCTACAGCTATTACCTGCGGGGCGGTGCATACCCCGATAATTGTTCGCTCTATTCGTTGTCCGTCCCCGCTGGACGGCGACTCGATATCGGGATAAGGGACTTCACCGTAGATCTGGATATCTACGTCGACAGGAATCTGTCGGTTCTTCAGTATGACGACCACGGACAATGGACATCGAATGACTACGGCACCGGAGATGAATCAGTCACGATATACAACCCTGAAGGTCGGTACTACATCCAGGTCTGCGCGTACGAGCGCAATGACGGATCGGACTTCATTCTGTACACCGACTTCACGCCGTCAGGTTAAGTACTGGCGCTGTGATGCGCTTAGTTGACGCACCACCATTATCGGATTCATTGCGACGTCGACGAGTCGACAAACCGGTGGAGCCAACCGGGGTAGGCGTCTGATCGAGGCACGGGCAACTTCACGTTGTCCGTGCCGCATAAGCAGATCCTGGCGGTCTTCTCTCCACCGGTGTTCTCGTCGATCGCTGGACGCGCAACTAACAACGTCGATGTAACCCCATCCGGACCAGAACGAGATGCGGCTAACGTAATCGCGGCTCTAGTCAATACCAGTCAGGAATCTCCTCAAACCATCGATGTACCTCGCTTCGTCAGTCACAATCGCCTCGTTGTGACCACCGCGAATCGTCAGCAAGGTCCGTGGTTCGTTCGCCGCATCGAAAATGTCCTCCCCATGATGGTACGGGATGATCTCGTCATCGCGGCTATGAATGACGAGTACCGGGCAATGCACGTCGCCAACGTAATCGCCTGTCGCATGTCGCAGTCTGGTCAGCCATCGGACCGGTAGCCACGGGTAGATCTCGGCAGCGGCATCAGGGACAGACGTAAACGTGGATTCGAGAATCAGCGCCTGAGGATCAACCAGAGTGGCGAGCTTTGCAGCGACCGATCCGCCCAGGGAGCGGCCGAAAATCACAATGTCGTCGCCGGCGATGCCGCGTTCTTCAATGAGGTATCGCCACGCCGCATCGGCGTCACGATAGAGGCCCTGTTCGTTCGCGCGCCCGCCGCTTTGACCGTAGCCTCGGTAGTCGATGATGAACACCGAGAACCCAAGGTCGAGGAACTGGCGGATCGAATAGAGCCGATGCGAAATGTTGCCGGCGTTGCCATGAAAGAAGAGCAGTACACGTGTTGAAGCCCCGTCTATGTACCAGCCGTGAATGTCGACATCGTCTTCGGTACGCAGCCATACGTCTTCGTATGCCATCCCGCGGCGATCCGGTGTCGTCTCCAGCGTCCGCCCGGGAACGTCAGCCAGGTACAGCATCCGGCCCTGCATGAGATACACGAACATTACGATGAGGCCGTAACTTGCGGCCGCGACCGTCAGGATCTTAGTGAATGCGTTCAGCACAGGACACCGAATACCTTGACTAACCCCTTCGGGCGACAAGCCTTAGATTCCATTCTGGATAGCCATACGACGCGACCGCGGAAAGGTTCGCTATCGACTGGCCGCCCAGCATCCGTGCTGCAACTATTCGAACATACTCTGGAAGCATCTCAGGATCACCGAAGGCCTCGAATGACAAACTCCACCAGCTCTCCGCGGCGTCCCGATTGCAATCGCCGAGAAGAGCACGCGAGCCGGCCAATGCTCTGATCGATGTAAGCTCGAACTGACATCCTTCATTCGGGCGGTCTGTTGCGGGATCTGCTTCGACCAGCGTGCCGCTGTCCATCGAGAACTTTCGTAGGCAGCGGCGCTTCTCGACGAATACCCAAGTGTTGTCGCCAGCGGTGACACTGGCTCCGAACGCCGCGGCGTCAGTGGGCCGGCACGTCCACTTGACCCATGTATCCATCAGACCGTATGCAGAGTCGCCGAAGCTGACGTCTACCGGTTCCGAAGTTCGGGCCTTGATCTCGAACGAGGCTTTGTCCTCTCCTGGGTACTGACGAAACTTGACGCCGGTGGTCGCGCAACCGGGCAGCACCAGGTACTCGTCGACACGCGATTCCTCGTCAACAGCGAGACCGCCAGCGGTAAACCACTCACGAACCTCGCCTGGCGTGTCGCCTTCGATAAACCAACGAACTTCGGCGCTGTGAAGCATGGCGGCTCGTTTCTCTGAGTTTGAGGAACTGGTGTCGGCGTAATCGTCTAAAGATGGCGGTCATTCGATCAGGACCACCGGCACACCGACCACTTTAGCTTCTGAAAAGATGTTTCGCAGCCTGTAACGATACCGCTAGAATCGGGGCGAGGGGACAATTCACATGAAGTACCAAATCGACACTTGGATTCTCGCGTCGGTCACGGCTGGCGTTCTCATCGGTGCGCCGGCTGCGGCCGCGAATGACGCGCTGCCTGCAGCGCTCGCCGAATGTGCTGCCGTGGCGGACGACGACCAGCGACTCGTCTGTTTCGACGCGCTTGCTTCGGCACAGGCCAATGAGCCTGTAAGCGCTCCCGCGCCGCAGGCGACATCGTCACAGACCGCGCCAACACCGGCAGCCTCCGGGTTGCCCGCGGCCGCCGGCGGCCCCGTGCCGATCACCGACGAGGTCGGGCGTGAGCGCGTTGAAGGCGCGCGCGAGGAAGAGCGTCCCCAGTACTCGGCCAACGTCATCCGCTGCGAGGAGAATCAGCAATCCGGCCAGACCTATTTCTTCTTCGAGAACGGGCAGGTCTGGAAGCAGGCGAACTACCGGCGCCTGCGCTTTCGCGAGTGCCGCTTCGAGGTCACCCTGAGCGAGGACAACTTCGGCTATTCGTTACACATTCCGTCGCGAGACCGGCGGTTCCGGGTTACGCGAATCCGCTAGGCCGCAAACCACCAACTGGTTCACACCCGAAACCACGACTGGTTAACAGTTCCGGCGTCCGACCGGCCTTACCGCTCGCGCCCATGCTTCCCAAATGCGAAAAATGGGGTCTCCGCAGAGGGACCCGGCATGGCCAATACAGCCAAAGACAACGTCGACTATCGGCTGCTCAATAACCTGAGCAATCTCGTCATCTGCAGCCAGTGCCTGCGGTCGGGCAAAGTCACGCCGATACCGCAAGTTATTACCAAGAAGCGCCGTCCGCGCAATCTCTGTCCGAGCTGCCGCGAGCGGCTCGCGCCGACCACCGTGCGGCGCAAGCTCGGCAAGCTGCTGCACTTCCCGGCGGACTAAGCCTCCATCGACGGGTGATTCTCCCGAGCCGCGGTGCCAGAATAGCGCCATGGCCAAGCTCTATTTCTACTACTCGTCGATGAACGCGGGTAAGACGACGTCGCTCCTTCAGTCCAGCTACAACTACAAAGAGCGCGGCATGCGCACACTGGTGTTGGCGCCCGAGATCGACAACCGCTATGGCAGCGGCAAGGTCACGTCGCGAATTGGTCTGGAAACAGACGCTGTGACATTCAGCCCTGACCGCGACCTGTACGAGGTCGTTGAAAAGCACATCGAGGAATCACCCTTACACTGCGTGCTGATCGATGAGGCGCAATTCCTTACCAGGGATCAGGTCTACCAGCTTGGCGAGGTCACCGACGCGCTCAACGTACCGGTGCTTGCCTACGGCCTGCGCACCGACTTTCAGGGAGAGCCGTTCGAGGGCAGCAAGTATCTGCTGGCCTGGTCAGACAACCTCAAGGAGCCCAAGGCAATCTGTCACTGCGGGTCGAAAGCCACCATGGTCGTGCGCATGGACGAGCACGGCAATGCCGTTCAGGAAGGCTCACAGGTAGAGATTGGCGGCAACGACCGCTACGTGTCGATGTGCCGCAGACACTTCAAGGAAAGCTACTTCGGCTAGGCCGGGGTCTTCGTGTTTCCGTAGGTCGGAATATTCTCCGACAGTGGCAGCTCCGCGGTGTTCTCCTGTTCGAGCAGGGAGCGCATGTCGCCCAGCGTCTTCATTATCGCCGTATCGGCGAAATCAGCGCCTTCCGCGGCAGCGCGTATACGGGCATGCGGATCCGCGAACTTGATGCGGTGATTGCCGACGGAAATGATGTCGTTGTCGATCAGAACGTGGTTTGAGACACGGCGGGAGTTCACCATTGTGCCGTTGGTGCTGTTCAAGTCCATGAGGAAGGTCGCACCGCCGTGGCGTACCAGCAGCATGTGGTGCCGGCTGATGAATCGGCTGTCGATCTGAAGGTCGTTGTGCTCCGAACGGCCCATCAGGATCCGCGGAGTGACGAAATCGATCTCTTCGATCATCTCGCCATTCTCGGTGACGTAGAGCTTGGGCGGCTCCGTGATCTCGTCATCGTCTTCAATTGCGGGCGCATGGTCCTCGTCCCACGTGCCTTCAGGCAGCTCGGGCCGCTCGATGGTCGAAATAGCGACAGGCAGGGTTTCCGCTCTGTCCAGGGCGAGCATCGCGATGCGATCAAGAACGCCCGGCCAGCCTCCCGACGCCTGCCATAGCTCGCTGCAAACGGATGTTGGAAAGACGAATTCCGGGACCTTGCAGCCAGCCGCCTTGAGTTTGGTGTGCAGATAAGTCGAGGCTTCGCTGCGGGTCAGGGGATGGATATGAAAGTCCGCAACCATCCGCTTCGCGAGCGGTTCGAGACCGGGCGCCTCCAGCAACGGCTGCAGCGACTGGTCGCTGGCAAGGATCAGTTTGATTGCGCTCGTCTGACGAACGCGGAGATCGGCGAGTTCGGCGGTGGCGCGAAGCGCGCTCGGCCTCATTGTGTGCGCGTTCTCGATAATGACCAACGGCGGCTCGTGCCCCGACGCCTGCTGCAATGTGAACACGCGAATCATCGCCAGCAGCTCACCGATCGAGTTGAACTCGATGCGATAGCCGAACTTGCGAAGCATCGATTGCAGGAGGGCAGGAGTGCTCAGGTTTGTGCCATCGACCACCGCAACGGCACAATCCGGCGATACGGTCGACAGGAACTCTCGAATCAGCGTGGATTTGCCGGACAGGTGCGGACCCTGCAGCAGTGAGAGCCCGTTCGGCGCTTCAAGGGTCTTTGCGAGTACACTTAGCGCGTCGCGATAGGAGGCATACGAAACCACCGACGACGGGAGGCCGTCGGTACTGAAAGGTTGTGCGTCTAGACCCGCTGCGCGTAGATCCATATGTCTAAATCGCTCCGATTCTTAAGCGAAATTGGACTTGTTGTTATAGGCACCGGCACCTCTCTTATAATTAAATAATGCCGGTGGGATCAGTCTACGGTCGGGCGTGGAATGATTCAAACCGCAAAACCACGTTTATTTAGTTTTCAATAGATAGCAGTCTTAAATTAGAATACGGGTTATAAAGGAAGAATAACTATCTGTATTAGAAAGTATTTCAGTCGCCGTTATCGAAGCGTCGGCATCTGGCGACAGGACCTAAGTAGTTGACTGCAAAGCTATCAGGCCACGACCTCACGCTGGTACGCGGTGACCGCTGTTTGTTCACCGGTGTCAGTTTTGCGCTGGAGTCGGAAAACCTGCTGGTTCTGGAAGGCAGAAACGGCAGCGGCAAGACGAGTTTGCTGAAGGCGATCGTCGGCATGATCGACCTCGAAGAGGGCGAGATTCGCTGGAACGGACGGCCGGTCAGGGAGGTTCGACAAGAGTTTTTCGGCTCGCTGGTCTGGGTTGCGCACCGCACGGGACTCAAATCAGACCTGAACCTGGTCGAGAATCTGAGGTTCGAATCCAACTTACGTCCCGAATCCAGGCACGACATGGATGCGGTTCTGGATCGGCTCGGTATTCAACGTCTGCGCAAGCTTCCTCTGCGTTCGCTGTCCGCCGGTCAGCAGCGGCGGGTGGCGCTGGCTCGCATGTTGCTGGCCGACGCAAGCCTGTGGCTGATGGACGAGCCGTTCACTAATCTCGACCGAGAGGGCCGGGCGCTGGTGCTCGACCTCGTAAAAGAACATCTCGGACGAGGCGGTATGTGCATCATGGCGGCACATCAGGACATCGATCTCGACGTTGCCACCCAGCGGGTGATGCTCCAATGAACGAGGAGCGCATGCCCGGCCTTTTCGGTGTCCTGTTCGCGACAGCGCGCCGCGACCTGACACTGGTCTGGAAGCGGCCCGGGGACAGCCTGAATCCACTGTTCTTCTTCGCAATGGTCGCCTCGCTGTTCCCGCTCGCCGTCGGCCCGACGCCTGAGCAGCTCCAGTTCGCCGGCCCGGGCGTGCTCTGGGTGGCGGCGCTGCTGGCGATGCTGCTGTCGCTCAACAGCCTTTTCATGTCGGACTTCGAAGACGGCAGTCTCGAGCAGCTGCTGGTAAGCCCGCAGCCGCTGGTTGTGATGGCGCTCGGTAAGACCATCGCCCACTGGCTGACCAGCGGCCTGCCGCTTGTCATATTGTCGCCCGTCATGGCGCTGGCATTTCAGATGGAGCTCGAAGTGGCCGGTGTGCTCATGGTGACGTTGGCGCTCGGCACGATCAGCCTGAGCCTGCTGGGCTCCGTAGGCGCCGCGCTGACGGTCGGCCTGCACCGGGGCACGGCGCTGCTGAGTCTGCTGATTCTGCCTTTATCCATGCCGGTTCTGATCTTCGGCGCGAGGACCGTGTCGCTGGCCGCTGCGGGAGATGCGTATTCGGCTGGCATCTATGCGCTGGCAGCATATGCCGTCGGCGCGTTGACGCTCGTACCATTCGCGACATCCGCCGCTTTGCGAATAAGTAATAGTTGAGCCGAAACTTGAGCTGGAAGTCGCACCCAGTGGTGCGACTTCCGGGTTAGAATCCCCGCCCATGTGGACATTCCTGAAAAAGCTATACCACCAGCTGGCGTCGCCGCCGCACTTCTATCGGCTGTCGCCGACCTTCATCCTTTGGCTCGCCGTGCCGGGCTATCTGCTGATTCTGTACGGCACGATTGCGGGTCTCGTCTACGCGCCGGTCGATATCGTCCAGGGCGAGCGCTTCCGGATGATCTACGTGCACGTGCCGGCCGCCTACCTGTCGATGATGGCCTACATGATCATGGCCATCGCGGGCGGCATCGGGCTGATTTGGCGGCTGAAGCTGGCGCACGCGGTCGCTGCGAGTGCGGCGCCTATCGGCATGGCGTTTACGTTTCTGGCGCTCGCCACCGGCTCCATCTGGGGTGCCTCGACCTGGGGCACCTGGTGGGAGTGGGCCGATCCCCGGCTGATGTCGGAGCTCGTACTTCTGTTCCTGTTTATCGGCTACATGGCGCTTCGCGGCGCGATTGACGACACCACCAGGGCCGACAAGGCGAGTGCGGTTCTCGCCATGGTCGGCGCCGTGAATATTCCCATAATTCACTATTCGGTCGAGTGGTGGACATCCCTGCACCAGGGCTCGACACTCTTGAAAGAGGGTGGCAGCGGCATGCAGGACACGGCTCAGCTGTATCCGCTGCTCGCGGTGATCTTCGGATTCACGTTTGCATTTGGCGCAATGCTGCTCCGGCGGGCCCGCACCGAAGTACTGATCAGAGAGCGGCGCACGCGTTGGGTGAAAGAACTCGTACTATCGAATGAGGGTGATCTATGAACAAGGCGATCCTCGTTGGATTCATTGCTGGTATTGCGTTCTTTGTCAGGCAAATCGTCAAAGCGATTTACCTGGAAGTTCCGACTGAGAGTCCGTGGACGTACATTTCGGCCTGCGTGATTCTCACGGCACTGGTTGTAGCGTTCATCGAATGGCATGCACGCCGACACCACCGGAACATTTGCCGGGACATTGAGGTCAGAGTCAAAGCTGTAGAGGAGCGCTTGTGAAAGCCAGACATCAACGACTACTCGCCGTCGGCCTCGTCGTCGCCGGCCTTGCCATTGCGAGCGCGCTGACGTTGCGCATGTTCAGCGAGAACATGATGTTCTTCGTCGAGATAACCGATGTGCGCGCCGGCAATTATCCGGCCGACCGTAATTTCCGCATCGGCGGCCTTATCGAAGAGGGCAGTATGCACCGGGAGGAAGGCTCGCTCGACATCAGCTTCGTCGTGACCGATCTGACCTGTGACGTCGAGCTTGTCTACACCGGCGTACTTCCCGACATGGTGGTCGAAGGCAAGGGCATCGTCGCGCACGGGCGGATGGACGGTGACGTGTTTGTCGCCGACGAGGTGCTGGCCAAGCACGATGAGAATTACGTTTCTCCGGAGATCGCCGAGACCATGACGCAGCACGCCGAGTCTGTGGCGGCGGGCGCTGCCGAACGCGGACCGGAGTGCCCGCATTGATCCCTGAGATTGGCCATTTTGCACTGATCCTCGCGCTGTCTCTGGCACTCGCCCAGGGCATCATCCCGATGATAGGCGCGCATCGCGGCGACTCGACGATGATGGCGGTGAGCCGCACGGCGGCGACCGGGCAGTTCGTCTTTGTGGCATTCGCGTTCGGCTGCCTGACGTGGGCGTTTCTCAGTGACGACTTCTCGGTCATGTACGTCGCCAATCACTCGCAGCTGGCGCTGCCGACGTTCTACAAGGTATCGGCCGTCTGGAGCGCACACGAGGGTTCGCTGCTGCTTTGGGTGCTCATCCTGTCGAGTTGGACGCTGGCCGTAGCGCTGTTCAGTCGCAGCATGCCGGAGTCCTTCTCCGCTCGCGTGCTGGCGGTGCTGGGACTCCTTTCGACGGGCTTTCTGCTGTTCACGATTCTTACGTCGAACCCATTCGACCGGCTGGTGCCGGCGGCTCCCGACGGGTCAGACCTCAATCCATTGCTGCAAGACCCTGGTCTCGCGATCCATCCGCCGATCCTCTATATCGGCTACGTCGGCTTTTCCGTTGCGTTCGCTTTTGCGGTGGCGGCGATGCTCAGTGGCAACCTGGACCAGCGGTGGGCGCGCTGGACGCGCCCGTGGACGACGGTCAGCTGGTTGTTTCTGACACTCGGCATCGCGCTTGGCAGCTGGTGGGCGTACTACGAGCTCGGCTGGGGCGGCTGGTGGTTCTGGGATCCCGTGGAGAACGCGTCGTTCATGCCCTGGCTGGTCGGCACGGCGTTGATACATTCTCTTGCGGTTACCGAGAAACGCGGGCTGTTCAAGAGCTGGACGCTGCTGCTGGCAATTACCGCATTTTCTCTGAGTCTGCTCGGCACGTTCCTCGTTCGCTCCGGCATTATCGTCTCGGTACACGCGTTCGCAACCGATCCAACGCGCGGCTATTTCATCCTCGGTTTCCTTGCCATAGTCATCGTGTCGGCATTGGTCCTGTATGCCTGGCGTGCCCCGGAGCTCGATTCGGACGTAGGATTCCGGCCGATGTCGCGGGAGACGTTTCTGCTGCTGAATAACGTCTTACTCGTTATCGCCGCGGCGCTGGTGTTCCTCGGAACGCTTGCGCCGCTGATTACCGAATATTTCACTGGTGAGAAGATTTCTGTCGGTGCGCCATGGTTCGAGATCGCCTTTGCGATCCCGATGGTCCCGCTGGTTTTCCTGGTTGGCGTCGGCATGCACGTCGCATGGCGCTCGGCTGACGCTGAGCCCATTGTTCGCAGGCTTCGCATCCCGGCGCTGATCGCTGTCGTTCTCGGCATCGCGGTTCCGCTGTTGGTGTATGGGCGAGCCGGCCTGTTGCTCTTTGTCGGTGTGGTGGCCGCTTTCTGGATCATGGCATCGTCGCTGATCCAACCGATTCGCGCATGGCGACGCGAGAAAGGTGCCGCTGGAATGACTCGCTCGATGCTGGGTATGAGCGTCGCTCACTTCGGCGTTGGCGTATTCACGCTCGGCGTCGCGATCGTCTCGACGTTCAGCATCGAGACGGATCGTGCGCTATCGCCCGGGCAGTCGGTCGACGCCGGGGACTACCGATTCGAAATGCGCGAACTGCTGAACGTGCAGGGACCGAACTACACCGCGCGCGAAGGGGTCATTGACGTTCGCCGCAGCAATGGCGAATTCGTTACCCAGCTGCGGCCGCAGAAGCGGCAGTACCTGGTCCAGCAGAGCCCGATGACGGAAGCGGGCATCCATGCGGGCTGGAATCGCGACCTGCTGATATCGATGGGCGACCAGATCGGAACCGATACCTGGAGCGTCAGAGTGCAGTATAAGCC
>CALZMR010000058.1 GCA_945788575.1 uncultured Woeseiaceae bacterium
GTCGACGCGAACATCGTCATTGCTGCGGTCGCCAACGTCAGCATCGCTCTCGCTGCTTGCCTTGACGTAGGTGCCGATGCCGCCGTTCCAGAGCAGATCGACCGGCATGCGCAGGATTGCCCGGATCAACTGATCAGGCTGCATCGATGTTTCGACGGTGCCAAGCAGATTGCGTGCCTCGCGACTCAGTCGAATGGTTTTGGCCTGCCGCGAATAGACGCCGCCGCCTTTTGATATCAGCGATTCATCATAGTCCTGCCAGCTCGATCGGGGTTTCTTGAAGAGACGTCTACGCTCCTTGAAACTTGCGGCCATATCGGGGTCAGGATCGAGAAAGATGTTCCGATGATTGAACGCAGCGACCAGTTTGATCTTGCGCGACAGCAGCATGCCGTTGCCGAAGACATCGCCGCTCATGTCGCCGATGCCGAGGACCGTGAACGGCTGGGTCTGCGTGTTCAGGCCCAGCTCGCGGAAGTGTCGTTTCACCGCCTCCCAGGCACCTCGCGCCGTGATTCCCATCTTCTTGTGGTCGTAGCCGGCGGATCCGCCCGACGCGAATGCGTCGTCGAGCCAGAATCCGTAGTCAGCCGAAATGCCGTTGGCGATGTCCGAAAACGTCGCCGTACCCTTGTCCGCGGCTACGACGAGATAGGGGTCTTCATTATCGCAGCGAATAACATCATCGGGGGTTACGACCTTGCCATCCACGACGTTGTCGGTGACATCGAGAAGCCCGCGGATGAACGTCTTGTAGCACTCGATACCGGTTGCGAGCATCGCTTCGCGATCGTCGACTGGCAGGCGCTTGCAGAAGAATCCGCCCTTCGCGCCAGTGGGCACGATGACGGTGTTCTTGACGACCTGTGCTTTCATGAGGCCCAGAACTTCGGTTCGGAAGTCTTCACGCCTGTCTGACCAGCGAAGACCGCCGCGCGCGATATCGCCGCCGCGCAGATGAACACCCTCGACGTCCGGTGAGTAGACGAAAATCTCGAATCGCGGACGAGGCGCCGGCATCTCGGGAATTGCCGCGGGATCGAGCTTGATCGATATGCAGGACTTCGGCGCGCCTTCGGCGGTGCGTTGGTAGAAATTTGTCCGCAGAGTGGCCTCGAACGCGCCGGCGAATGCGCTCAGAATGCGATCCTCGTCGACATTGCGTGCGCGAGCAACGGCTCGCTTGATGGCCGGTGTTATGCGCTCGAGCTCGCGTTGTCGAGCCGACGTTTTGAACGATGGATTGAAGGTCGTTTCGAACAGTTCGACCAGCAGGCGAACGAGCCCAGCATTCGAGAGGAGAACTTCCTCCATATAAGTCTGACTGAACGGCATGCCCAGCTGCTGCAGATACTTCGTATAGCAGCGCAGTAGGGCGGTCTGACGCCAGTCGAGATCGGCTGCGATGATCAGCCGATTCAGACCATCGTTCTCGAGCTCACCCGCCAGGACGCGCGCAAAGCACTCTTCGAATCGGTCCGAGCACGCGTCTACGTCGATCTCGGTTCCGCTTTCGTGGCGCAGATGAAAGTCCTGGATCCAGAATGGGTCGTCTTCCAGCAAATACAGCTCGTAAGGCCGCTCCGTGTAGACGTCGACACCCATGTTCTCCAGCACCGGCAGCGCGTCCGACAACACCAGCGGCTGTTCGTCGCTGTAAACGATGAAGTGCATGTGCCCCGGCGCGGACCCGCTCGGCCGGTAAAGATTGACGGTGCGCATCTTGCCTTCCGCGCGCATGCTGTCGATGCGGCTCAGGTCGCTGCACGCGTCTTGCGGCGCCGTTTCCTCCTGATAGCCGGCAGGGAACACGTTTCCGTAGGCTCGGAACAATCTGTGACCGTCAGCGGGACCGAATGCGTCCTCCAGTTCCGACTTCAGGTGGTCCGTCCAGGAAATGACGATCTTCGCGAGATTCTTCTGGATGTCGCTTATGCTGATGCGGGGCCGTTCGCCGGGTGCGGTTCGCACGATGACATAGAGCCGCGCCAGTGGGCTGTCGAGGATCTGTACGCTGGAGTCGACAGAGATTCCATCGAATGCTTCCATGAGCACGCCTTCCATCCTGCGACGAATAGCGGTCGTGTACTTTTCGCGCGGGACGAAGATCAGACAGGAGAAGAAACGCCGGAACGTGTCACGCCGAAGAAAGAACCTGACCCGTTGTCTGTCCTGTAGATTCAGAACGCCGAGCGTGGTTCTGGCCAGATCCGAGATGCTGCTCTGAAACAACTCGTCACGCGGAAAATTGTCCAGAATGTGCAGCAGCGCCTTGCCTCGGTGACCGCTCGGTTTAACGTGCATTCGGTCCAGGACTTTGTCGACCTTGAGGCGCAGTAGTGGGATGTGCCGCGGACTCTCGCTGTAGGCGACGGAAGTGAACAGTCCTATGAAGCGGTGTTCTCCGATCGCCTCGCCGCGCTCGTTGTAGAGTTTGACGCCGACGTAGTCGAGATAGGCGGACCGGTGGATCGTCGAGCGCGAGTTCGCTTTCGTGATGATAAGCCAGTCTTTCGACCGTGTGAGCCGGCGCATCTCACGTGTCAATTCCGTGCGCTGGCTGCCCCGGTCCTCGCCACTGAGTAGCCCGAGGCCGCTTCCCTCGACCGAAGCAAGAAATATCCGTTCGCCGCTGCGCGAGAGTTCGTAGCGGCGGTAGCCGAGGAACGTGAAGCGGTCGTCGATCATCCAATCGAGGAGGGCCTGCGATTCGTTTCGCACCGCTTCCTCGACTCCGGGAGGGCCGAGTTCCAGGCTGTCCCGCGCCTCCGCCATCTTGCTGCGCATCTTCTTCCAGTCACGCACCGCGACGCGGACATCGGAAAGCACGCGCTTGATCTCGTGATCGAGCAGCTTGAGCTGTTGAGCGTCGGTCTCCCGATCTACGACGAAGCGGACGAAGGACTCGGACTTTCCTTCCTTGCTGTCGTGATCGAGCACCGATTTCAGTTTGCCGCGGCCGTCTCGGGACACCGTGATGACTGGATGGACCGTTACGTGAACAGTCAGATCCTGACGGTTGATCGCGGACAGGACGGAATCGACGAGGAACGGCATGTCATCGTTGACCATCTCGATGATCGTGTAACGAGATGAGTAGCCGTGTTCTTCTTCAGTCGGGTTGAAAATGCGGAGCAGCGCCTGGTGGCGCCGCCGTGTCTTCGCGAAAGCGAGGTGGTCCAGCGCAATACGGGCCATCAATCGCTCAGGGTGACCCTGAAGGTCCTCGACCGGTACATGCGCAAAGTACTGGTATTGGAATCTACGGACTTCGGCGCGGCTTCCCAGGATGTCCGTGGGTACGCGGGATGATGCGATCGTGTCGACGATGCGTTCCCTCGCATCGCTGCCTCGGCGCATTTCTTTTCGTGTCACGTTAGAGGCTCCGGCCGAAAAAGCGGCGCTGGCATTATACAATAATGTCAGTTGTAACAATCAGCCCATCGCGATTAACTTCATCTCGCGAGATCGACTAAACATGGCCCTACCGCGGTGCCCGAGGAAAACGACGCATGACTACGCGCAAGCTGGAAAAGACCATTCACAAGGATCTGACGCGCGACGACGATTACACGGGTTATCTGCAACTCGATCGGCTGCTCAGCGCCCAGACGCCGCTCTCCGATCCGCCGCATCACGACGAGATGCTGTTCATCGTGCAACATCAGGTAGCGGAGCTTTGGATCAAATTGCTCATCCACGAGGTGCGGGGTGCCATTCGGCTGATTCGCGAGGACGACGTGCGGCCGGCCATCAAGAATCTTGCCCGTGTACGCCACATCCAGAGCCAGTTGTATACCCAGTGGAACGTCCTGGACACTCTGACGCCCAGCGAGTACGCGGAGTTTCGTCACGTCTTCGGTCGGGCCTCCGGCTTTCAGTCGGCACAGTACCGGATTCTCGAGTTCGTGCTCGGTAACAAGAACCGGTCGATGCTGCCCTTCCACGAACACCAGCCCGATTGGCACTCGCGGCTGCTTGCCGCGCTCGAGGCGCCGAGCCTTTACGACGAATTCCTGATGCACCTTGCGAGATCCGGCATGTCAATACCCGGCAGCGCAACCCAGCGCGATTTCTCGGAGCAGCGGGACCCCGATCCGGAAGTAGTCGCGGTTCTAAAACGGATCTACGACTCGCCGCGCGAGCACTGGGACCTGTACGAAGTGTGTGAGGCGCTCATGGATATCGGCAACAACTTCCAGTTCTGGCGTTTTCACCATTTGAAGACGGTGGAGCGCATCATCGGCCACAAACGAGGCACTGGCGGATCGTCGGGAGTTTCGTTCCTCAAGAAGGCGATCGATATCGAATTCTTCCCGGAACTCATCCAGGTCAGGACCGAGATCGAGTACTGACTTCAGGCGCGCGACCTAGAGTCGTTTCGCCTTGTCGAGCAGCCTGTCCATGACGGCGTTCAGGCGCTCGACTTCCTCGGCGTCGATACCGTCGAGCAGCTCGCGCTCGAACTCCAGCGCGAGGGCGGCCACTTCGTCGTGGACCTCCCGGCCTTTTTCGGAAAGATTCAGGATGGAGCGCCTGCGGTCGGCGTCGGCGAATTGTCGGTCGATACGCCCGGCCTTGATGAGTTTGGTCACGGCGCGGCTGACGGCGACTTTGTCGAGGAACGTCTGCTCGGCGACTTCGACCGCGGAAAGACCCGGATGTCGACCGAGGATGGCGATGACTCGCCACTCCGGAATCGAAAGTCCCCAGGCCTTGTCGTAGGCACGGGCCACGGTCGCGCTGACCGTGGTCGACAGTCGCGCCAACCGGTAGGGCAAAAAATCTTCCAGAATCAGTTCGTCCGCCATGCGTCCGCCTTCACTTCCTTCGTCTAACTTAGCGAGCTTGGCCCGGCTGTTCAACTTCCGGTCGATTCAGGCCAGATGCGGCAGCGACAGATACTCGCGGGACTGCATCTCGACGAGGCGGCTCGAAGTCCGCTCGAATTCGAACCCGAGCCGCTTGCCGGCATACAGCTGAGTGGCGTCGACGGCGGCCGAGACGATCAGCTTGACGCGCCTGTCATAGAATTCATCGACGAGCGCGATGAAGCGCCGCGCCTGGTTTTCGAGCGTTGAATCGAGGACCGGCACGCCGGACAGAATGACGGTCGGGTACCAGCGCGCGATCTCGATGTAGTCGGCCTGGCTGCGAGGGCCGTCGCACAATTCACTGAAGTCGAACCATGCGATGCTCTTGGCGCACTTTCGCGCGACGATGACTCGGCCGTTTACGTCCACAGGCAGATTCGCGGCAATGTCGTGGGAGGCCGATTCGTCGAACAGGCGTTCGAGCCTGCGGTCGGCAGTCTCGTCATTCGAATGCAGCCAGGTACCGGCCTGTTCGAGCAGACGCAAGCGGAAATCGGTGTCTCCGCCCATATTGATGACCTCGGTATGCTCGTTGAGCAGCGCGATGGCAGGCAGGAATCGACTGCGCTGCAGTCCGTCCTTGTAAAGATCGTCCGGCTGCGCGTTCGATGTCGTGACCAGCGTCACGCCGCGGTCGAAGAGCCCCTTTAGCAAGCGACCGAGAATCATGGCGTCGCCTATGTCGCTGACGAAGAATTCGTCGAAGCAGAGTACGCGCGACTCGCGGGCGATGTCGGCGGCGACCCGGTCGAGCGGGTCCTCGATGTCGCCGACAGTCTTCAGGCGTGCGTGGACATCGCGCATCATGCGGTGGAAGTGGATCCGGCGTTTGGCTTTGGACTTCAGCGACTCGAAAAACAGGTCCATGAGGAAGGTCTTGCCGCGTCCGACGCCGCCCCAGAGATAGACGCCTTTGACAGCTGTTTTCTCCGGCTTGCGCAGCCAGAATAGCCAGCCCGCCCCCCGGGGATCGCTGTCACTTAGCCGCCGCTCGAGATCCTCGAGCCGGTCGACCACGGATTCCTGCGCCGGATCGCGAACGTGTCCTTCGCGCCTGAGGCTGGTCTCCCAAGCGGCACGTATTCCCAAAGCTACCTGAATTCCTGTATTGCAGCGCCCATTCGCCGTGGCAAGATTACATCAGCAGATGACCGTCTGCCTGTTTAGAGAGGGAAAGACACGCATGAGTGAGAGCAGCGAACGCGAATCCATGGAATTTGATGTCGTCATCGTTGGCGGCGGTCCGGCAGGACTGGCTGCGGCATGCAGGCTCATGCAGCTCGACAGTTCGATGAGCGTCGTCGTCGTTGAGAAAGGCTCCGAGATCGGCGCGCACATTCTGTCTGGAAACGTCTTCGAGCCCACGGGACTGGACGAGCTGTTCCCCGAGTGGCGGGAGCAGGGCGCGCCGGTGAGTACACGGGTGATCCGCGACGACGTGCATTTCCTCAGAAATGCGCAAAAGCACCGGCGGGTCCCCAATCTCTTTGTGCCGAAGCCGATGCACAACGAAGGAAACTACATCATCAGTCTCGGCAGGCTTTGCCAGTGGATGGCCGAGCAGGCGGAGGCGCTGGGCGTCAACGTTTTTCCCGGATTCGCCGCATCGGAAGTCCTCTATGACGACAACGGTGCCGTCCGCGGAGTGGCGACGAGCGACATGGGCGTCGGCAAGGATGGCAAGCGCAAGCCGACCTTCGAAGCGGGCTACGAGCTGCTCGGCAAGTACACGATTCTTGCGGAGGGTGTACACGGCAACCTCGGCAAGGAGCTGATCGAACACTTCCAGCTTCGCGCTGACGCGGATCCGCAGCACTACGGTATCGGCATCAAGGAAGTCTGGGAGATCGATCCTGAACGCCACGAAGAGGGGCTGGTCGTGCACACGGCCGGATGGCCCCTCGACAATCACACCGAGGGAGGCGGCTTTCTCTATCACGCAGCCAACAACCAGGTATTCCTCGGTCTGATCGTCGCACTGGACTACAAGAACCCGCATCTGTCGCCGTTCGACGAGTTCCAGCGCTGGAAGCACCATCCCGTGATCAAACAGTACCTCGAGGGTGGCGAGCGCATCGGCTTCGGCGCCAGAGCCGTGAACAAGGGCGGATATCAATCGCTGCCGCGTCTCTCGTTCCCGGGCGGCATGCTGGTCGGCTGCGACGCCGGATTCCTGAACGGCATCAAGATCAAGGGCGCCCATACCGCGATCAAGTCCGGCATGCTGGCGGCCGAGTCGATCCAGAAGGCGCTGGCGGACGGCGTCGAATACGGCGAGTTGTCGAGCTACGACGATGCGGTTCGCGCATCCTGGATCCATGACGAACTCTACCGGGCCCGGAATTTCGGGCCGGCGCTCAAGAAGTTCGGAACGTTTCTCGGCGCGGCATTCACGTTCATCGATCAGAACATCTTCCGCGGCAAGCTACCGTTCACCTGGCGGCACAGCGAGCCGGACCACGAAACGCTGCTCGAAGCCGACAAGGCGTCCGTGATCGAGTATCCGAAGCCTGACGGCGTCATCAGCTTCGATCGGCTCTCATCGGTGTACCTGTCGAATACGAATCACGAGGAAGACCAGCCGTCGCACCTCAGGCTGCGTGACGAGTCCGTCCCGATCGAACACAACCTGCCCAAATACGCCGAACCCGCCCAGCGTTACTGCCCGGCGGGTGTCTACGAGATCGTGGAAGAGGGCGGCACCATGCGCTTCCAGATCAACGCGCAGAATTGCGTGCACTGCAAGACCTGCGACATCAAAGACCCCGCTCAGAATATCGTCTGGACCGTTCCGGAAGGCGCCGGCGGGCCCAACTACTCGGGCATGTAGCCGGGGAAACGCCGTCGGCGACGGCGTCGCGGCTACTCTCTCTGCCTCAGCGAGGCTGCATCCGGATCGCGCCGTCGACGCGGATCGTCTCGCCGTTGACGTAGCCGTTCTCGTAGATAAAGGCGACGGTGTCGGCGTACTCCTCGGGCTTGCCGAGGCGTTGCGGGTAGGGCACTTGCTGGCCCAGCGAGGCCTGCACGTCCTCGGGCATGCCAGCCATCATCGGTGTCAGGAAGATGCCGGGCGCGACCGTATTGACGCGAATGCCGAACTGCGCGAACTCGCGAGCGAGTGGCAGCATCATGCCGACGACGCCGCCTTTGGACGCAGAGTAGGCGGCCTGGCCGATCTGACCCTCGAACGCCGCGATCGATGCGGTGCTGACGATGACGCCCCGGTCTCCGTTGTCGTCCGGATCGTTGAGCTGCATGATGGCGGCCGCTTCCTTGGTCACGTTGAAGCTGCCGACGAGGTTGATCTGAATGACCCGGTTGAATATTTCGGTCGGCCAGGGACCATCGCGTCCCAGGGTTCGGCCGGCGGTAGCGATGCCGGCGCAATTGACGGCCAGCGTGATGCCGCCCATGAATTCCTTCGCGGCGGCGATCGATGCTCGCACCGTTTCCTCGCTGGCGACGTCGGTGACGACGAAATGCGCGCGCTCACCGAGTTCGGCGGCCGCGGCTGCACCCTGTTCCTCGTTGATGTCGAGCAATACTACCTGTCCGCCTGCCGCGACCACCTTGCTGGCGGTCGCGAGTCCGAGGCCCGATGCGCCGCCGGAGATGACGGCTTTGGCTTTCTGTAAGTCCATAACGTATTCCGTTTAGTCGATTTCGATGCCGACAGCGACGGCTTCACCGCCGCCGATGCAAAGTGATGCCACGCCGCGCTTCAGGCCGCGCGCGCGAAGCGCGTGGATGAGCGTCGTGGTAATGCGTGCGCCGGTAGCCCCGATCGGATGGCCGAGCGCGCAGGCACCGCCATTGACGTTTATCCTGGCGTGATCGATGCCGATGTCCTTCATCGCGGCCATGGTGACCACTGCAAACGCCTCGTTGACCTCGTAGAGATCGACATCGTCCGGCGACCACCCCAGCCGGTCGTGCAAGCGCCGGATAGCCGAGACCGGTGCCGTGGTGAACCACGCTGGTTCGTGCGAGAAGCTGGAATGTCCGGCAAGACGTGCGAGCGGGGCGATGCCGCGCCGTTCCGCCTCGGCGGCGGTCATTAAGATCGTTGCGGCTGCTCCGTCCGAGATCGACGAGGAACTCGCGGCTGTCACCGTGCCGTCCTTCGCAAAAGCGGGCCGCAGTGTCGGAATCTTGTCGACGTTGACCGTAGTCGGCGTCTCGTCAGCCGTAACGACCGTGTCTCCCCTGCGGCCCTTGACGGTCACCGGCGTCAGTTCTGCGTCGAAAGAGCCGTCGTCGGCCGCACGCTTTGCACGGCTCGCGGATTCGATCGCGAACGCGTCCTGTTCGTCGCGGGTAAAACCGTACTTGCCTGCGGTCGCCTCGGCGTAGTGACCCATCATCTGGCCTTCCCACGGATCCTGCAGTCCGTCGACGAACATGTGGTCCAGGACTTGCTGGTGCCCCATGCGATAGCCGGCCCGTGCCTTCGGCAACAGATACGGTGAGTTAGTCATCGATTCGAGGCCGCCGGCAACCACAATGCCGGCACTGCCTGCCGCGATCGCGTCGCTGCCGAGCATGATGGCCTCCATGCCCGAGCCGCACATCTTGTTCACGGTCGTGGAGGGTACGCCTACGGGAATGCCCCCGCTCATGGCCGCCTGGCGAGCCGGCGCCTGGCCGATTCCGGCGGGCAGCACACAGCCCATGATGGATTTGTCGACGTCAGCGGGGTCGATTCCCGCGTCTGCGATGGCGGCCGCGATCGCGGCTCCTCCGAGTTCAGGGGCGGTTGCGCCCGACAAAGCACCCTGAAAGGCGCCGATCGGCGTGCGCCGCGCCGCGACGATGACAATGGGTTCAGAAGTCATTGCGGTCTCCGTTTGAGGCCGGGAAGGATACGTCAGTCCGGCTCAGCCAGACAAAGATTTGTGCGCTAGTCCCGGCTTTCAAGCAGGTCCGGCTCGCCGAGCGCGGCGAGGATTCGCTGCCGGGCAACTTCAGCCAGCGCTCGCGCATTGGAGAACGCGGGGTCGTCCGGTCCTATCGGCTCGAGGATCTCGATGTGCAGGCGCCGCGGCCGCGGCAGGATATGCGACATCGGCAACATGTCGCGTGTGCCGTGAATGGCGACAGGTACGAGCGGCATTCCACCGCGCGCCGCGGCGACAAACGCGCCTGGCCGAAACCGGCCGACGCCGGGTCCCTCGCGAAACGTGCCTTCCGGGAAGAAGCCCAGCGATAGGCCTTCTTTGGCCGCCCTGACGATCTCGCGCGCGTCGCGAGTGCTTTCGACCTGGGCGTTTCGTTCCACGAAACGCTGCCCCGCGCGCCGCAACAGGAAATGTGCGATCGCCACGTTGCGCAATTCGCCTTTGATGACCATCGAAAACCGGGCCGGGAGGAATCCTTTCAGCAGCGGCCCATCGACATAGCTCGCGTGATTGGCCACGACGACGGAGTGTCCGGGCGGCAGATTCTCGAGCCCGGTCACTTTGACCCTGACTCCGGAGCAGACGAAGGCCGCCTTGGCGGCGGCGGTGACGAACCAGCGGCGGGCAGGCAGTCCGGGCACGAATGTGACGACGATCAGGGACAGCAGGCAGCAAACGCCGAATACTAGCCATGCAAACGCGCCCCACAGCCCCTCGAGCAGTCGTGTGACGTACTTCACTTTATGTTAATGCCTTCGGAAATCTGTGAAGCCGGTCACGCCGGCTGTCAGGCATCGTTATCATACTCAAATTCCTAAAAATTTTGCGCAGTCGCGTATATGCGTGGCTGCATCGGCACAACGGACTGAGCCGGCAGACAGATGGAAACTATGGCGAATAGCGACAGTAACAAACAGTCGGCCGAAGCGGCCGGCATGGTCGAACGCTCCGAACAGCTCGTCGATCGATTCCTCGACGCGATCTGGATGGAGCGCGGTCTGTCGCAGAATACGCTCGGCGCGTATCGCGCCGACCTCATGACTCTCGGCCGCGGACTCTCCGAGGAGAAGAAGTCGATCGACATGGCGGAGAAGGCCGATCTGCTCGCCTTCATCGCAAAGCGCGTCGAATCGGGCGCGAAGCCGCGATCGACAGCCCGCCAGCTGTCCAGTTTCCGCCGTTTCTTCCGCTACATCATGCGCGAGGGCCTTCGCGACACGGATCCGACAGCCGACATCGAGATGCCGCGTATCGGCCGTTCGCTGCCGAAGACACTGTCCGAGGACGAGGTCGACGCGCTTCTCAGCGCTCCGAACACCGAGGAGCCGCTCGGTCACCGTGACCGTGCGATGCTCGAACTGCTTTACGCGACCGGCCTCAGAGTATCCGAGCTGATCAATCTCAAGCAGTCGCAGATCAACTTCAATCAGGGCGTCCTGCGCATCGTCGGTAAAGGCGACCGCGAGCGCCTGATTCCGCTCACCGACGACTCGCAGCGCTGGATTCAGGATTTCATCGACGGTCCGCGCATGGAAATTCTGCTGGAGCGGCAGACGGACTATCTGTTCCCCACCCGTCGCGGCAATCGAATGACGCGCCAGGCCTTCTGGCACATCATCAAGCGATATGCGGAGAAATCCGGGATACGCAAGAAGATGTCCCCCCACAGCCTGCGGCATGCATTCGCGACCCATCTCTTGAATCGCGGTGCCGACCTGCGGGTCGTTCAGCTGCTTCTCGGGCACAGCGATCTGTCCACGACGCAGATCTACACGCACGTCGCCCGTGAGCGCCTGAAGGATCTCCACGGAGAGCACCACCCTCGCGGCTGATGAAACATTTGCGGCGCGACGAGGGTCTTAGTACCTAATCAACCTGCTAAACTGCGCCAGCCACAACCTCGAGGACCCCGCATGACCCCAGGAAACGCTGGAAGAGGCGCGCGAGAGGCTCGCCGCCGACTTCGACATTATCGAGCCGCAGCACATCGACGTTAGCCCGATCCCCGGCTGGTACCAGATTCAGAAGGGCTCGATCATCGCCTACATCTCGGATGACGGGCGCTACCTGCTGCAGGGCGACCTGATCGATCTCGAGACGCAGCTCAATCTGTCAGCGATCGCCCGTGACGAGGGCCGCCGCGAGATGATGGCGAGTCTTAGCGACGACGACGTCATCACGTTCTCGCCCGAGGACGTTCGACACACAGTCACTGTCTTTACCGATATCGGCTGTAGCTACTGTCGCCGGCTGCACAGCCAGATCGACGAGTACATGGCGTACGGCATAGAAGTCCGCTACGTGTTGTATCCGCGTAACGGACGTGCGTCACGCGAATGGAATACCTCGGAAGAAGTCTGGTGCGCGACCGACCGCAATTACGCGCTCACGGCCGCCAAGCTGGATCGCAACTTCGAGAGTGAGCGCTGCGATGCGTCGGTCATCGACCAGCACTACGCGCTGGGACAGGAGGTTGGCTTGAGCGGAACGCCGGCTATCGTGCTGGAGAACGGCGCGCTGATCGGTGGCTATATGCCACCCGATGCGCTGGCCCAGCGACTGGAACAGCAGACCGCAGCCGCAGCGCGCTAACGCCGGCTTCCCGCCCGCGATCGATTCTCAACGTGTTCGTGGCCGGCCCGCCAACTGGCGTGCCGGGCATGATTCGTCTGAAGCCTATGTTTTGGCCCGGCGCAGCTCGTGGATGTGGACGCCGTTATTTTCGCCGCGATCCCGGAAGTAGACTTCCAACGCCCAGCGGCCGCTGCGGAACGCAATATCGTCCCAGGGTATCTCGTGCTCCGCGAACAGCTGCGTGTCGAGGCTCTCTTCGCCCACGCCAAAGCCGCCTTTTAGCTTTGCTGTGAAAAACAGGTGAACCTGTCCGGCATCGACGACGTCGACCGAGGCGAACAAGTGGCCGATCTCGACCTCGGCGCAGGCTTCCTCGAGAGTTTCCCGTGCCGCGCCCTCCGCGAGTGACTCGCCAAGCTCCATGAATCCGGCGGGTACCGTCCAATAGCCGTAACGAGGTTCGATCGCTCGTTTGCAGAGCAAAATCCGGCCGTCCTGCTCCGGGACGCAACCGACGACGATCAGCGGGTTCTGATAGTGGATCGTGTCGCAGCTCGTGCAGACCCAACGCTCTCGGTTGTCGGCCTCAGGCGTCCTGTTTTCGACCTTCGCGCCGCAGCGCGAGCAAAATTTCATCGGTGGCAGCATAGTCAGAGGATTCTTGGTACCGGGAGGGGGACTCGAACCCCCAAGTCCTTGCGGACGGTGGATTTTGAATCCACTGCGTCTACCAATTCCGCCATCCCGGCAGGGAAGAGGACCGTGGTCCGGTCCCCTCAAAGCGGCGCACAGTATATGCGTGCGTGCGCCGGGCCGCCACAAACCGTCTGCAATGCGACCATTTCGGGGCCCTCGGCATCTAAGATGGCAGATATGAGCAGGTTTGCAGATATCCAGATCGACGACGCAATCGTCAGGCGAGCAGCGCGTGGCGATGCGAAGGCTTACGAGATCATCTATCGGGCATTCGCCACGCCGGTCTACTCGCTGTGCCTGCGATTTTCCAAGGTGCCCGCGCAAGCGGAGGATCTCACCCAGGAAACGTTTATCGAGATGATGCGCTCGATTTCGAAGTTCCGGGGCGAGGCGGCACTGGGCAGCTGGATACGCCGCATCGCGGTGACGAAATCGCTCATGTTCCTGCGTTCCGCCTGGACGAGCCGCAGTCGTTCGTTCGCCGAGGACTGGGACGAGATGACGCCCGGAGATGCGCTTAGTCACGGCATCTCGCGGCATCCGGACGACGCGATGGATCTGGACGCCGCGCTCGAGAGTCTGCCCGTCGTCAGCAGAACGGTCGTCTGGCTGCATGACGTCGAGGGTTTTACGCACAAGGAGATCGCGAAGCTCATGGGTAAGACAGAGAGTTTTTCGAAGTCACAATTGTCACGGGCCTACCAGCGTCTCAAACCGATGCTGGAGATAAATGAAGACGCCCTTGGCGGTGCCGAATTGAGGAGTTGCTGACGATGAGCGGCGACAGGAAGGAAGAAAAGATGATCTACGGACTCACGGCTGACGAGCGCGTTGCGCTGACAGACGGCCTCAACAGTCTGCCCGACACGACGCCCCCGCGGATGCTCTGGGAGCGAATCCGGGAGCAGGCCGAGGCCGAGGGCCTGTTGAAGAAGCGGCGCGATTTCCGCAACTGGTTCGCAGGTGCGGGTCTGGCCGCGGCGGTCGTTATGGCTGTGATGCTCATCCCCGGTCCGCAGGGAACACAGCCGGAGACTTTCGACCCGACGCCCCGTCCGGAGACGGTTACGCAGGACACCACCAATGGCCTGCAGGGACTGATGATCCGCTCCGCGCAGCTCGAACAGAATCTGCGTTCGCTGCCGGACGAGCCTAGCGTCGTGCGCGCCGGCACCCAGGCGACGATTCTCGAACTCGAGGACCGCATCGCCGCTATCGATTACCAGCTCGGCGATCCGGACGCCGGGCTGACACCCGAAGAGACCGAAATTTTCTGGCGCGAACGCGTCAGGCTGATGGAATCCCTGGTTCGGCTGCGTTATGCGCAGGCGCAGCGGACCGGCATGTGATTGAGGAGAACGACTGATGAAGTACTGGAAGACCCTTTTGCCTGTTGCAGCGAGCCTGGTGCTCGCCGGGCAGGCTTATGCGCAGGACGACGAGGAGCGCCTGCGCGATATGGAGGCGCGAGAAGCGCAATACGCCGAGCGCATGCGCGAAGCCGAGGAACGGCTCGCTGAAGCCGCGCAACGCGTCGCGGAACTCAGCAGCGAACGGCTCGGCGCTTTGGGCGAATCGCGCCGCTTCGCGTTCGAGTTCTCGAACTCGCCGCGCATGGGCGTCAACATCGAGCCCATGGGAGACGGTTCCCCGGTGGAGGGCGTCTCGATTCTGAGCGTTACGCCCGGCAGCGCCGCGGACGACGCCGGACTGCGCGCCGGCGACATCATTACCGCGGTGAACGGCGAAACCTTCAGTGCAAGCTCGGCCGGCGAGGCAGCCGAACAGCTGCTCGACTTCATGAACGGCGTGGAAGAGGGCGATGTGCTCGACGTCGAGTACATGCGTGACGGCAGCATGGGTTCGGTTGAAGTCGAGCCGAGAGTCATGAGCGCCAATGCCTGGTTCATGGGGCCGGACGGCAATTTCGAATTCCCGGCTATGCCCGAAGTTCACGTAGCGCCCAACGGCGCGCAGGCCTTTAGCTTCTCCTTCGGCGGCGGCTGGAGGAGCGGCTGGGGCGATATGGAGGTCGTCGAACTGACGGAGGGACTCGGTCGCTACTTCGGCACGGATGAAGGGCTGCTCGTTATCCGTGCGCCGGAATCCAACGCCTTCCAGCTTATGGACGGTGACGTCATTATCAGCATCGATGGCCGTGAGCCGTCTTCGGTGAACCACTGTATGCGAATCCTCGGTTCCTACCAGCCCGGCGAGAATCTGGTGCTGAACATCATGCGCGATCAGAATCCGCTGACGATCGAGATCGAGATGCCCGACGATCGGACCAGCCGGCTGGCCCCACCCGCGCCGGTCCGCCCGGCGGCGGCGCCGATTCCGCCGCGCGCGCCGGAACCCGCCGACCGGACCTGATTCGAATCTGACCACGATGGCTGACCCCAATGGGCGCGCATGGGCTACCATGCGCGCCCATGTTGTTGAGCGACTTCGATTACGACCTGCCCGATGAGCTGATCGCGCGCTATCCGGCCGCCGAACGCAGCGCAAGCAGGCTTCTGGCTGTCGGCCAGACGTTCGATGACCGCCGCTTTGCCGAACTCCCGGAATTGCTTCGCGAGGGCGATCTGCTCGTGTTCAACGACACGCGCGTGATCCCGGCACGGCTATTCGCCATCAAGGACACCGGGGGCCGGGTCGAGATACTCGTCGAGCGAATTACGAGCGACAACGAGGTCCTTGCACAAATCAGAGCAAGCAAGTCGCCGAAGCCCGGCGGCCGGCTCATCTTCGGCGACGATGCAGAGGCACGTGTTCTCGGCCGCGAAGGCGAGTTCTTTCACCTCGAATTCTCGACACCTGTATTGCCGTATCTGGAGGCGCGCGGCGAAGTGCCTCTGCCGCCGTATCTCGAACGTCCGGCGGAGAGCAGCGACAGCGAGCGGTATCAGACGGTCTACGCGAGAGATCCCGGGGCGGTCGCGGCGCCCACCGCCGGACTGCACTTCGACGAGCGCCTGCTCGCCGAAACGCTCGATGCCGGGGCACGGCATGCCTGGCTGACGCTGCACGTCGGCGCGGGTACGTTTCAGGCATTGCGCAAGGAGCACATCGAGGAGAATCGGCTGCACGTCGAGCGCGTGAGCGTGGCTGAGGAATGCTGCCGGCTGGTTCGCGAGACACGCGCCGCCGGGGGGCGGGTTATCGCCGTTGGTACCACGGCCGTCCGTTCGCTGGAGACGGCGTCAATGAGCGGTGACATCGAACCGTTCGAGGGCGAGACGGACCTGTTCATATTGCCCGGCTATCGCTTCCGATCGGTCGACGCGATGATCACGAACTTCCATTTGCCGCAGTCTTCGCTGCTGATGCTCGTCGCGGCCTTCGCCGGCCGCGAGCGAATCCTCAATGCCTATCGGCACGCGGTCGATCACGGCTACCGTTTCTTCAGCTACGGTGACAGTATGTTCCTGACTCCGGAGGTCGGTGAATGAAGCTGGAAGTACACAGCCGCTCTGGGCACGCGCGTCGCGGCACGCTGCATTTCCGCCGAGGAACCGTGGAAACGCCGGCCTTCATGCCGGTTGGCACTTACGGCACCGTGAAGAGCGTCACCCCCGAGGAGGTGGCGAGCGACGGCGCCGAGATCATTCTCGGCAACACATTCCACCTGATGCTGCGGCCCGGTCCCGCGATCGTGCGCGCGCATGGCGGTCTGCACGAGTTTATGAACTGGCGCGGCCCCATCCTGACCGACTCCGGCGGCTTCCAGGTGTTCTCGCTCGCGAATCTTCGCAAGACCTCGGAAGAGGGCGTGCGTTTTCAATCGCCGGTCAACGGAGATGCTGTGATGCTGACGCCCGAGACGTCGATGGAGGTGCAGCACGACCTCAATGCCGACGTCACGATGATCTTCGACGACTGCACGCCGTATCCGGCGACAGAAGCCGAGGCTCGCGATTCGATGCAGCTCTCGCTGCGCTGGGCGGCCCGCTCGCGTGCGCGTTTCGACGAGTTGAAGAACGAAGAACCGGACCGAGGCGAGGCATTGTTCGGCATCGTCCAGGGAGGCGTCTACGAGTCACTGCGCTCCGAGTCGCTGGATGCGCTCGTCGGCATCGGCTTCGACGGCTATGCGATCGGCGGCCTGGCCGTCGGCGAACCGGAACAAGAACGCAATGCGATGCTCGACTATCTGAGTACGCGCATGCCCGAATCGGCACCGCGTTACCTGATGGGCGTGGGCTTGCCGGTTGACATCGTCGAGGCCGTTTCGCGCGGCGTGGACATGTTCGACTGCGTCATCCCGACCCGGCACGCGCGCAACGGTCAGCTGTTCACGACCCGCGGGGTGGTCAAGTTCAGGCACGCTCGCTTCGCCGACGATACCGGTCCGGCCGACCCGGATTGCTCCTGCTACACATGCACGCACTACAGCCTGGCGTACCTGAGGCATCTCGAAAAGTGCGGCGAGATTCTGGGGCCGCGCCTCGCAACGATCCATAATCTTCATTACTATCAGCAGCTTATGCAGAAAATCCGGGCAGCGATCGAGGCCGGCACGCTGCCTGAACTGCTCGCGGAGACCCGGCAAATCCATGCCCGGAAGGCTGAAGCCTTGTGAACCGCAGGAACGCCCCTATTTTTCAAGGCTCTATGCCATAATACCGCGCTCATTTTTCGGGGCCCTCTCCCGTCGAGCCTCGACAATCAATTACGGATACATCGGATATGGACTTTTTCATTAGCCCCGCTCATGCCCAGGCCGCACAGTCGCAGCCAGATGCCTTCGGCTTTCTGCTGCCGATGCTGATTATCTTCGGCGCGTTCTACTTCCTCTTGATCAGACCGCAGCAGAAGAAGCAGAAGGCACACGCGGAACTGGTTTCCGGGGTTTCCGTCGGTGACGAGATCATGACCGCCGGCGGCATTCTCGGTCGCGTCACCGGGGTCAGCGAACTCTATGCGGTGGTCGAGATCGCCGACAACACCGAGATCAAGATTCAAAAAGCGAGCATCTCGCAGGTCGTACCGAAGGGTACGTTCGAAGAAGCCTGACCGGCACCCGCATGAACAAGTTTCCCGCCTGGCTGAATACGCTGGTGCTCGTCATTCTGCTGGCGGGCATGCTGCTCGCGCTGCCGAACGTCTACGGCTCGTCGCCGGCCCTGCAGGTTGCAGCGCCGGATGATCTGGAGATCACAGCGGCCCAGCTAGAGAGCTTCGTCGGGAGCGCCGAGGCCGCCGGGCTGACGCCGGAGTCGGCCTATCTAAAAGACGGCCGAGCCGTGCTCCGCTTTGAGGAGGGCACCGAACTCAAATCGATTCGCGACCAGTTGCGCGAGGAGTACGACAACGAGTTCAGCGTGGCGATGACGTTGGCATCGCGCATGCCCGATTGGCTGCGCGGGCTCGGTCTGAATCCGATGAGTCTCGGCCTCGATCTGCGCGGCGGTGTCTACGTACTGCTCGAAGTGGACATGCAAACCGCGATCGAAACCCGACTGGAGCGCTACGTCGAAGACTTCGACGACCGGCTGCGCGAAGCCGGTATTCGAGCCGGCGGCCAACTCGTCAGACACCGAGTCGAATTGGCAAACAATGTCATCACGGTGAGACTCACTAACGCCGACGGGATCGAAAGCGCGCGCGAGGTGATCCGCGCTGCGGATGCCGACGTGATCATCTCTGACGGTGCCGACGGCCGCTCGCTCAGAGTGAGGATGACCGAAGAGCAGATTCGCGCGCGTCAGGACCTCGCGATCGAGCAGAACGTCACGACGCTTCGCAATCGTGTCGACGAACTGGGTGTGGCGGAGCCGATCGTCCAGCGTCAGGGCCTCGATCGGATCGTTGTTCAGCTACCGGGCCTGCAGGATCCCACCGAGCTTCAGAGGATTCTTACGGCGACGGCAACGATCGAGTTCAGGCTCACGGACACGACGGCCGGCGACATGCCCGGCAGCCGCCTCTATGAGGGGCGTGGCGACGAACCGGCACAGTATCTGCAGCGGCGCGTCATTGCCTCGGGCGATCAGATCATCGATGCCGGCTTTAGCTACGACTCCAACGGCGCGCCGGCGGTATCGATCCGCCTCGACGCCGCCGGCGGCGACAGCATGCTCGAGATCACGCAGGAAAATCTCGGCCGGCCAATGTCCACGGTATTCATCGAGTCCCGCCGCGACACCATGGTGCGCAACGGTGTCGAGG
>CALZMR010000059.1 GCA_945788575.1 uncultured Woeseiaceae bacterium
CGCGAATCTCGACAATGCCGTCGACATCCAGAATGGCCTCCTCGATCCTGATCACGACGCCCTCTTCCACTTCCTGAGGCGCCGCGCCCAGATACGCAACCCGCACCTGAACGGTGTTGAGTTCAAAATCGGGGGTCGTCTGCTTGCGTATCGTGAACGCCGATATCAACCCAGCCACGATGATGATCAGCATCAGCAGGTTTGCGGCGACATTATTCGCCGCGAACCATGCGATCAGACCCTTCTCGCTGGTGACACCCGGCCTTCTCACTGCGACGACCCTCCTTCACCGGAGGCCAGGTTGGTTGAATCTCCCTCAGCGCCTTCTTCCGCCGGATCATCCGTGGTTCGCACCGTCATCCCGTCAATCTGTGTCTCCAGCGGCGTCAAAGCGATTCGCTCTCCCGCATGCGCATCGTCTCGAATATAGGCGTAGTCCGAGTCGGACCTAACGACATCGACCGTTCGAATCCGGACTTTCGATTCGTCGTCGACGAACAGGAGCTGGTTCGTACCGCGCAGCGCCTGAAGTGGCACGCGGACGATGCCCTCGAGCGACGATCCCTGGATCGACGCGGTTACGAACGTACCCATGGGAAGCGGCGCACCGTCGGAATTTCTGCGGTACGGATCGTCGACTCGCGCCACCGCATAGGTAACGCGGCTGCTTTCGTCGACGACGCCTTCAGTGCGAACGATGCTTGCCGACCACTGCTGTCTCTGGCCTCGCTGTGTCGCGGTCAGGGTCACGGAGGGTCCGGCGGCGCCGGACGAGGCCGGCAGGTCGACGAAGGCAAGATCCACGTCGGTAAGCGGCAGCCGAACCTCAGCCATATCTGTCGCGAATGCGACACCGAGCCGGCTTCCGGGACTCACGAACTGACCGATGTCGGTGCCCTTGGCGCGCACAATGCCCGCGTACGGAAGGCGGATATAGGTTCGCTCGAGATCGCGTTCCGCCCGCACCAGCGATGCCTGCGCGGACGCGAGTGCAGCGGCGGCGGAGGCGTATTCGGACTCGGCGCGATATCCCTGACTCCGAAGCTGAGCGGCGCCGTCATACTCGATCTGACGCTGTCTGACGAGTGCTTGTGCCTGGGTGACCGCAACCTCGTAGTTGGTCGGGTCGATTCGCAACAGGACTTCCCCGGCCTCGAATCTGCCACCAGCAACGAAATCCGGCGAAATCCCGGTGATCGTTCCGGAAACCTCGGCACTGAGAATGGATTCCGTCCGCGGCCGGACAGTCCCCTGACTGCGTACCGTGAAATTGCCATCCATGGGCTCAAGCGCAAAGACCTCGACGAGCGGGTCCTTGACGTCAATGTCACGCTCCGGCGGCTCCCCTTTCATCGAGAACAGTCCGCTCGCGATGACAACGGCGATGCCCAGAATAGATGCGATTAGCAGCTTGCGTTTTAGTCCGCGCTTCATTGCGTCCTGAATCCCATAATTCGGCGAGTGCGTATTCTGAACCTTTTTGAGTCGATGAAAAGCCTTTTGTTCAGGCTTTATGCGGTCTTCAGTAAAATCTCTCGGTGCATTTCTGTGACATAACTCCACGCATTGGCCTGGCGAAATCCCCAAACTGCTTGCAATGACAACGGAGTTGTGCACCGCAACAACGTGCACGCAAACGGACTGGCATGTACGAAGAGCAATTCGGATTCACTAAGCGACCGTTTCGCGCCACACCGCGTGGCTCGGAGGTATTCGTCGGCCCGCAGACGGCGCAGACCATGCAGAGCCTCAAAAAGGCTCTGACCGCGAGCGATGCGGTAGTGACCGTCACCGGGCCTGCCGGCTCCGGCAAGACGACACAGGTACTTCGGGCCCTCGAAGCGATCGACAAGGATTGCACCTGCATCCGCCTCGGCCGCATGCAACTCGGGCACGACGAGATTCTGGAATTCCTGCTCGCCAAACTGGGCGCGCAATCGATCCCGGCCAGCACTATTCGCCGAGTGGTGTACTTCCGCGCCGCCGTCATGAAGCTTCGTCTTGCGGGGCATCGGGTCTTCATCGTGGTCGAGGACGCGCAGCGGCTGGGCGTGGACGCGCTCGCGGAACTGGAGGCCCTGACCGGCGCCGAGAACGGCGACGGCGACGGCGCAAATTTGGTACTAATGGCTCCGCAAAGCCTCAAACCCCTGCTCCGCTCCGAGGGCCTCGAGCGCCTCGACCAGCGAGTTAGAGTTCGGCACCGGGTAGCCGCCTTGAACGAGGCGGAACTCGGGGCCTATCTGAAGCATTGCTTCCGGCTCGCCGGGGCGGAATTCGACCTGATCTTCAACGAGGGCGCCGTGAAGCAACTGTTCGGTTTCTCCGCGGGCATACCGCGGGTTGCGAATAATCTGGTGGAATCGGTATTGACGGCTGCCGCAGAACGCCAGATGGACAAGATAGACCCGTCCCTGATTGCCGAAATCGCGGGCGCCGAATACGAGATGACTGTAGACACGCGGGTGCCCGACTTCGAGCCTGTGGAGGAGGCCTCCGCAGCGCCTGATGACGACCCAACCGACGATGTAGATTCTGCGACAGACGCAGCCGCGGAGGTTGTATCGTCAGAGCTTGACCTGCCCGATTGGGATGAGGGGCACTTCGCAGATGCGGACGCAGACGAATCCGAATCCATAGATACAGATTCCATCGATGAGACCCCGGTTCCCGTCGCTGAAGAGCCCGCCCTGGATACAACCCCGACAGACGAGACGCCTGTCGGTAGCGCAACGGCCGATGAAGCCGACGCCCCTCAGCCGCTTGCGGCTGTCGATTCGGAGCCTGTCGAGGCGACCACGATCGTCAATGACACCGATGCCGCTGCCAGCGACTCCGACAGCGCGCCTGATGACGGAGTCACCGCAGTAGAATCGGTTCCGGACGTACCGGAGAATGCACCGGTCGTTGCCGCATCGCAGGTCTCCGCGGATACTGACGTCGAGCCTCTAGTAGGGAATGATGCCGGTGAGCCGGAGGCCGATATTCCGGAGCTGATCCAGGACACGCTGCCCGATCTCGAGGTATTGGCGCCCGAGGTCATGGAAAGATCGGCCATCAGCGACGCCGAGGTCGACGCGGAGGACATTCCGACTCTGTTCAGCTCCATCAAGATGAAGGCACCGCTTGCCGAGCCAGCAACCCTGGGCGACGACGATGGTGGCAAGGTCTTCATAGGAGAGGACGCGGAGCCGACCGATGTGGCTGTGCCACAGCAGGCCTCGCCCAATGCCGTCAGCGACGATCCACAGGAACCTGAGCCAGCTTCGGCAGCAGGTGCGCCCAACATCGACTTGCCTTTTACTCCGTCGCAAGCCCCGGTAAAGACGGCGGCTGCAGAAACGGTCGAGCCGCCGGCAGTTCCAAAACAACCCGTTGCACCCGCTCCGGCAGTAGCGGCCGTTGCAACGCCTCAGGCCGCACAAGCAGCGGCGCCACCGGACTTGCCGGCCGCTGCACAGGTCGGACTCCCGGCATCGAACGGTGAAACGCCGGCATGGGATCGGGACCCTACTCTCGCTGAACTCAAACCAGACCTCGAAGCCCTCGAACTCGCAATGGCCGAGTTCTCGGACGAGGAGCCTGCGAAGAAAGAGCCCGACGAAACGGAGCCTGCACCCGAAGTCGAGCTTAAGGATCCCACGCTACCGGCGCTTCCCGCGATCACCCTGGATGTAGCCATCGACGAGAAGATCCGCGAGGCCGAAGAGGCGCTCGACAAGCATGACGCGACGATCGCCGAAGAGGATGCTCCCGCTGACGACGTGAGCGAACGCGATACCCGTGCCGATGCCGAACTCGAGAAGATCGCCCAGGGCCTCTCGCGCGCAAAGACTATCGAGGACGTTGACGACAGGATGGCTGAAACACTCTTCGGCGAAGAGATCAGCCTGATCGCAGCTCAGGTCACGATGAATAAGCCGGCCAACGAGGCGCTCGCGGAACCGGAGCCGACCGAGGAACCGGCGTTGAGCATGTCACCGGAACCCGAGACGAGCGACGTTTTGCCGGAGCCGACGGCCGCAACCGAAGAACCGGAATCCGAATTCGAACGTGAATTCCGCGAGGTCTACGGGGAGGGCGTGGAAGTCTCGCTGGAGACGAAGCCGAAGCCCGGCATGGATCTGTCCGCCTCGCAGCGACTCGCGACGGTGCGAGCCCTGAACGCGGGCATCGTTCAGCCGCCTAAGCCTGCTCCGGCAGCTTCAGCGCCCAGCGCAGCGCCGCAAGCACCTGCGTCGATCGAAGATCAGATCGACACGTCTCTGTCACAGACGATCAAGACCCTGAACATCGAAGGGCCAGCATCGGTCAATGACGACGACGATGAGGAAGAGACCAAGGGCGGCTTTTTCAGCCGCTTCCGGCGCTCCTGAGCCTTAGCCTTCGGCGGCGAGCTTCTCGTCTATGTACCGCTCCACCACCGCCTCGAGCATGGCGATGGGCAATGCCCCGTTGCGCAACAGTATGTCGTGGAACTCCCGAAGATCGAAACGATCGCCGAGAATCTCCTCGGCGTTACGCCGCATGTCCCAGATCCTGAGTTCCCCGAGCTTGTAGGCCAGCGCCTGTCCGGGCCACGAGATGTAGCGGTCGACTTCGGCACGCACGTTCGCCTCGGACAGCGAGGTATTATCAGCAAGGAAATCGATGGCCTCCTGCCGGCTCCATCCCTGGGAATGGATACCGGTATCGATGACGAGACGGCATGCCCGCCACATCTCGTAGCTGAGGCGCCCGAAATGCTCGTAGGGGGTCCGATAGATACCCATCTCGATGCCCAGCTTTTCCGTGTACAGCGCCCAACCTTCACCGAACGCGCTGAAGTACAGGTCTTTTCGGAACTCGGGCACATTCTCGAGTTCCGCAGATATCGCATTCTGATGGTGATGACCGGGTACTGCCTCGTGCAATGTCAGGGATGGCAGCTCGTACAGCGGACGCTGATCGAGCGCGAACGTGTTGAGCCAGAACGCTCCACCGACGTCGCCGCCTAACGGCGCACCGTAGTAAGCACCGGTCGTGTAGTTCGGTGCGATCTCGTCCGGCACCGGCACGACGCCGTAACTCTGCCGAGGCAGCAGTCCGAAGAACCCGGGCATACGGTAATCGATTCGCTTCGCAACCCAGGCCGCTTCTTTGAGCAGGTCCTCAGGCGTCTCGGCATAAAATTGCGGGTCGGTTCTCAGGAACTCGACGAAATCGTCGAAATCACCCTCGAACTCGAGTTCCTCGATGATCTGCATCATCTCGGCACGGATGCGACTGACCTCGGCGAGACCGATCGCGTGAATCTCTTCTGGCGGCAGCTCGAGAATCGTCGTATAGCGCCGAATCTGGAAGGCGTAGTAGTCATCGCCACCGTTGAGGTCTTCGGCACCGAGCGTCTCCGAAGCGGCGTACTCCGTCTCGAGGAAGTCGGCAACGCTCGCGAACGCCGGCATGACCTGATCGGCGATGATCCGCCGGGCGCTGATTCTCAGCCGTTCCTGTTCCTCCTCGCTGACCCGGTCGTTCAAATCTTCAAAGGGCTCGAAGAAGCTGCTGTCTGCCGGATCGTCCTTGACCTGGGCACGCACGGTCGGAAGTACGCCATCGATGACGATCTGCGGGAGTACGAATCCCGTGCTCATGCCCTCGCGCATGTTTGCGAGGTTCTCTTCGAAATACCGTGGAATGTCGGAGAGGCGCGCGAGATAGTCCTCGTAATCCTCGGTATCCTCCATTCGGACACCGTTACTGGCCGTCAACGCGGCCATGAAGAATCCAGAGAACGTGTTGAACGGAATTCGTGATAGTTCGAGTTCGCGGGCGCCGATCGAGTCCTCGAGCACCCACTCGAAGAGTTCGGCGTTTACCTGGCCGGACAGACTGAGATCGTCCCGGCGCACATCGCGAACGCGCGCCAGATAGCGGCGCTCAATGGCCAGCCGACGCTCACCGGCATCAGGCGAAACATCGGGCATCCGGTCGTTGTAGTCATCGATGCCATTGCGGGTCGCAGCAAGCGGATTCTCAGCCAGCACGTAGTCCCAGTACTCTGCCATCAGCGCGTCGAGCTGTGCCTCAGCGGCACTGGAGTGCTGGTCGGCACGCACGTCCTGAACAGTCAGGAAGGCCGCGCTCAGTAGCGCCGCGCCGGTAGCGATCAATCCTCGGGCACGCATCACTCTGCGACCGCTTCCAGAGCCTCGAGCCGGGCCCCTTCGAATTCGTCGCCCGGATTCCATTGCGGCATCTCGTCCGCATTGGCGATTGCCAATCCGGTCCAGTAACCGAGCAGTGCGTCCGAGACCATGCCATCGAAGTTCCAGCTGTCGTCATACTCGTCAGTCGGCTGGTGATAGTTGACATCGGTGTAGTGGTCAACCTGTTCGCGACCCCAGCCTTCCGGCCGGTCGACGAAATCGACTCCAGTGTCCAGATACATCGCCGGCACGCCAATCTTCGCGAAGCTGAACTGATCTGATCGGTAGAAGTAGCCGCGATCCGCGAACTGGTCGGGGTTGACGACCCTGCCCTGTTCGTCCGCGATCATCGTCACGAGTTCGTCGATGGAAGACTTACCGAGACCGATGAAGGTCACATCGTGCGTGTGGCCCCATATGTTGCCGCCGTCATAGTTGAGGTTTGCCGCAATCCGGCCGGGATCGAACGTAGGATTTTCGGCGTACCACTTCGAGCCCAGAAGACCCTGTTCCTCGGCACCGACCAGCGCAACGAGTATCGAGCGTCGTGGCGCTTCGGGCAGTGCCTGGATTGCACGCGCAATTGCCAGTGTCTGTGCAACGCCCGACGCGTTGTCCATCGCACCGTTGTAGATGGCGTCGCCATTTTCGTTCGGCGTACCGATGCCGAGGTGATCGTGGTGCGCCGTGTAGATTACGACTTCGTCGCTGAGCTCGGGGTCGCTGCCCGGGATCAGGCCGAGGACGTTGGCCGTCTGCACGCGATTGATCGAGACGTCCAGACCGATCGATGTCGTGATACCCAGTGGGACGGGCTCGAAATCGCGGTTGTAGGCAGCCTCACGAAGTTCATCGAGATCGTGACCCGCAAAAGCGATGAGTTCGCGCGCCGCGTCCTCCGTGACCCACGCCTGGATCTGGTTGCGAGGCTCGTCACCCGCAGGCAGCTCGAAACCCTCGCCCGACCATGACGTCTGGACGACCTGGAACGGATAGCCGGCCGACGGCTGGGTGTGGATGATGATTGCACCGACTGCACCCTGCCGGGCCGCACTCAGATATTTGTAATCCCAGCGGCCATACCAAAGACGCGTCTCGCCGCCGAACAAATCGGGATCCCAGTCGGGATCATTGTTCATCATGACGAGAATCTTGCCGGTGAGGTCGACGCCTTTGTAATCGTCCCAATCGTATTCAGGTGCCTGAATGCCATAACCGACGAATACCAATTCGGCATCCGTCACTTCGGCGCGATCCGACTGCACACCACTCGATACGATGAACTCGTCCCACTGCGCCAGCGTCAGTTCGGTGCCTTCGCCCGCGAAGGACCATGTTGGCGGCTGCGTGGCGCTTACACCCACGAGGTCGAAGGATTGCTCCCAGCTGCCGTCGTCGCCACCGGGCTCGAGTCCGAGCGCAGCAAGCTGATCGGCAAGGTACTGCCTCGCCTTGACGTCGCCGACGCTGCCCGGGCCGCGGCCTTCGTAGCTGTCATCCGAAATCTCGACGATGATGGCGCGCATGTAGTCGCCGGTAATCTCGCGAGCGGCGTCCTCCGCGGACGAGTTTCCGCCGGCGAGTTCGAGCGCAACCGGCGAGCCTGCGGCCTCGGATTCAGCGTCCGCGGACCCTGCGGCCTCCTCCCGGCCGCAGCCGGCAAGGATCAGGGAAAGTGTCAAAATGCCAAGGGCGTGCTGTCGATACACGTGAGTTACTCCATGATTGTGCGTTTCGCTTCCGTGCTCGTTCAGCGCGCGAAGACTTCCTCGAAGAAGTTGCGCATGGCTGTCCAGGAGCGGCGATTCGCTTTGTCGTCGTAGACCGTTCCGGCACTCAAGTCGTTGGCGGCCGGATTCGTAAAGGCATGGAGCGTATTACCATAGGCGTGAATTTGCCAGTCTGCGCCCATGCGAGAGAGCTCTGAACCCAGAGCCAGAACCTTGTCAGGAGACGCCAGCGGATCGTCCCATCCGTGTAAAGCGAGGACCTTTGCCCGTATCCGCTTGTCAGCGGTGTTGTCTGGCGGGTCGAACAGGCCGTGGAAGCTCACTACGCCGGCAATGTCTGCCCCCGTCCTCGCAAGATCCAGCACGCAGAGACCGCCAAAGCAGAACCCGATCGCGCCGAGCCGATCGGCATCGACCTGCCGCTGTGCGGCGAGCAAACCGAGCCAGTCAATGAGACTCTGCTGCAGGCGGAGCCGATCGTCCTTGAGACCGTTCATCAGGTTCCTGTACTCCTCGACGTCCGCGTCCCGGGTGTGCGCGCCGTAGAGGTCCACCGTCAGCGCCGCGTAGCCGAGATTGGCCAACGCCTCTGCTTTTCCGTCCTCGAACGCAGTGCGGCCGCGAATCGTATGGCAGATCAGAATTCCGGGGACCGGACCATCAGTCGCATCGTCCCAGGTCAGCCTTCCGGCAAACGCGACCCCATCCGCTCGTAGATCGATCACGCGATGCACCAGTGCCATTCATTCCCCCCGTTGCCCTTGAGCCGATCTTGCCAGCATTCGGCGCAACCCGCACAGGGCCGGTTTGCTACAATCGCCCCCGGCCAGCCCCGGTAGCTCAGTCGGATAGAGCACCGGATTCCTAATCCGGGGGTCCCATGTTCGAATCATGGTCGGGGCGCCATCCACCTACTGCACCTTATCGGCTGCCTGCGATGACAATAATTATTCGGGATGCCGCTACCACCGACGGCTCAGTGATCGCCGACTTCAATTCCCGCCTTAGCGTGGAGACTGAGGGCAAGGCCCTGGATCCGGCACTCATCGGACCTGGCGTTGCAGCCATGCTCGCTGACCCCGTTAAAGGACGCTACTGGGTCGCGGAGGCCGACGGTGAGGTCATAGGTCAAATCATGGTTACATACGAGTGGAGCGACTGGCGCAATGGAATGTGGTGGTGGCTGCAGGGGGTCTACGTAAGAGAAGACCATCGCGAAGCAGGCGTCTTCGGCGCGCTGTACCGATACGTCGAGGCACTCGCACGCGACGACGACTCCGTCGTCGGCATTCGACTCTACGTCGAGAAAGACAATACTCGTGCGCATTCGGTTTACGACAAGCTGGACTTTCGAGAGACCGGTTACCAAATGCAGCAGAAAGTTTTCTGAGGCAATAACCTACAACGGAGATATCGCATGTTAGAGCCGGGTTCCACCGCACCGGATTTCACCCTTGAGGGCAGCGACGGAAGCGACGTCAGCCTGGCCGACCTGCTCGCGGACGGTCCGCTCATTCTGTATTTCTATCCGGCAGACTTCACACCCGGTTGCACGCAGGAAGCCTGCACGATTCGCGACCTCCACGACGATATCGTCTCTGCCGGTTTGCGAATTGTCGGAGTCAGCCCTCAGGATGCCGAGAGTCACGAGCGCTTTCGAAAGACGCACGAATTGCCATTCGACTTGCTCTGTGATCCTGACAAAAAGGCCGTTCGGCTCTACGACGTCGACGGTCCACTGGGCATCAGCGTGCGCCGCGCGACCTATCTGATCAATCAGGACGGAATCGTCGAAGACGCGGTACTTGCCGATATTCGTATCGGCCGGCATGCGGAGTTTATCGAACGGGCGATTCGACTACGGGAGTCGTCTGCCTCTTAGTCCTGAGCGACCGCAGGGACGTACGGCTCGCCGAAGCGCATGCGAATGGTCTTGGTCTTGCCGAACCACGGTATCGCCAGGATATAGATGTTGTCGTACTCGTCTTCGGCGATATCGGGAACGTCCTGGTGCCCACCCACGTCGGCGATCATCGCCGGGACCGTGTTGCTGTGGCCAACGACGAGGACAATCTGACCTTTGTGTTCGCGGAGAATCTCCTCGAGGAAATCCTCAGTGTCGCTCGCGTCGTATGTGTTGACGGGCAGATTCAACTCATCCGCGATAGGCTGCGCGGTCTGCTGAGTTCGCTGGTACGGCGTCGAATAGACTGCATCGATGCCGGCTCTGACGTCTACAGCGAGCAGCTGCCGGGTCAGCTCCTCCACGCGCCGCTCTCCGGCCTCACTCAGAGGCGGATCGTCGCCGCCGGTTTCAGCTTTCTCCGCGTGGCGGACGAAGATGATCGTCGTTGTCGCCTGTGACTCGAAGAACCATGCGAGCCCGATCGCAATGGCCGTGTAGATTATGATGATCTGGATACGGCGCCGCCGGCGGCGCCGGCGACGGTCCAGTTTTTGCTGATCGGTGCGCATGGAATGCGACTGTAATGCCTTTCTGGCGTCTTGACTACGCTCGGCTAGCGCTCTTCGCGTTCCTCGACCACAATGTGATACTCGCCCTCGATGATGCGATGAACGCGAGGGCCGGAGTCTCCGCCCTCTTCTGCCGCGTCATTGGCTTTTCGCATTTTGCGCCGGAACCACCATAAACGAATGCCTACGATGGCCGAAAACACGATGAGCAGGCTCGCGAGAATCACGAACGCCAAGAAGCCCACGACGATGGAGGCTGCTATAGCCAGTGCTCCGACCACGATCACCAATGCATTCGCAATCGGATTACCTGCTGGGAATCCACGTCTGTATGTATAGGTCACGTTCGTTCCTCTTCGTTGTTACTCGCTGGCCGTCGCCGCATCGACTCGCGTGTAGAAGCCCTCGAACCACGGCGCCCATTCAGTGCCGTCGGCATTCGCCTGCTCGAAGTACTGCCTTACCCGGCCATCCTCCAGCGGCGTCCAAAGACCGCGAAACGGTACGGTCTGATCGCTGGCGACGTAGTGGATCGTTCCTTCGAGCAGCATTCCGTCATCGGTCAGGCCGCCGCGAATGTTGATCTGGCTACCACTGCCATCGTTCCATATCTGCACCCACTCGCCGCTTGCCTTGTCGAGGTAGTTGATACTCATGCCGGAGCCGCCGCTCGCGCTCGACCAGTTCTCGATCAGGACACAGCCTCTCTGGGCAGATTCTATCGTGTTGCGCCCCGCGAATGTGCCATTGCCGACGTGAACCTCCCAACTGCCGACCCAAAAATCGAACTCATTGAACCGCGGATCGTGTTCACACGGAAAGGCCACGACACTCATCCGCGCAACGATCTCATCGTAGCCCGGATGTCCGGCCAGGGTCGAAAGCTCCGCATCCCCTGTGATGACCCCTACAGCCGTGAAACCGCCCTCGGCCAGGGTTTCCAATGTCGCTACAGCCTCATCTGCATCGCCTTCACGGACGCTTTCACGGGCAGAATCGAGCGCCGCACGCACCGGAGACACCGGCGGCGCACTGCCGTCGCTTTGAGCCGATGCCACGGCCGGACAAACGAAGACTAATAAAACCAATAGCTTATGCAGCATTTCAAGAATTGCTCTGACTATCTGAACGGCCCTGTCTCTTGTGAGACACGGGATGGCTCCACAGGTTCGCCCCTGCCCACGCGGCCTCCGCAAGACATTGCGCGTTCTCAGCCAATATCAATGGCTGCGTATTGAAACCGGTGCGCTCCCGCCGCACAATGCGCCGTCGCACGACCGGTCA
>CALZMR010000060.1:0-13101 GCA_945788575.1 uncultured Woeseiaceae bacterium
ACTTTGCGCGTACTTGTACGCGGCAACGGCTCCTTGCGCAACACTACCCGAGTCGGGCGTTCGCTGGGAGACAGCTGCCGGGCGCGCTGCTGAATGATCTGCTCGACAAGATGCTGCAGCGTAATCTCATGCTCGATGCAATACCGATCCGCATCGTCCGTCGTGACAGCGACCACGCAGACCTCCTCCGTGCCCGAGATCACGCCCTTCTCCGCCGAAACACCGACGACACAACCTTCCTCGATGAACGGGTGCTCGAACAGAACCTCCTCGAGTTCCTCGGGCTGCACCTTCTTGCCGCTGCCGAGGACAATCGTGTTCTTCTTGCGGCCGGAGATGTGCAGGAAACCTTCGCTATCGATGTAGCCGAGATCACCGGTATGCAGCCAGCCGTCTTCGTCGATGATGCGTGCGGTAAGCTCCGGATCGCCGAAGTAGCCGCGCATGACCTGCGGTCCACGAGTCAGAATCTCGCCTGAGTCGGCGATTCTGACATCCACGCCAGGCAGCGGCTTGCCGACTGACCCCGAGCGCTTTGTCATCGGACCGTTGGTCGCGATGACCGGGCTTGTCTCCGCGAGACCGTAGCCCTCGTAGACAGGCATGCCTACGCTGTCGAAGAAACGGCTAGTTGACCGGTCGAGCGGCGCGCCGCCGCAAACGAAATATTCGAGCCGGCCACCGAAACGCTCGCGCAGCGACGCGAACAGGCGGCGCCGCAACCTCATCGGCATTGCAGGCGCCAATGAGGTCAGGAAACCGAACGCCACGCGCTTGAACGCGGACTGCTTACCGACCTCGCGACGAACCGCGGCTGCCAGAAGTTTCAGGAACAACGGAACGGACGTCATGCAGGTGATCTTCTGCTGACGCATGGCTGCCGCGATATCCTGCGGCAGCAGGCTGGCGCAGAAGCAGATGCTTCCGCCGCCGTAAAGAATGCCGAGAAAGCCGGCGGTCAGTTCGAATAAATGGCTCAGAGGCAGGATCGAGACGCTGGCCACGTGGGAATCGTTGAGCATGACCTCGCGAAACGCCCGAATCTCGAACAACAGATTGCCGAAGGTCGTCGCGACCCCTTTCGACCGCCCCATCGTGCCTGACGTATAGGTGAGAACGGCGATGTCATCGATGCTGCGCTCCACGCAGGGCTCGATATCGTCGATCGAAATGCGATCGATCGACTCGAACTCAGGATTCGCACAGGTCGGGTCGACACTGAACACGAGCAGATCGTCTCGCCCGGCGACAATTGTCCGGGCGACCGACTCGAGGGCTTTCGACACCAGTAGGACTCTGGGGGCCGCGTCGTCGAGAATCGCTGCCAGTTCAGCCTCGGTCTGCCGGGTGTCCATCGGAACGACAACGGCACCAGCCCGCACGGTAGCGAAGAATGCGACGCCCCATCGCGGCCGCGACTCGGAGAGAATAGCCACACGATCGCCGGGATTGAGGCCAAGCCCTGACAGGCCCGTCGACAGCCGGCCGGCGGCCGTATCCAGCTCTGAATACGTGTACGTCTCGGCCGGGTCGCCGCCGTATGTGGACAGCGCCATCTTGGGACCAAACCGGGACGCCTTGTCGGTAATCAGCTCTGAAATGCTCTCTGAACTCATCGTCATGCTCCGTCTGGCTCTTCGCTCGGAAATATCCTTGAGCTTGATTGTTGACGCGTTGCGCTCTGGACACCTGACGACACACTGATTATCTCGTGACTATTAGCTCATCTTGTCATCTTTGGCGCTCCAACTATCTGTTTTAGTTCTCTTTTTTAGTCTTCCGTATTAGGTAAAACCGGGGCTACCGGAATCTGTGATCCGGCCCGGCTTCAGGACACAAGACGAGCGCGGAAGGCGAGTATTTCGCGTTCCCGATCCGGGCTCCAGACGCGATGTCGCGATTGGACGCGACTGCAGCCGGTCTCGGCTCGCTTTAGGTGAATTCACCAATTGGAATCGCGACACGCCGGCTCAATCTCAATAACTGGAGGTGTGTCATGAAGAGCCGAGTTGTTGAACGCGTCAGTCGCGGGATCGCCCTTGTGGCGGTCATAAGTCTGTCGGCGTTCTTTGGAACTGCCGCAGCGGATGAACCAGAACAGATACTCGCGGAGCCCGGATTTCGCCCGCACAGCGAATACGCCTTCGAGTTCGCCCAATCATGGGACAACGCAACAATCGCGGTCCTGCCGACTATCGTTCGCAGGGAGAGCCGGACCGCCCACTCGTTCGCATCTCAGCAGCAAATAATCGCGCTGCTGGAGACGCACGGCGCCACGCCTGTCGGCAGAAACTACCGGCTGGACTTCGGGCCCCTCCGGCACCGGTCACAGTGGAACGCCTTCGAGCACGGCCTGGCGACGACCGCCCAATCGCTCCTCGAGCGAGGTCTCGACACTGATTACACGCTGGTCGTGGAACTGCTCAGCCCGATGGAAGGAATGTTCTTTGGTATCGAGATCTACATACTCGATCAGGAAGGGCGCAACGCGTTCTCGTTCCTGCTCAACGCTCATCACCAGCTATTCGCCGATGCAAACCTGCTAAACCAGGTGTCATCCGAGGAAGCTCGCGAGAGCATGACCGAGAGAGCCACCGCAGCCGCGATGGCGGCACTTTTTCAGCAGATCGATAGAGCCAGAGACTGTGCCGCACAGATGGCAGCGCTGGATATCGAGGTTACGGCGGCCGGAATCCTTCACGATTTCGAATCGGAACTGGTAACGGCCAGCGATGAGCACGGAATCAGGCGTCGTGAGTATCTTCGCGAACGATGCCGCCGAGACGTGGACCCCAATGGACTGGAGCACGCTCGACGAGATGAGCTTCTGGCTGTTCGGCAACAATACGGGCGCAGACTTGTTCGTGGATATCCTCGACAATCGCAATCCATGCTCGATCCACGACGATGCGGAGCGCTACACCCTCACTCTTGTCGACGACTTTTCAGGCTGGCAGCAGGTCACAATCCGGTTCGCGGATATGGACCGAAAAGAAATCTACAATGGGGCGCCCAGCGACGGTCTCGGACTGTCGACCGTTCACGGGTGGGGATTCGGTGCTGTCAATGTAGGCGGGGAAGTCACTTACTACATTGACGACGTCGTACTTCGAAGCACGCAATCCGAATAGTTGCTGGAAACGGACCCGAACTGACCAAAATCCGGGGCCCAGAACCAAAAATGGCGGCCCGAGGGCCGCCATTCTCTTGTAACTCAACGAAGCTGGCGTTATGCAGACTTCAGGTTACCTGCAGCCTCGCGGCCACGCTCGGTGACAACTTCAAACTCGACTCGCTGACCTTCGTTCAGCGTGCCCAGTCCAGCTGCTTCCACAGCGCTGATGTGGACGAAAACGTCCTTTGCGCCAGACTCGGGCTGGATGAATCCAAACCCTTTCTTCGTATCAAAAAACTTTACAGTTCCTACAGCCATTTTCCTGGCCTCCATATTAGATAGCTGCACGTAGTTCGTGTGCAGTAAACGAACAATCCGGTCGTAGCAGTTGACTTAGAGATTAAGCCCCGGAAAGGAGGCAGAAGACTAGAAGGCAGGCCAGAACGTAGATCGCGGGCGCATCGTGCTGATTCCGGGGCGAAAAGTCAAGGTACAAGCCGGGTTATCGGCTATCTGTCACGGTACCCGGACATGGCCTCGCAGACGCCGTCGGAGGTCGGCCTGACGCTGTCCCGGACCGAATCTCCGCGTCCTTGCTGAATCCTCGCCTGAGGCCCTGTCCTGCCTCATATCGTGAAGTGGTAGGTTCCGCGCGGCAATCAGACGTTCTATGGTCGACCAGCATTTGCACGAACCCAGTCATTGATGGGAGAAATACCGATGGCATACAGCGAGTACAAAGTCATTTACGTCACTGAAGGCGGATGCGGCACGATCCTGTTGGGGGCATCCGGGCTGCCGCTCAAGAAGATCGAAACGGAGATGAACTCGCACGCCGCGGACGGCTGGCAGGTCGTATTCGAAGTCCTCGAGCAGAAACGCTTCATGCTCTTCTGGAAACGAGAAGCGATGATCGTAACCTTCGGACGGTGAGCCTGATGATCAGCAAACTGGCCCTAAGGCTCATCAGCTGGTATCAGGCGCGCGGCGGCGGGCAGCGCTTTTTCGCCGTGGAGTGCAATTTCGAGCCCGGTTGCTCGGAGTACACGAAACAGGCGATCCGGCATTACGGCGCAAGGAAGGGAATCCGGATGGGGTTTGCGCGGCTCAAGCGGTGCAACCAGCCCGATCTCGTGCACAAGATCGATGACCCTCTGCCTGTATGCGGGCGCCACACCTGTGGGACACAGGGAGACATCGGTCATGTTTGAGGCACTGAGTCTTCGCAAAGAGGATGTTGCGGATCGCGAGGAGGCAATTCGCAAGCGGGTCGCGGCCCTGGAGCCATCGCTGCGAAAGACCTACTTCAAGCGAGTGGCAAAGCAGATCAGAGATCCGGATACCTATGCAGTCCTGAACTACTTCTTCCTGGCGGGGCTGCATCACATGTACCTCGGCAAGTGGCTGCGAGGCCTGGTGAATCTGGTTGTGCTCCTGACGGGCATCGGCCTGATGATCGTCGGAATGCCCGGCTACTGGCTGATCGTGTTCATACTACTTGTTGAGCTGATGGCCTTGTTTCGATCCGAGGTGATCGTCAACGATCACAACAACAATGTCTCCGAGCGCATACTCGCCGAGCTCTAGTTGGCAGGTCGTCGATCCGGGCGGCCGGTAGTGGGCCTCTGCCCCGCAAGCGCTCAGTGAACCGTTGCTTCGAGAATCTCCGCCCCGTCCAGCTCGAACCTGGCCGTGAACCAGTCGACGAAGCGATTCGCATCAGCCTGGCCTATGGTCTCGAGCTGCGCGATGAAACTGATCGCCTCATTTGTCCTGCCGTTACTGGCCAGCAGGTAGAGGTAGAAATTCGACGCCCATAGCGACAGATCTTCGGTCGCGGCAACGTGATCGTTCATGTACATCAGCGCGGTCGCGTAGTCGCGCTCGGACGCGTACTTCCGCGCCAGATCGAGGGCGAACTCCTCCCGATAGCCATCCCTCTCCAGCAGACCGGTGATGATGTCCTGATTATCCTGATCGCTGCCCAACAGCCATAGCGGAAGGGTTGTTAGTGACGTATTGGTCAGCAGATCGTCGATCGCCTCCCAGATGTACGGATCTGACCGATACGCATAAACGCCGCCCGTGAAGTAGTTCTTGATCAGTCGTTCGTACTCGAAGAATGGCTCTGCGTCTTCTATCAGCTCTTCCGGCCACAGCCGGCCGATCAAACTGCTGTTGCGGAACCGTTCGACACGCTCACCTTCGTGCATCAGCCAGTCGTAAATCTCGACGTATCCCTGATTCTCCACCTGTCGTGGCGAGATTCGAGACGGAAAATTGTCCGTCACCGGCGCTACCTGCGCTGTCAGGTTCATGAGCATCTCGGAGTCGGCCATGAAGAGTGAGCCGAGCTGAGCTGGCGATTCCAAACCCAGCGCGATCAGTTCCGGAGCCACTTGCGGGTCGTTCCATTGCGCGGAGAACTCCGCGACGTCCGGCTGCGAATCCGCGCCGTTGGATCCCACCAGCATCCACTCCAGGCCGACGCCGGACCAGAGAGAACAGTCTTCGAAAGCGTTACAGAAAGCCCTCGTAATCGCCAGGGTGTCCATTTGATCGAGCTGCTGCACCGGGAGCCAGTAAGTCACGAAGCCGCCAGGACTCAGTCGCGAGCGGATGAGTTCGAAGTATTCCTGCGAGTAGAGATTGACGACCCCGGCCAGCTTGGGCGGCGGTGGCTCGGAGGTGATCAGGTCGTAACGGTTCTCGGTGCTGTTGAGAAAGAAGCGGCCGTCCTCGATGTGCACGTTGACGCGGCCGTCTCTCAGCGGATTGTCATCACCCGGGTAGACGATGGAGTTCATCTCCATAACGTCTTCCGAAATATCGACGATATCGATGCTCTCGAGGCCCTGTGTGTCCGTCAGAGCCTTGGCCGTCTGCCCTACCCCATAGCTGACGAGCAGCGCATTGCGGGTGTCCGGATTGAGCGCGATCGGCAGGTAGACATACAGTTTCATGTACCGCTGAGATGCCAGGGACGTAGCCGACATGGAATGACCGTTGGTGACAAGGCGATAATATTTCGGCTCACCGAACGCGTCCCGGCGATAGTAGCGAATGGTCTCCGTCAGACCCTCGCGCGTCTCGACGAGATGATGATTCGGAAGCCAGACCAGTTGTCCGCTGAAGTACGTCCGTTCCATGAGCCCGAACGGGAACAGGATCAGGCAGCCAAGCGCCGCTGCGATTGCGCCACGCGCCCAGAGGATCGAGGGGCGTGACGTCTCGGGTTCAGAAGGCACGACGAATGCCACCAGACCATACGCCGCGGCGACGAGGAAGAACGACAGTTCCATGCCGACGATGGGAAGCAGGATGAAACCCGCGCCGAGCGAGCCGAGCATCGCACCGATCGTATTGTAAAAGGTTGCTATACCGGCCGTTCTCGCGGACGAGCCGAGATCGTCTTTGACGGCGCGATTCACCATTGTAAAGGCGATCCCGGACAGTGTAGCCACCGGGAGCATCAAGAATGTGGCGAAGCCGATAAAGGCGCGTGTCGTCGTGTCCGCCGAATCCTGGTAAACGGCGAAAAAATCGTAGCCCCAGTACGTGAGTACGACCAACACCGCCGACGCCGCGGTAACGTGTCGCAACCAGCGATAGGCTCGATCGTCTTGCTTGAAGAGGTGCGCAGCAATCAGCCCGCCGATCGCGATTCCGGCGAGCACAACCGCCAGCATGACGGCAAAGATGAGGCCGGTGCCATCTCGCGTCAGCAGCAGGAAGCGGAACCACACGACTTCCAGCGCCAGCATCAGGGCACCCGACAGGAATGCGACCGCGATGTAGCGGCGGCTGTGTGCACCCATGTTCTGCGTTGCGTCCGCCATGAGGCGCGCAGGCATCGGGGCCGCTTCGTGATCTCGAGACAAGCTCAACGCGACCAGCGCCGCGATCAAATTGAAGATCAGCGCAAGCATGCCGCTGTTCAGGATCCCGAAAATCGGCACCAGAAACAGTTCGGCGCTGATGGCGCCGAGCATCGCGCCCAGGGTGTTCCAGCCATACAGCCAGCCGACGCTGGCGCCGAAATTTGAGTCCTGACGCGAGAGTGCGTGGACCAGCACGGGTAGGGTCGCACCCATCGCGATAGCCGGGACGACAAGAATCGCGAATGCGATCGTGAGTCGCACCGTGTTCAACAGCAGTGGCGCGTCGGCAAGTCCGCCGAGAGCCGGACCGAGGATGACCGGCAATTTGGGGAGCAGCAGCACTACCGCGATGCCGGCGAGACCGATCGCGAACTCCAGACCGGCATAAAGCCGGATTGGATGCAGAACACGCCGATGCAGCCGAGCGATCAGTCCGTTGCCGAGCGCCAGCCCGCCCATAAACGCGGCAAGCACCAGGCTCGCGCTCCAGACGCTGTTGCCAAGCGATAGGCCGGCAAGCCGAAACCACAGCGACTCGAAGATCAGAGCGGAGGCGCCCGACAGAAAGAAGATCAGAGCCAGCGTTAGACGCATTATGTCATCTCGGAAAAGAACCGAGTCTACCGGCCGCCGCTCGATCGAACCGGACTCAGGTCACATTCGGGCGTCTGCCGTTGTCTGCTGGTGGGTAAGACGCTCGAGAGCGCTGCCCCTATGGGTCCGGATGTCGTCGCGGGAGGGCTTGCCGTTGCGCGCGGATCGGACGAAACTGCCCTTCGCAGTCTGCGCAGCGGAGAATTTCGACATGGGGATCGGCACGCTCAGGGGCCTGGTTGCCCCGCTACTGACGCCGTTCAACGACGATCAGTCGGTGGCGACAGGTCTCTATGTCGCACACGCGAAATGGCTGCTAGACCAGGGTTGCGCTGGCCTCGCGCCATTCGGCACGACCGGCGAAGCTCTGTCGGTTGGCATCGATGAGCGAATCGCCGCGATACAAGCGCTGGCAGACGCCGGCATCGACCCGGCAAGGATGATTCCCGGCACGGGACTCTCCAACGTCGCTGACACGGCTCGCTTGTCGCGCGCCTGTCTCGACATTGGCTGCGCGGGCGTCATGACTTTGCCGCCGTTCTACTACAAGTCGGTCACTGAAGATGGGCTGTACCGCCATTTCGAACACCTGATCGCGGCGATCGGGCAGGACGCTCGGATCGTTCTGTATCACATCCCGCCGATCGCCATCGTCGGCATTCCGCCAGCGCTCGCGGCGCGACTGAAGAAGGATTTCCCGGAACAGATCGTCGGAATCAAGGACAGCTCGGGAGACTGGGACAACACGCAGGCACTGCTCGACATCGGCGACATGACGGTCTTTCCCGGTTCCGAGCTTCCGCTGCTCGACGCTCTGGCTCTAGGGGCGCCCGGCTGCATAAGTGCGACTGCGAACATCAATTCGAGCAGGATCGTCGAGGTGATCAATCTATTCGAGAGCGGCAACGAAGCCGGCGCGCGCGCGGCGCACGAGACCGTGAAGCGGTTTCGGTTGTTGATGCAGAACTATGCACCGATCCCGGCGCAAAAACGCTTGCTGGCAATTGCCACCGGAGACTCCCGCTGGGCAAATGTCCGACCGCCGTTGACGGCAATGCCTGAAGAATCCGGGATGGAGCTCGCGGCAACTCTCAAACGGGACTTCGATTTCGAGCTCGCGCATCCGTGAGTTGAAGCGATTTGGAACAGTCGTCTGCGCGAGGTAGATGTGACACCTTTCGTGAATTGCTTTCCTCACGCCGGCAGTCATCGTCATATGTGGCTGCAAGGCGCTGATGAAGATCCCTCGGAACATGAACGGCTGCCCCGGCAGCGGCGTGCGAGTTTGCGTCGAGAGTATTCGGAGCAATCTGGACTGAACGGGCCCCATAACTCACCATCCACGCATGGACCTTGTTCTTCATTCCGAACGACTGACGCTGACCCCATTTGATGACTCAGATGTGGACATCGCGATTGAGAACTTCACCAACCCAGCCGTTCTAAGATTTGCCGGCGGCGTCATGTCGGAGGATGCGATCCGCCGACAGATGCCGAACTGGACCCGCCGTGGCGGCAATGGCTGCATCGGTGTCTGGTGTGTCGCAAAACGCGACTCGGGCGACAAGCTCGGCTCCGGTGCCCTGCTCCCGATGCCGATCGAGGAATCCGACACGGATTACGATCTGGTGATACCCGGCCAACTGCCGGACGGCGACGTCGAAGTCGGGTATTACCTGAAACCGTCCGCCTGGGGTAAGGGCTACGCGACCGAAATCTGCCGACGACTCCTGCAATTCGCGTTCGAAGAATCGCCGTTGACCGAGATCGTCGCCACTCACGATCCGGGAAACCTGGCATCTCGGAAGGTTTTATTGAAATCCGGTTTCATTGATTGCAGCCCACGACGCAACTACGGCGTGGACGGTCTTTACTATCGGATCACCCGGGTGGAATGGCTGAACGGAAGGTGATCCTGAATGGCGTGACTTCGGTGCCGTTTTGGAAGGCACCCTATTCTGGGTCGGGTCACGACTCGCCGCCATACATCGAACTGGGGCTAAAAGACTCGTATTGCTCGTCCAGATATTCGTTGAATTCGTCGGTGAACTGATGCTTGCGAATCGCCCAGAACTCCTGCGCGCCTTGTGTCGCATACAGGTCAAGAAGCTGCCGGACGTATCCTTCGTACATCTTCGAATCGAAGCGGCCTTCAGCTCTTTCGAGGTAGAAGGTTTCGTAGGTCCGCGTAATCGCCGACAGCAGTGCCATGAAAGCGACCTGCTCGTCGTCCTGCAGGTTTCCGAGCCCAGCCAGCCCTCGCCTGAAAATGTCTCGCACGTCTTCCCTGGTGAGTTGCAGGATCAGACTGGAAAACTGCTCGCTGAAGGCCTGATTTGTTGCGGCTCGCGTGGCACCGGTGCTCTGCCGTACCTGCACTCCGACGTAGAGAAGCGAAATAATTATCGCGAGACCGCCAACAAGCTCCCCCACCGAACCCCAGTCTTGAATCGTCATAGATACTCCCCGGATCTTCGCTCAATCACACAGCAAGTATCCCGAAGAATCAATTCAGACTGGGGTTGACGAACGGATGCGTTTAATTTAACGTTAAACCGTATACTTCAACGTTAAACTATATAGGGTCTTCTGATGGGACACACACGACGGCAGGTTCTTCGCATTCTCGGGGGCGGCCTGATAGTGGCCGCCGGCGGCGCTGGTGTATTTCTTGGCACACGGACACCGCACCGGGCTCTGGAACCCTGGCAGGACGCCGGTCAGGGCTATTCGGATCCACGACTCGAGGTGCTGTCGTGGGCGATACTGGCCCCCAATCCGCACAACCGGCAGCCCTGGCTCGTGCGGCTGGACGGCGAAAACGGCTTCACGCTGTTCGCGGAGCAAGACCGAAAGCTGCCGCATACCGATCCGTTCGATCGTCAGATCACGATCGGACTCGGTTGCTTTCTGGAGCAGGCGCGGATAGCGGCGACAGCACTCGGATACGAGGCTGAGATAACGCCGTTTCCCGATGGTGAACCGGACCCCATTCTGGACGACCGTGCGGTGGCTCGAGTCGTCCTCCGCGAGGCAGCCATCGAACGCGACCCGCTCTTCTACGCCATTCCGGACCGCCGATCCTGCAAAGAGCCTTATGACATGGCGCGGTCGATCTCGGCCGATCAGTTGGAGCGACTGCTCGCACTATCGACTGAGGCGGTCAGCGTATCGGGCGCTGTGAACGAGGCCGAGGTTTCGCCGCTGCGCGATATCGGCTGGCGCTCACACCTTGTCGAGTCCGAAACGCCTCTTACTTACATGGAGAGCGTCGATCTGATGCGAATCGGCAAGTCGGAGATCGAAGCCAATCCGGATGGCATCCACTTGGGCGGCCCTCTGATGGACTCGCTCAGTCTCGTCGGGATCATAAACCGCGAGCAACTGGCCGACATGACGTCCTCCGCCTACCAACAGGGCCTCGATATGTATCGGGCCATCCACGAGAACACACCGGCCTTCGTTTGGCTGACAACCCCGGGCAACTCCCGCGTCGATCAACTGGCTGCGGGATCGAACTGGGTACGTCTTAATCTCACGACCACGATGCTGGGACTTGCACTGCACCCGATCAGCCAGTCCCTGCAGGAGTATCCGGAGATGGCGGACTTGCTCACCGAAATACACGAGCGGCTCGGTGTGCAGGGAGAAGAACGCATCCAGATGCTTGGACGTTTGGGGCACGGTCCGGACTCTCCACCGAGCCCGCGCTGGCCGCTCGACACGCGCCTGACGGCATGAGTCAGCAAAACCCGGATCCGGCCGTATTCCGATTTCTCAACGAGATCGGAATCATCGATCAGCTCGCGCGTTATCGTGTGGAGCGGAAGCTACCCCACGGACTGAAAATATCTCAGTTCTCTGTTCTGAATCATTTCGTACGTCTGGGCGACGGGTGGACACCCAGCCGGCTCGCGAAAGCGTTCCAGGTGACCAAGGGTGCCATGACCAACACGTTGCACCGCTTGGGTGCACTCGATTTCGTCGATATCGTTCCGGCGGAAGGCGACGGCCGAAGCAAGCTCGTGCGCATCACCAAGGCCGGGCGAGCCGCACATCGTGATTGCATCGAAGCCATGGCGCCGGATCTCGCGATCCTGCAGAAGGAGTTCGGCACCAGGAACTTCAAAGCCGCGCTTCCGTTCCTGGAGCAGGTCCGGAGCTACCTCGACGAGAATCGATGAACTGCCTCTGGCAGTTGGTAACAACCGAAATCGACATTGCTTGACCGAGCCGATACTTTATAGAGGACTGTAATGAAGCAACGCTCCGTTGGAGCTCCCAGATCCAAAGAAGGTCAGCTCATGATTCATAGAAAAACAGCCCTGTCCGTTGTTCTGGCTGCTGCGCTAGCCTCTTCCCCCCTGAGCGCCCTGGCCGACGAGCACAACCCACTCATGGACGCGAGCTTCGAAAACGAACTGCCGGCCGATGAAGGGGGCTGGACCCTTTTCGACGAAAGCGTCTTCTCGTCGGAGCAGGCGCGAAGCGGCAGCCAATCCATGTACAACGGCGGGCTCAGTCAGACCGTCGCATATCCCCCGTACTTCATTGGAATGGTATCGGGCAGCTATCAGGAGTTTTCGGCGGAAGCAGGTTCACGATGGCAGTTGACCGGATACGGCCTTGCACCTACAGCGCTGGACGGGACGCCGGCTTTCGGCATCGTTCAGGTGTCGTTCTTCGACGCGGATGGCAAAGATCTGGGAACGGTCGAAACGGCCGGCAGCACGACGACCAAGGCCAGGACGTCGAACGAAGTAAACAACCAGACGCCCGCCGGGGAATGGACGTTCCTCGATACCGGCATTGCGACAGCTCCCGAGGGCACTGCGACCGTTCAAGCATTCACGCTATACGTCGACTACTCCGGCTCGAACAGGTCGCAGGGCGTCTACTTCGACGACCTTACTCTGTGTGCGGTTGACGACGACTCCGGCTGCGAAGAGGACTAAGGTAAGGCGACTAATTCGGGCCCGCGACGAATCTCGCACCTGCCGCATCCTTTAAGTAGGACAATTCGGGAGCGACGAAGATGCGGGTACTGATAACTGCAATCGCAATATTTACGACCGCCGGTTGCGACGACAGCAGCGGGCCGGCCGTGGCTCCGGATTTGTTCAACAAAGTCATCTCAGGGCCGCTCGTAGGCGTCTCACCTGATTCGAACTGGGTATGGGGTGATGGCATCAACCAGCTATGCCAGCAGTGGTCACTACCGGGCTTCTTCTACGGTACCGAGTATCTCAGCACCTCTTCCGCGGACGTGGCCATACTTCCTGTCCCCGACCTTCTGCAGCTAATGGATGCGGAGTCGTTGGACTACAGCAGCGACTTCCTCTACGCGCCGGAGGGCTACACCGTGGTGTTTCGAGGGCGGAATGGCTTCTTCGGTGCATGGAAGATCGACGAGATCAGCGAAGATGGCGGAATACCCGGAACCTGGTACTTTCGCTCCGGCGGTGGCGGCGATTTCACGGGTGAACTCGTCGAAATCGACGAAGTGGCGAC
>CALZMR010000060.1:13120-24702 GCA_945788575.1 uncultured Woeseiaceae bacterium
GCACGCGGTCCCTGGTTCAGAAAGCAGATTCAAGAGCGGTTTCGATGCCGCGCACATCGTTCAACCAGACAAGACAGTGTGGCAACCTCGACTGGCAGGCACTGTTGCTATCGACCTGGGCCGTGATTTCCGCTCGAGGAATTACGTTGCAGCATCCGGCCAAGCCCGCCCTGGGTGTTGCACACCGAGAACCGGAGTGCGGTGATTTGCGCTATGTGTAAATTCCGACGCCTAGCAATCCGCCTACGATCACCATCGCAACAGTGAATCTCGCCAGCGCCGGAAAGAATCCCGTTGCCGTCTGGAAACTGTCCCAAAGCCCAAGGCGCCTCTGCAACTTGCGTTCGGTGTTGGGCAGCAAGACCGGATACTCTCCCGAGACGCCGCCGGCGGTCGGTGCCACACCCGGGTTGGCTCCTTCGGCCGTCGCCTTTTCGATTAACGCCTCTGCCTCGAGCAGCCGTTCCAGCGACTCCGCCTGTAACGCGGACAGGGCATTCCGGTAATAGCCGATCCAGCCTTCGGCGGCGCCAAGCCAATCGCCAATATTGTCCTTGTTTGGGCCCGGCAGATTGAACGTTTCCCCAATTGCCGCGCGCCAACTCTGTACACCGAGCGACTTCGCAATGTCGCCCGACAAGCGAACATCCGGCGCCGCGGTATCGATGCTCACCAGCACGCGGTAGAGATCCATGGAAACGTCCAGCAGTTGTTTCACTTCGCCGCTGGAGATCTTGCCGTCGGCGGTAATAATCGCCCAGACATTGCCAAGGCGGCCGTGAACGTCGGTTACATTGGCGAGCGAATGATCCGCGTAGTGAAGCAGTTGCACGAGCCCGGCGTGGTAGTTTCGCCAGGCATCGCCAAGCTGCTCGGCGGCGGCATTGTGAACACCCCTCACCTGCCGGTCATGCTCACAGAGTTCGCGACGGGCAGCGTCGCACTCATCGCGCATCTCCTCGATTGCAGCCGGAAGCTCCTTGCGCTTGAGCACCTCGCCGCGATGACGTATGACGCCGTCGGGCGGCTCGAGCAAACCGTCGCGCAGCGCACGGAGCGTCTCCTTCTCCTTCTCCAGATGTCTCCAGTGTTCCAGTCTTTCTGACAGGTCCCGGGGATACAGCGAGGCGAAGTGCTGTTGCACGGACAATGCCGAGTCTAGGGTTGCGATGGCCTCGCCGGCTGTTTCGTACTCGCGAACGATGGAACGCCCCATGTAGCTGCCACGATAGCGCCGATCGAAGATCTTCTTCGTGTACTGCTGGGTCACCAGAGAAACCGAGTCCGCTACCGGCGCTCTCTGGACCTCGGCGTGCTGCGCCCCCTGCCCCAGAAGGTGTTCCGTCATTCGATCTCGCAGCTCCTGCGGATTCGCAAATACGTCCCAGGCCGGACGCGCATCAATCGCTGCGGGAATGTACTGCTTCTTCGCGTTGTTCTCCCGGTCGTGATTTGGCGGGTGCGTCGACCACATGCGTGGCGGCTGGGCATCTTCGGCGTCGAACACCCGGTGTTCCTCACGACCGGCTTCGGGCAATGGCGGTGGATTGTCGTAATTCTCGTCATCGAGAATGTCCTTCATGCGCTGCGTGATGATCTTCTGGATGACGAAGATATCGGACACGGCACGGCCAGCCGCGAGTTCCTGCCCCGCGAAACCAAGCGTACGGTCCCATGTTTCGTCGATGGCGCCGAGTCTGTGCAAGGCATGCACCAGCGCATCACTCCCGGTCAGGGAGACAGACACCATGTCGGCGTGAAATTCCATCTCTCGTGACAGCGATCTTTGCGCCAGTACGACGAGACTGAAAGTCGTATCGAGAATTGCACGGAGCGCCCAAACGATGAGTCGAAGAATCCAGCCGATCCAGGCGACGCGGATATCGAAACGAGACAATCCACCCAGGAAACGATCGAGAATGTCGCGCTGGTAGATGATGTGAGTCGCAATCTGCTGTGCGACATACACCCACCGCCCGACCGCCATCGAGCCTTGCCGAAAATGTCCGAATTCGTGTGCGAGCACGGCTTTGAACTCACCGAGATTGAGGCCGTTGACCAGCGGTAGTCCGATCTCGAGATTCTTCTTCGACGGGAAGATCAGGTTCAGCAGCGTCAGGTCATAGAAGACGGCTGCATTGACGCGGCCGGACAGGAATACGCGGTGCGGGCGAGGCGCGCCAGCTTCGTCGGCGAGTCGATACAGGAAATCGAAGAGCTGTGGTTCCTGGTCCGCGGTGACCTCGATATCGTTGACCTCGCCGCCGTGATTCACGAAGAACAGCGCTTTGACGAGAAAGACCGTCAGAAAGGCGGCACAACCTGCGAACAAATAGGCCCACAGTACGCCTTGCTGCACCTGTGCGGCATTGACGAAGTATTTGTACGCGGTCCAGGCGAACCAGCCTGTGAGGGACATATACAGGACGATGAACAACAAGAGGCTCAGTAGCGCAACCTTTGCTTGCCGCTTGTACGCGTGGCCTGGTGCGGTCAGGTCGTCGGAGACGGATTCAGGGCCGGGCGGATAGAGGTGTTCCATGCGTCACTCCCCATTTTTCGCCCAAGAATACCTCATGGCCGGAGTCAGCAGGAGTCTCAGGCTGCGGAACAACGAAGCGCCAGCCGCAAGAGAAGGCCGCACCAAATACTGAAAGTGGCATTAGTCTGATTCGGAGGGGACCGGCCGCGGTAGTTTCGTCGCTCTGGCTTGGCGCCGGTCAGCAATCCGAGCAGGACTGCCGATAGTTTCGATAAGACGTCCACGACATGACGAAAAACACGGCTGCCATCGCAAAAGAGAGATAGTCGACGGTGTCGCGGCTGAAGGAGAGGTAGGCGCCGACCGACGTGAGTATCACGCCGAAGAACGCGTACGTCGACACAGAGGCGGGCATTGGTGGCCGACGCCCAATGCCATAGTTGTGTTTGAGCTGTTCCGTCAGACGATAGGCTTCGTGCAGTTCCGCCGCGCAACCTGAGTTACACGCGACTCCGTGCCCCGTATCTTCACTGCAATCGGCACAAGCGGCCTTACCACAGTGACGGCAGATGGCGATCGCCGGGCGTTCGTGATGTCGATAACACTGCATTGATCAGCTCTCTTCATTCGCGCTCTCCGAATCGCCGCGTTGAGGCAGCACGCGAATATTTGGAGACGATGGAAGCGTAGAAAGTTCCAGGAATTTTCGAGCAATGCAACCGGGCTTTAGAGCTCGACGCCTGACATTCGCAGAACCGAATAGGCCAGCGCCAGCGCACCCCAATACACGAAGAATCCCCAGTAGTAAGTGTAGTACCTGAGCGGGCCGCGCGAAGGAAAGACGTATTCCTTCTCTGTAAACCAGAGGATGATATTGACGTACAAACTGCACGCTCCCGCCGCCCCGAAGAGTACGTATCCCCATGCCTGTCCGAGGAGTACGCCTGCACTCCCGGCCACGAAGACAGGCACGAACAACAGCCAGTCTGCCCAGGCTGCTCCAAGGCCAAACCTGAAGTGCGTTGTGTCGCGCCACTCCTCACGTTTGCCGATGATGATATCCCTGGTCTTACGGCTATCCGGCTTTATCAGCATTGCCAGCTGCGCCAAAACCAACGGAATCAAAGTAACCACACCGAATACGACAAGCGCCCAGGTGACAAGCGTTGGTTGCATGAGTCAGATCACCTCCAGCAATCCGACTACGATCGACAGTGCGCCGATCAAGATCAGGTAGGCGTACACACCGATAGCCAGACGATGCTCACGTCGCGATCCAGTGCGCACACCCTGCCCCCTCAAGCCAAGTATCTTGGCGGCCTCACGCCCACCTGTATCTACAAATGCAGCACCGCCGATCAACGCCGCGTAGGGCCACAACCAGTGGTTCATCAGCATCAGGATGCCGGCCATCGGAAGCGTCCATAGCCATACCAGGTCCCAGCGGGCGGCCCAAAGCTCGACGTTGCTGAGTACAGGGTCCACGGAGTCAGGAGACTCCTGAAGCCCGAGGCGCTGTGCGAGACCGAAATTCAAAACTGAAACCAGCTGCCCTGCGTAAAGCAACCAGCCAACCAAAGACAGGATTCCGACAATGGTCCGCATATACGCCTACCCCTGCCAGCACTATGGCAAACGCTTGCGAAGTCCTGAATGCGGGTTTTCCGAACGAGGAAAAGATTCAGGCGCGAGCGATCAGATCACAGTGCCCCGAGCGGAGTCAGCGCTGGAAGCGGAATATGGCTATTCGGTTGCCGCCGACCTGCGCCTCAGCAACATTCCGAAGAGCCCCATCAGCAACAGGAACGGCAGCCCGATTGAACCACTGCCTCCGTCATCGTCGTCATTGGGGTCTCTGACCGAAACGAAGCCGGTCACATTATTGTCGCTCGTCACCGCGTCAGCCTCATTCGACGTAACTACCGCCGTATAGCTTCGGCTGCCAGCTATCGAGCCGGTTACGCCGATGTCCAGTGTCGAATTGGACAGCCCGGCCACGTTCGCCGCCTGGCAGTCGATCTGCTGTATGCCGACCGTGCAACTACCGGCGGACCAGGTTGCAGTGTCCGGGCGCAGCCCGCTGCCGAACGAAATACTCAGGACCACACCGGTCGCATCGAGAGGCGACCGGTTGTTGATGGTCGCCCTGACAGTCGTGCTCTGATTGATATCGACGCTCGATCCCATCGGCTGAACGAATGCCAGATCGACGGCCGGATCAACCGTTAACATCATTGAGGCCTGGTTATTCGTCGCGCGCTCATCGATATCGGCACTCACGACCGCATCGAACGAGCCGGTGCCGACCGAGGAGGCATCGGTCGTCAGAGTGATCGTCCGCGACGCCAGCCCGGGCACGTCGCCAAGCTGACAGTTCACAACCCCGCCGCCGTCGGAACAGGTTCCCGAAGTCGGGGTTGCCGAAACAAATGTCACATTGGCCGGCAGGGTGATGTCCACGACGACATTCGTTGCCGTCGAGGCGCCGTTACTGCTGAGGTCGACAGTCAGCTCGGGAGAATTGCTGAGCAGCACCGTCGCGGGCTGTCCGCTCAAAGTGACGCCCACGTCTACCGTTGGCAGCGCCGTTACGCAGGACGCTGCTGCCGCGTTGGCCTGCATGATCGAGATACTGCACTGTGAGAACTGGGTGCTGCCGTTGACCGCTGGCGCCATGATGAAAGTCATCGGCTCCGACTCACAGGGCCCCGTCACTCCGTCGTGCGGTGCACCGAAGTTGTGGCCAATCTCGTGAGCGGCGACGAGGCTGTCAAAGCCGGCGGAACCTCTGCCTTCACTGAGGCCGGATCCGACGCCCGATCTGCAGAGGACGTTGTCGAACGCGACACCGACGGTCGAGCCATCGAGATCGCGCCCCGTATACAGATGTGTAAGTCCCAGGCTGTTCTGCGCCGGCGTATTTGAACGATAGGTCCTTACTTCGTCAAGGAGCATTCCTGCATCGGACTCATCGGAGAACGGATCGGCGGCATCGCTGAACGTCTCGATCAGCGGGACGTTGATCTGAACGCCGATGTCCTGGCTGTAAATGCCGTCGACCATGTTGAGGCGCGCCACGATGGCCGCTTGTGCGGCAGAATCGCCGCCCGCCAATGTTGTGAACTCGAAGTCGCCAACGGCGCCGATGTCGATTTCGGACACTGCGCCGGGGCCCTGTTGGATTGTTACACCGACGCCAGCAACTACCGCCTTGTAGAGACCTGCTCCATTGCCCGCCAGCGAATGCGATCCACAGGTCATCGTTCCGGCATCAACGAAGGTGTCTGCCAGACGGTAAATGACGGGCGAATTCGATTGCACCGCACTGTCGCCGGGTGCCTCGATGACGTACATCTCGGTCCCGTCCCAGAGCATGCCGCTGGGTGAACCGTTATGGACGACAATGCGTGCCCACGAATCCGGATTGCCGGCGATCTGGCCTCGGTAAACACCGATGTCATCGGACAACGACCGGCGTGCGGCCTGAGACAGAAAGTTGTTGTTCGGCTCGAGCTGCAGATCGAAGCTTCTGCCCATTGCGTCGAACCTGAACGAGACCGCCACTGATCCGTCGGGTTCCTGACCGACAGGCGCGTTCGCAGCTTCGATGCTGAGCCGCTGCAGCGGCTCAAAATGGGAAACCGACACTCCGCCTGAATTGGCGGCGTTGGCCGACGAAAACAGACCCAGTATCAGTCCGGCGAAAATCCATTTAGCGGTGTTCATACGAGCTCCATGACGTGCATACGAACCTGCCCGTAGCACACCAAATGGAGCGCGTCGCAACAAGGAACTGGGCACCGCTTCTCATCGACGTCACACAGGAAAGTGTGACGCAGTTCTCCTTTTCTGCGATCAGCCGCGGATTGCGCTACCGGCTGTCGTCGTATCCCCCGAGTACCAGCGAACATCCTGCAACCTCGCCGGTGTTCTTGAGTTGTTCGACCTGATCGGTCGTCAGCAGGTATTGCCTGCCGCTCTGACGCCGAACGTGCAGCGAGTCCAGTGACTCTCCCGAATCCGTCTGCAGACTCAGCGTCTCGCCCTGAATGTCATAACTGCCTTGCACCGGATAGTCCGGCATCGGATCGACGGGATTGCCGGCCTCGTCCACCGGAATCGCATCGGTGAACCTGTCCCACGTAAAACGCCCATCCTCCAGGCTGATACTGTCGCCTTCATAAGCGGCACAGTCCGGCAGGTACGTGCCTTCGACAGACGCGCAGGCAGAAAGCAGCGCTGTCGAAGTCAGAATGAACACAATTGGAAGTTTCATCCAGTCAGAGTACCAGAGTAGCCCGAGGTTTTAGCGGAACTCGATCCCGAACAGCGCAAGCGTGCTCTCCCATAGGATTAATTCGGCCACGACATGCCCTGCCTACTTCGCAGCGGCTAATGCCCGATCGATATCGGCAAGAATATCGTCGATGTGCTCGATCCCAATGCACAGTCGAATCATGTCCGGCGTGACGCCTGCTGACCCCAACTCCTGCTCCGACAGCTGACGGTGCGTTGTGGATGCCGGATGGGCTGCCAAGGATTTGACGTCGCCGATGTTCACGAGACGCAGGAATAGTTCGAGCGCATCGTAGAACTTAACGCCCGCATCGAATCCGCCTTTGATGCCAAATGTCAGCAAGGCCGAGGGTCTGCCGTTCATATACTTCTGGGCAAGTTCGTAGTACGGCGAATCCGGTAGCCCGGCGAAGTTCACCCATTCGACTTGCGGGTGCTCCTTCAGGTGCTTCGCGACCGCGAGTGCGTTGTCGCAGTGCCGCTCCATGCGCAGGGGCAGCGTCGAAAGCCCCTGCAGGATCTGAAACGCATTCATTGGGCTCAGCGCCGAGCCGGTATTGCGCAGAGGAACCGTACGGGCGCGGCCGATATACGCGGCTGCTCCCAACGCTTCGGTGTACACCACACCGTGATACGAATCCTCTGGCTCCGTCAGCATATGAAATTTCTCTGGGTATTTGCCCCAGGGGAACTCGCCGCTGTCGACGATGACGCCACCCAAAGAATTACCATGCCCTGCCATATACTTGGTCAACGAGTTGACGACAACGTCGGCACCCCACTCGATAGGCTTGGTCAGTGCCGGTGTGGCAACCGTGTTGTCGACAATCAGTGGCACGCCATGTTCATGCGCCATGTCGGCCAATGCTTCGATATCGACGACATTGCCGGCTGGGTTACCAATTGTTTCGCAGAAGACCGCCGTTGTTTTGTCATCGATGAGTCCCTGCATCGCCTTAACCGAATCGTCTGCCGCAAAACGGACATCGATACCCAGTCGGGGCAGCATGTGTTTGAACAGCGTGTAAGTTCCGCCATACAGCAAGGGTACCGTGACTATATTGTTGTCCTTCTCTGCTATATTCAGAATCGAGTAGTTGATGGCTGCGCTGCCAGCACTCAGGCATAGCCCGGCAATTCCGCCCTCCAACTCTGCCGACCGCTTCTCGAGTACATCGACGGTTGGATTCATTATTCGTGAATAGATGTTGCCTTCAACCTCGAGATTGAAAAGCGCGGCACCGTGCGCCGCATCGTCGAATTCGTAGGCGACGGTCTGGTAGATCGGCGTCGTCACGGCTTTCGTAGCAGGGTCCGACTTGAATCCGGCGTGTATGGCAAGCGTCTCGTCTTTCACAGAAGTTCCTTGAATGAGGGGTAAGGGCCGAACGCGCGAATATAGCGAGTTCATCACGTATTACCAGTGATGATCACTATTGAAACCAGTAGGGCCGACAAGTGGATGGGTCTGCGGCGCGGCAGGATGAGCGGGTGCTGTGCACCGGCCTTGCATCACCAGGTCAGGCGATGCGCTTTCGCAGTACTCTATTCAGGTCGACGGTTGACGCTTCAGAGCGTGTGGCATTCTTCAGACGCCGTTGAATCCTGGCTATGCGCTAGATATGGCAGAGTAAGTCCGCTTTCTTTTTCTCGAACTCATCGGGCGTGATAACGCCTCTCTCGGCCAGAGTAGCCAATCGATCAAGCGCCTCCAGTGCGGTCGCCGTCCCCATTTGCTTATCGCGCGACTGGTCAGCAGCGGCCTGAACTTCGCCTACGGTGTGCCCAACGTTCCGGCTGTTCAACCCCGTAGGGTTCCCAAGTAACGGGTCCGCCAGGGATTTGTTCTCTGGGTATATGGCCCATACGAACGCCACCAGCCAACCGAGCCCGGTTGCGCCGACGACGACGTTTATCGCGAAGATGATCCAACGGTACTCATGACTGCGGTAGAACGCGATGAACGTTGGAAGCGCATAGAGGAAGGCCACTGCCAGAATTATGAGAACAAATACTAATTCTTCATTCATCTACATTCTCGTGATCATGAGGCCTGGCCAGGATCCATTGCCATTACAGCAGGTACAGGGAGCGGCCGGGTTAGCTGGCCAGCAGCTGCATCTTCTTCTGCTCGAACTCTTCTCCGCTCAGGACTCCCCGATCGCGAAGATCAGCAAGCTTCTCGAGACTGGCGATCATCTCGCCGTCAGTCGTTGCCGACCGCTCGACTGGGGCGGGCTGTGCCGGGGCGGGCTGTGCCGCGGCCGACGGCGCCGGAGCAGGCTGTACTGAGGAAGGCTGTGCCGCGGGGGCCTCGACCGATGCCGGATCACCGTCTTCAGTCGCAGCCTCTGCCGCAGCCTTGAATTTGCTGCGCAGGATCAGGTAGGCCGGGAAGGCGACAATCCATAGGAGAAGTGTAGCCGCGCTCCAACCTACCGGGCCGCTGTCAAAGAAACCGGGAACGAGACCCTTCCGGACGCCGATGCTATTGGCGTCAATAAATACCCATACGGCCGATGCAATAACTACTAACCAGAATTCCATGACGCAGCCCCGACAACTCGATTCCAATAGCAACAAACATCCTAGCAGTGCATGCGCGGCGGCTGCGGTGCTCCAGATCACAACCAATAAAACCGAAACCGTGAACTTCGTCACAAGCGGAATACCAAAGGCGGCCCGCCCCGAAACACTTCGGGTGGATGGTCGGCTGGTGATCTGATCTGGCGCTGGTTTCTTTGACCGGAAACGGTCTTCTGCATTTTACCTGGCAGAACTGCCGGTCCGCCATTTCCTGGCAAACACTCGTCGATGGCGTAATCGTCGTCAATGCTGGGATGTACTTAACGGAGCGAGAGAACCAGGACTTCTTGCTCGAACGTCATTGTCTTAGGATTCCTTGTAGTTATGTGGGAATGGCCCAACGCATGGTCTCGTCACCAAGGAGGTCCCATGAGCAACCTGCATAATCCAATGCCCGCCTCCCTCCGACGCGTGTTAACGACTCTGCAAGCGGAGAAGAAGCCCGTGCCGGTACTCAGGAAACCCGGCACGTTGTCCACTGTGATTTTTGATGCTCCTGATGGGTTCAAATACGCGGGGAAAATCGTCGTCGAGAATTGGATGGAGGTCGAAAACACGGTCCCGGAAGACATCTACCAAATGGCCGGCCTTTCAGACAAGGTCATCATCAAGCTCCGGTCCGAAACGATTGTCGAGAACGGCCGCATGGTCAAGGACAGGATCACGGCCGAATTCTTTGAGTGGGATATCAGTCAGTTCCGTTGTGTTTAGAGCTGACGGCGGCCCGTCACCCTCTTCCGATGGTCGGCTGCTGCCTCGCTAGAGACGCCCGCCCTGTGAAATCTGCTCCAGATGCGCAATGTCCAGTATTCGAATATGCCGGCGGTCGGCGTCGATGACTCCGGCTTTTTGCAGACTCGATATCACACGGCTCACCGTTTCGGCCGAGAACCGCAAGTAGTTCGCAATATCTTCGTGCGACATCGGCAGATCGAATTCGTAACCGGCATCGAAATGCCGGCGCAGACGACGCTCGATATCGAACAGGAAGATCGCGAGCTGCTGTTTGGCGTCGAAACCCTCAATGCACATCTGCTGGCGGGCGAAGTCCCGGCTCAGAAGCGCCAGAATCTGTGTATGTAAGCCTGGGAATTCGTGAGAAAGCTCCGCGACGTCCTGATAAGGCACGATGCATACCGAAGCCGTCTTTAGAACCACTGCGCTGAAATGGTGCCGCTCGGGGTACACCGCATCGAACCCCAGCAGTTCGCCCGGAAGATGGAAGTCTCGCACCTGCTCGTGCCCATTAAGGTCGGTGGTGTAGGACTTGATACAGCCGCTGCGCACGGCATAGATCGCCGTGAACCGATCGCCTCTGCGAAACAGGTGCTCGCCGACCGACAACGAATCGCTGTGCTGAATGATATCGTGCAACCGTGAGAGGTCGCTCTCAGCCATTCCTACCGGCCAACACCACTCCTGCAGCGAGCAAAGCCCGCAGACACGGCGAAACACGGGAGTGCTCGCCGCCGGCAAATCAGCATGCGCGGTCACGTAGCGAATCCTTGGTATACGCTGCGATTCTGGGGGCGCGCCGGACGTTTGAAAGTAGTGGAATTTACCTGGAAATTCTTGATCTTTGTCAATGCAGTGCCGATTCGTCCGCGCGCATGGCTTTTCGCGATGAGTTCCGCGCCCCGGATTAGAGCCGGGTGTGGCGATGCGCTGTGGGGAACGTGGTACGGGTGATCTTCGCGGCCTCTCATCAGGAATTCTCGCGCTACAAGCCCGGAAAACCTGACCTCACAAACGGACGATGCGCAAACGACGTGCTCCGGCCCCTGAAAACTGTAGCGGTTTCGCAACAGGTCTTCGCTTCTTGTCACCGAGCAGGCCACCAGTTTCTCTTTTGGCGCCGAATTCCGCTCATTCGCCCTTAGCGTTGACAATTGTCAGTGCGCAGGCGCTGACCTGGTGATTGGATACGGCTACTGAAGATCGATTTCAGGTCCGTGCCTACGGAGGCACGGCAAAGCATGGAGGACATTTCAATGAAGACGAGACTATTAGTCACAACATTGAGCTGCCTGGCAATCCTCCCGGTTGCTGTGCACGCTGAAGATATTAGCTACACGTACTTCGACGGTGCTTACTATAACAATGGGCTGGACGTTACTCTTTCTGAGACGATGTCAGAGACCATCGTCATCGAATCTATCTATACGGCAGACATTGATGGGATGGACATCGCCGTTAAAGATGGCGACGGTTTCTCACT
>CALZMR010000061.1 GCA_945788575.1 uncultured Woeseiaceae bacterium
TCGAGCAAGCGGCGCACCAGGTACGGCAACAGGTCTTCGTGACTGCCGACCGGTGCATACACACGGCAGGGTCGGTCGTATTTCTCCGGATCGATGATCTCGGCATAGAGTTCCTCGCCCATGCCGTGCAGACGCTGAAACTCGAAATCCCGGCGCTTGCCGGCGATGTGGAGGACGCTCGCGAGCGTGTGCGCGTTGTGCGATGCGAACTGCAGGTACAACGCCTCCCCTGCATCGAGCGCCTGTCGCGCACAAGCGAGATACGATACGTCGCTGTGTTCCTTGCGGGTGAAGACCGGAAAGCTCCGGATGCCCTGTTCCTGAGCACGCTTGATCTCGGCGTCCCAGTAAGCGCCTTTCACGAGGCGCACGGGAATACGGCGTCCCACATCACCGGCAAGTTCGACGAGATACCGGATGACGTCACGCGCGCGACGCTGATACGCCGGTACGGCTACGCCGAAACCCTCATAATCCTTGAGTGCCGCATCCCGGTAGACGCGATCGAAGAGTGCGAGTGAAACTTCGAGCCGGTCGGCTTCTTCGGCATCAATCGTGAGGCCGACACCGCACTCGGCGGCATGCACCGCGAGATCCGTGAGTCCCGGCGTAAGCTCCTCGAGCACCCGCGACTCATGCAAATGCCCCAGCCTCGGGTGCAGGGCCGACAGTTTCACCGACACGCCGGGCGCGGCGAAAATGCTCTCGGCCGTGTGCTCCTGGCTGCCGCTGATCTCCGCGATGCCCTCGTGATAGGCCTCGAGATAGTGGTGGGCATCGGCGGAGGTAAGGGCCGCTTCGCCCAGCATGTCGAACGAGAACCGGTAGCCGAGCTTCGCATCTTTGGCAGAGCGCTTGAGCGCCTCACCGATCGAGCGTCCCATGACGAATTGATGCCCCATGATGCGCATCGCCTGGCGCGTCGCCGTGCGCACGATCGGCTCGCCCGCCCGGTTCACCAGCTTGCCGAGCAAGTGCAGCGGATTGCCCTTCGTCGCCGCGTCGAGTTTCAGTATCCGACCGGTCAGCATCAGACCCCAGGTCCCCGCGTTCACGAACAACGAGTCGCTCTCGCCGAGGTGTTCCTCGAAATGCGCGGCGGTCAGCTTGTCGGCAATCAGCTCGTCGGCCGTCGCGGCATCGGGGATGCGCAACAGCGCTTCGGCGATGCACATGAGCATCACGCCTTCCTCGGACGAGAGGTCGTACTCCTGCAGGAACGCCTCGATGCCGCCGTCATTTGCCTTGGCGCGGCGAACGGCGCGCACGAGACTCGCGGCCGTTTCTTCGATCTTGCGGCGCGTCGCTTTGCCGGTATCCGCCTGTTCCGCGAGTTCACGGACCAGCGCTTCTTCGTCGGCCAGGTAGTGGTCGTTGATGTAGGGGATAGGGCCCGGTCGTGCCGCTGGCTGTTCGCTAATGTGCATATCAGGTTACCGTGAGTGTCGACAATCTCGCGGTCATCCTCCTGCGGCACAGCCGGCTGTGCCCGGAAACACGATGGCGGCGAGGCATGGAAGCATGAACGGTTTCGCCATGAACGGACCGTTCTTCTTATACCAATTCATTGTAGATAGCGCTGAATGGGCTGGCGTCGTGGTTACTACGTAGGGGTTTTCGGTCGCGCGGGCGAGCTTGGGGAGTGTCGCTCTTACGCTGGATTCCAGCGTCGCTGAATCGTTGGCCGAGGCCCGAGCTCTTGCTCAGTCCGCACCGTTCGTCGCAAGCATGGCTTCGACTTTCTCGATCAAATCCTGGCGCGCGAATGGTTTAGCAAGGAATCCGTAGGTGCCGGCTTCGACACCCTTGATGGCGAGTTCTTCGCGAACGTATCCCGAGCAGATCAGGACTCCGGCGTCCGGTGAATGCTGCTCGAACGCCGCTATGACTTCGGCGAGCGAGGCACCTGGAAAAACGGCATCCGAGCAAAGAAGATCGAACGGCTGGTCGCTGTCGCCGATGGTTGCGAGAGCCTGATCACCGTCCGCACTCGGCACCACGGTCATGCCGCTGCGCTCCAGCGACCGCATGATCAGTTTGAGCGCGAGCGGGTCGTCCTCGAGCACGAGCACGCGTGCATCGATCGTGCGCTCGGCGTCCCTGGATTCGGAAGAAGCGGCCTCGGCCCGTGACTCCTCGCCGGCGGGAAGATACACGGAGACCGTCGTGCCTTCGCCGGGAGCACTGATGATCTGCACTTCGCCGTCGCTCTGCTTCACGATACCGAACACGGTCGAGAGACCGAGCCCGGTACCCTGACTGCGGGTCTTGGTTGTGAAGAACGGTTCGAATGCGAGCCCGCGGACCTCTTCGTCCATACCTATGCCGTTGTCCTGCACCTCGATCACGGCCCAGTCATCGTGCCCGGTGACTCCCTCGGGCGCCGCCGCCTTCCGGACATTGATAACGATCTCGCCGCCTTCGGGCAATGCGTCGCGGGCGTTGATCACCAGATTCAGCAGCACCTGCTGGAGCTGCGCCTCGTCGGCGAATACCGAAACTCGCGACGTTGCGTTGACGCGAAGCTCGATGCCCGCACGCAGCAGCCGTCGCAAGGTGTTGGCGAGTTCGCCGACGAGACGATCGATCGACAGGTAATGCGGCGTCCGCACGTCTTTGCGCGCAAACGCGAGCAGCTGCCTGGACAGATAAGCCCCCTGTTGAACGGCCTGCTCGATGGAACGGGTCGCGTCCCGATCATCGTCGCTCTTGTCGTTCTCGCCGCGCATGTCGTTCCAGCCCTGAACGACGAGGAGTGCGTTGTTGAAGTCGTGCGCGATGCCGGCGGCAAGCCGTCCGATCGCATCGAGCTTCTGTGCCTGGGTGGCGAGGAGCTCTGCCTCGCGGCGGGCTTTCTCCGCGGACTGCCTTTCGGCAATCTCGGTCTGCAGACGTTCCAGCGCTTCGTCTTTCTCGGCCAGCGCGGCGTGGCGGCGGTTAAGATTGCGCTCGACTGTACGAACCACGAACAGAACGGAGAAGCCGATGCCGCTCCAGAACACCAGAGCCGTGAGACCCGTTCTGATCCAGATGACAGGATCACTCGGGTTGAGATCTGCCGCCTGCGGTCCCTCCCAGAAGCCCAGGCCAACAGCCGCCCCGAGCGACAAATGCAGAGTCGTGAAGATTGCGATGGTCGCGATCAATGCGCGCTTTCCGATCAAAAGCGCCGCGAGTACCACCGTCAATGCGGCGGCGGCCGCCGGTCCTGACAGGAAGCCCGCGAAGAAATAGGAAACGAAAGAAGCGGCTCCGAACGTCAGGACCGATGCAAGCGATCGAACGAATACCGGCAGCCGTTTCGACGACAAAACGACGATGAGGGCGAGCGCGAGTCCGACAACGAAAAGCCCGAAGGTCCGCATACCCTCGGCGCGGGCCCCAACTGTCGTTGTCAGTCCGCCGAGCATCAGCACACCGATCATCAGCATCCGGAATCTGGCAAGCAGCCCTTCTCGCCAGTCTTCGTCGGTGTACGGTCTTGTCTCGGCCGGGTCGTTAGCGTCTGCCACGGAAGGTCGCTGCGTCTCGATTGACTGCCCGAGTCTATTGAGCCCTATCTCAACGGGCAAGGCCCCGCAACGCAGTTTCCGACTTGGTCAATGTCAATCGTGCGCTGCAATGTCAGAAAGGGCTTGTCCGGTCTGATGTACGAAGCGCGAGAGGCCCATGCCAACCGAATATGCAGAGAATCGGCGCGACACTCAGTTGCCAATCAGATTGTCGTTCTCGAGGCGAGCGATGACAGCGGCGGCAGCCTCACTGAGAAGTTCCGCTATCGTCTCCACTTCCGGCGTCGAGACTTTGCTCGACCAGACGAGAGCCTCTCCGTCCATGTCGTAGACCTCGACCACAAGCGTAACCGACACTTCGAGATCGAGCGCAGTGGGGTCCGTTACTTCTCGATAGTCGTAGCGGAATAAATCGAGAAGGCCGTTGTCGCGGCGGATTGCAAGAGTATCCGTTGCTCCAGTGCGCAGGTGGGCATCTGTGCCGCCACTCAGCGCCCGAGTGAGAACGACGGCCTCGAATTCGCCGGATTGCACTGCATCGCGAATGCTGTCACGTGATATCGGTACGTCGCCTCCGGCTGCCACATGATACGCAACGGCCGAAGCGCCTCGCTCGCGCAGTTCGGTAACTATGAGGCGCTCGAATTCCGAACGCGAGTTGTAGTTACCTGCCTGGCCGACGACCAGGAAGCTGGAGTAGCTCGCACCCTCGTCAACGTGAAATTGACTCGTTGATTCGGTCGTTGCGCAGCCTGTAACAAGGCCCAGCAGCAGTGTCAGCGCGCCGAACCTGATAGTTGTTGTCAACGTGGCCTCCCGGCAAGTAGTTTATGGCCCGACATTGCTCTACATCGAGCCGCTATACCTGTATCCCACAAAAACCGGTGCGAACCCATAAGCATGTGCACGTATGCGACCGGCCGAGTGGCTACACCCCTGAATCGCCGCGATTGGACGCGGAAACGCAGGGCTCAGATCAGAAGCGAAAGACGAATCCGGCGAAGGTTCCGATCTGCGTCAGCATGTCGCCTTCGATCCGGACCGCGCAGATATTGAGATCCGGACCCGTGCGACAAAGGAGGTCGGTGTCGGACCGCAGAAGCGCACCGTGAGCGCGAGCTTCCAGCCGGACACCGAGGCGCGTGCTCGGGCTGATCAGCACACCGAGGCCGATCGATCCCGAAAAAAAACTATCGCTGTCCGTCCTGGTTGCGATTCGCGTTCCGCCGATCGTGGCAGCCAGGTAAGGCCGCAATTTCTCTCCGGGCCACTGATACGTACCGCCGATCTGCAAGGTCTGCTGCTCGACATCGATGACGGGTTGCTCAGTTGTGCCGTCTTTCAGTTCTGCATCAGACGACTGTTGCGCATACAGGAACTCCCACTGCGTGTTCGTGTCATGGGGGAGGTTCACAATGAGCCCAAAGCTCGATGACTCCTCGATCTCGTAGGAGGCATCCGACTCGTCGAACTCGAAAGTCCCGCCGAAGCGATAGCCGCCGATTGGCGTTACCTCGATACCGAGATCAGCCTCCTCGCCATGGGCAGGGACAGCCGAAAGCGAGCACGCAAACACAACGGCGCTTGTCGCGATCCGAAATGTACGGGTGGCGATGGGCTGGCGCACCGGTTGGCCCTCTTGGATTAACTTGACGAACAATAGCATGCTCGTGCTGGATTGAATCTGTGTGTTGCAGCGCGGTCGAATGCGCTAGAGATCATCCTCGACAGGGATCAGACGAATCAGAGCCGCAAGAGTCCGTCGCCAAACGCTCGCGTCGGGCTCACCGGAATATATGCGCAGGCCGTCGCCCCTGGCACCCTCCCAACATATTCTTCGATGCTCATTAATGAACAGCCGATAACTGTTTGTCGGGTCGAAGTCGTGTTCCATACCGGCTAACACGCGTGCGGCAAACTCTTCGCTGTCGATCAGCAGCCCAATTTCAGAATTCAGGTTTCGCGACCTCGGATCCAGGTTAAAGGAACCAACGATTGTGGTACGGCGGTCCGCGACGACCGCTTTTGTATGCAGCCCCGCATGGGCGCTCGAAACGCCTGCACGTTCAGCGCGCAGGAACGACCGCAAAGCAGCGTCCGCCCGGTACTCGTGCAGTTCCACGCCTGCCTTGAGGAGCCGGCGCCGGTACTTGGCGTAGTGTGCGTGTACGGACACGTGATTATTGGACATCAGCGAATTCGTCAGCATGCGCACCCGAATGCCCCGATCCGTGAGCCGCTTTAAAGCCTCCAGACCTTTTCTCGTCGGAATGAGATACGCGGTCTGGAGGACGATCTCTCGTTCTATCCGTTCGACAAACTGTCTGCCCACGCCGATGAAGGCGGATTCACCCTTTGCCTTGAAACGTTCGATCGGATCGACAATGATCTGCGCCGGCGCCCAGACAAGCGCATCCCGGAGTTCCGCGAGTAGCGTATGCACCGCGCCGAATGTCGCCGGCGCAGCATGCGCGACTGACTCAGCTTCGTTCGTCCATCGTTGAAGCTTGCGCCTAAGCGAGTCCAGCTGATTGGTGCAGGATGTATGTCGTCGAATCTCCGAAATCGGAACGGACAGGTCGCTGTTCCAGTACAGGTCGTACGCCGAGCTGGCATCTTCGGCTGCCTGCCCGACCGTCATCACGTCGAGGTCTCGAAAACTGAGTTCAGGATCGAGCAGAAAGTAGTCGTCGCCGATGTTGCGCCCGCCGAGCACGGCGACGGCACCGTCAACAAGAAAGATCTTGTTGTGCATCCGGCTGTTGAGCTTGCCCTTGTTGATGACGAAGTGGAGGTTTCGGCCGATTCGGCGCCGGCGCAGCGGATTGAATACGCGCACCTCGAAGTTCGGGTGCGCATCGAGCGCTGCGTAGACCTCGTCGCGGCCGCTGTGGAATATGTCGTCGATTAGCAGCCGTACCTTGACGCCTCTGTCCGCTGCCTCGACCGCTCTGTGCAACAGGAGCGTGCCGCTCAGGTCTCCTTTCCAAAGGTAGTACTGCAGATCGAGAGACCGCGACGCCGTCAGGGCGAGGCCGAGTCGGACCTGAAGCGCCAGCCCGGGATCGTGGAGATGATAGACGCCCGACAGACCTGTGCGGTCGTCGGGATCGGTCGCGAAAAATGAACTCAGATCGGTCGCCCCTGAGCGGGACGCTGGAGATTCACTATTGGCGTCGAGCGGACTCACTTGCTGTGTGCGATGCGCTCTCGCGCAAAGTCCTCAGTCGAGGTCCGGAAGTCCTTCGAGAACGAGAAGATAATAGCTGACTATGCCCACGACATCGCCATTGTCCACGACCGGAGCGTGACTGATGCCGGAGTTGTCGAACAGCCGTGCGCAGTAGCGGATGTCCATATCCGGGCTGACCGAGACGACAGGCTTCGCCATGATCTCGTATACGTCGACGCGGTCAGGTGCACGGTTCTTCGCGATAACCTTCTTGGCGATATCGGAGAACAGCAATATGCCGAACTCGTCGTGTTCGTGACGTTTCTCGATAATCAGACAGGTCGCCTGTACGCGCTTCATGATCTTCAGGGCTTCGAGTACGTCGATGAGGCCATCGACGAACGTCACGTCTTTGCGCATGACTTGACTGACTGGGATATACGGGGGCAGGCTCATAGCTGTTCCTCCACTGATTCAGCGAGCATCTTGACTTGGCTCGCGATGCCGATCGCGTCTTCGACATCGATCTGGATCGCGAGCCCGGTTCCGGGCGTTGCGTCGAACTCACCGACTTCGCCGATGTGCTCGAGGATATCTCGCGCCATGTGCTGTTCGACGAGCAGCAATACTACATCCCGCTGCGTCGTCAGCGACAGGCCAAAGAAGCTCTTTGGGGCTTTCTTGCCTTCGCCCCGAGCGTGATTGATAACCGTACAGCCGGTCGCGCCCGCCTGTCGCGCGGCCTCGATAATGTGATCGGTCTGTGTGTCCTCGACGAAGACCACAAGTAGTTTGAATCGCATCAGACTTCCTCCGGTAAATCCTGGGCGCGCGCTTCGCCTTCGAGGCGCGCGGCTTTTTTGGATGTGATCGCCTGCGTTATCTGCGCGTAAGCCAGCACGGAAATAATCGGGAACAGGCAAGCGAATGCGACGAGCCCGAAGCCGTCCAGCAGGGTGCTTCGGCCCGGTATAGCCTCGGCCAGGCCGAGCCCCAGCGCCGTTACCAGCGGGACGGTAACCGTAGACGTAGTCACGCCGCCCGAGTCGTAAGCGAGCGGGATGATCAGCTTCGGCGACCAAATCGTTTGTAGTACGACCACCAAGTAGCCGGCGATGATGTAGTAGTGCAGCGGCGTGCCCGTGACGATCCGGTAGCAGCCCAGGCCGACGCCGATGGCAGCGCCGATCGCGACCGCGACTCGAAGCCCCCAGACGCCGATCGTGCCACCAGAGGTCTCGTTCGCCTTGATCGCGACCGCGAGCAGCGCCGGCTCCGCGATCGTGGTCGAAAAACCGATTGCGACCGCGAACAGGTAGATCCATATGTAATTCGGCCCCTGGTCGCCGTTCCCGAGCAGTTCCGGATGCGTCAGCTGCTCGGCCATGAGCCGGCCCAATGGGAAAAGTGTCTGCTCGAGACCGATCAGGAACAGCGCGAGTCCGAGAGTTACGATCACGAGCCCCGCCGCGAGCTGCCGTACGTTCGGCAGCGGTCTTCGGATTACGAACACCTGGAACCCGAGAATGAACAGTACGATCGGCAGCACGTCGGTCGCGGTGCCGAGGATGGTCTTCAGGCCGTCGAGGATCACAGCCATGAGATCACGTCCCCGGTCCCCGGATTATAGACGGACAAAGTCATAACCAAGAGATGACGCTCCCGTACAGCATGACGAAGATTATCGGTGTCAGCGATGCGAACGCGATCAGGCCGAAGCCGTCGGTCATCGGATTGCGGTCTTTGATCGACGAGGCCAGTCCGACCCCGAGCGCGGCAACCAACGGTACAGTGATGGTCGAGGTGGTGACGCCGCCGGAATCGTAGGCGACGCCGATGATTTCGGCTGGCGCGACGGCGGTCATCATGATCACGAGCACGTAGCCCGAGATGATCATCACCGGCAACGACCAGGCGAGGACGATTCTGAGCACGCCGAGAATCAACGCCACGCCAACGGATACCGCGACTGTCAGCCTCAAGCCCAGCACGTATTCGGCGCGGGCTTCGTCAGTGTCGGGTATCGCCCCGGCATCGGCCGCGACCTTGGAGGCTTCGCCGGCGACCGCCGTGAGCGCCGGTTCTGCGACGGTTGTGCCGAAGCCCAGCAGAAACGCGAAAATCACCAACCAGGCAGCGCTGCCCTGCCGTGCGAGCGCGAAGGCCAGCGACTCGCCGATCGGGAACAGCGCCAATTCGAGGCCAAATATAAAGAGTGTAAGCCCGAGTAAGACCAAAACCGCGCCCGCAAACAGGCCGAGCCATCCATCGAGCGGCGCTTGTACTACGGCGATCTGGAAGAACGCGATGACGATGACGATAGGGGCGAGATCGCGCGCGGCGCCGAGCGCGGTCTTGACGAAGTTCTTCAGCGCCTCTTTCATTACGCCAAGTGTAATGGATGCTCACGGCGCGCATATCGCGGTTTTCCGAGCCCTTTGACGTGCTGCAGGCGTACACTGACCAGGCAATCCAGCCCGCCGCGACCGATTTATCGCGGCGCCGCCGTCGTACCTATTAGGAGACCAGCACAGGGACGCCATGGCCGTATATCTGGATGACAGGCAGTTAGCGAATCGCCTGCTATCAGGCGACGAGCGCGCGTTCGATCGATTCTTCGAAGAGAACTTTGCGCGCCTGTACCGATTCGCGCTGCCACGGCTGTCCGGCGACAGGCATGCCGCCGAGGAGGTCGCTCAGACGGCGCTGACCCGTGGCCTGCAGAAGCTTGCGTCCTATCGCGCCGAGTCCGCTTTGTTCACCTGGCTGTGCGCGATCTGTCGCAACGAGATGAGTGATTGGCTTAGGAAGCAGGGACGATATCGGGAGCACGTCGTGCTGATCGAGGACTTTCCGGCAGTCGCGGCGGCCGTGGACTCGCTGGCGATGCCGGTCGAGGAAGGGCCGGAGGCCAGCTACCGGCGGCTCGAGAAGCAGCGGCTGATCGAAGTCGCGCTCGACCGGCTGCCGCCCAAATACGGCGACGTGCTCGAGTGGAAGTATGTCGAAGGGCATTCAGTGCGCGAGATCGCGGACCGGCTCGATATCGGGCAGGAAGCGGCGCAGTCCTTGATAGCGCGCGCGAAGCGCGCATTCGCCGATGTGTACGGCACGCTGATGGAAGCAATGAACAACCAACTGGCAGATGCAAGATGACGACAAGCGACAGCAAACTGCACGAATCCGATGCTGCGCTCGAGCGACTGCTCGAGGAGGCATCGCCGCGCCCGGCGCCGTCCGCCGATTCAATCGCACGAGCACGGCTGGCAGTACATGACGAGTGGCAGCAGATCGTCGGCGGGCGAGTCCGCCGACGGCGTGTCGGCTGGTTCGCCGCAGCGGCCACAGTGGTGCTCGCTGTCGCTGTTGTAATGAACCTCGGTCCGGCACCGGAACCCGTCCTTGTGGCGACCGTCGACAGGTCGGCGGGCGCCATCTACCTGCTGGGTGAAGGTTCGATATTGAACGAACTCAGCGAGCCGGCCGAATTCGAGACCGGCCAGACCGTCGTCACCGGCCAGGAAGCCGGTCTCGGTCTTGCGTGGCAGACCGGAGGCTCGCTGCGCCTGGACGAGAACAGCGAGCTCCGTTTCGTTGCCGTCGATCGCGTCGAGCTCGTGTCCGGCCGGGTGTACTTCGACTCACAGGATCCGCCGGCGGGCACCTCGCGGCTGACGATCGAGACTGCCCACGGCGACGTCACGCATGTCGGCACGCAATTCATCACCGAGACGACTCCGGAACGCCTGACCGTGAGCGTGCGCGATGGAAGCGTCGAGATCGACGGTCACCGATATCGCGCAGTGGCCGACGCCGGTCAGGCGCTCACTCTGCGCGGTGACGCTCAGCCCGAGCGTCTGGACATACGCGGATACGGACCGTACTGGGAGTGGGTCGAAACCGTTGGACCCGTCATGGACATGAATGGCCGGACTCTGGAGGCGCTGCTCGATTGGGTCTGCCGGGAGACCGGGCTCGAGTTCGAGTTCGAAGACGCCGGGTTGAGAGATGATGTGATCGGCGAGGATTTGTCGCCCGGAGATATCAGCGACACGCCGCGAATAGCACTCGCCCAGTTCATGCTGACCTATGACCTGGATTACGAGATCCACGACGGCGTTATCCGAATACGGCAGCGAGAATCTCGCTGAGCCCTGATCGGTCGAGAGGAGACTGGTTAGGACGGCGCTTACGGTATTCGATCGCTTACTGGGGGGTAACGATCTGATTCGACGACTGACATTGCTGTTGCTCATTGCGGCTGCGTCGGCGCTTGCCGACGAGACTCCCGGCTGGCCGGAACCAGGCCAGAGCGTAGCGAGTGCGATCGAGGAGCTACGCGCCGACGGTATCGAGATCGTGTATTCGAGCCGGCTCGTGCCGCTCGATCTGATCGTAAACGTCGAAGCGGACGCGCCCGATCGAATCACTCGTCTGTTACAGGTTCTGGAACCGCACGGTCTGACACTGGTCTCCCAGGCGGGCGTAATTCTGGTTGCGCGCAATCCGGCCAGCACTCAGCCGGCGCAAGCGGCCGAAGGCCGCCGTTTGCAGCCGGCCGAACCGGTGCTCGAAAACATTACCGTGTCGGCGAGCCGCTACGAGATATCGCGTGAGATCGGCGCATCGCGATTCGCGCTGGATCGACGCTCGATCGAGACGATGCCGGACGTCGGCGACGACCCGATCCGCATCACGCAACGCCTCCCCGGTGCAGCGGCCAGCGGCGCCTCGGCACGCGCGCACTTCCGCGGTGGCGAGCAGGGTGAGGTCGGCATCGTCCTGAACGGTCACCGGCTGTTCGACCCATTCCACGTTCGCGACTACCAGAACATCTTCAGCACGATCGACTCTCGCGCGATCGAGGGCGTCGAAGTCTATACGGGCG
>CALZMR010000062.1 GCA_945788575.1 uncultured Woeseiaceae bacterium
GAAGAGTGGCTCGAACGTCTGGAAGAGAACGATCCGATTCGCCGTCGCGCGCTTTCGATTACGCGAATCGTTGCCGGGTCGGAAGCCGCCGAGCGCCTGCAGAACGGCGACATCGTCCTCGCAGTAGACGGCGAAGTCGTGACCTCCTTCCGTGCGCTGGAGACGGCGGTGCAGAAGCCCGAAGTCACCGTCACGGTCTGGCGCAACGACAAGGCGATCGACGTGACGCTGGGAACAGCGGCGCTGGACGGTCGCGGCATCGACCATGCCGTCGCCTGGGGCGGCGCGCTGCTGCATGACCCGCATCGGCCGATGGCCGCACAGCGCGGCATCGATCCCTACGGCGTGTATGTTGCGTTCTTCAGCTACGGCTCACCCGCGACGCGCTACGGGTTATGGGCTGGCCGCCGCGTCGTGCAGATCGACGAAACGCCGATTCCGAATCTCGAGGCATTCGTCGAGGTGGTCTCGAGCAAGGAAGATCAGGAGTCAGTGCGGATAACGACCGTCAGCTGGAACGGGGCGATCGACGTCATCACACTCAAGCTCGATAACCAATACTGGCCGGCGTACGAGATCCGTCGTACCGACGCAGGCTGGATGCGCTCCTCGATAGGCGGGTGAGCCGGTGAGGGCTGCGATTGTCGCAATCTTCCTGATCACGCTGGCTGCGGCTGCGGCCGCGCAGACGATGTATCGATACAAAGGGCCGGAGGGCGAGTGGATATACGCCGACCGGCCACCCGACGATGGTGCCGAGGTCGACGAGGTTCGCGAGCTGCGTCAGAGCAGCGGCAACGGCACGGTCGAGGCGGACGTTCGCGTCGTCGGCCGCGCATTCCACATCGTCGCAAGCAATCAGCTGTTCGCACCTGTCGAGATGCGGCTGCGGTTCACGCGAGTTTCGAACGTCGAGCCGCCGCATCCCGATCACGACCTGACATGGGTGCTGCCGGCACAGAGCCGGGAGACGCTGCTCGAACTCGATATGCTGGACAACGGCAGGGCCCCCGCGGTCGAGTACGAAGTGCAGTACGTGATCGGCGACCCCGATGCCAGTCATCAGCCGCAGTTGCCGTACCGGGCGCCGTTCGCGATCGCCTCGGACTATCCGATCACGCAGGCCTATCCGGACGTCAGCACCCACAACACGCTCGACTCGTTTCATGCCGTGGATATCGCTATGCCGATCGGCACCGACATCTTCGCGGCGCGCGCAGGCACGGTGTTCAACGTCGCTGGCGACAATTTCACCAGCGGTCTCGATCCCGAGCGGGATGGACCGGCCGCCAACGTCGTCCAGATTCTGCACGACGACGGCACCTATGCCGTCTACGCGCATCTGAACTGGAACTCGATCCGCGTCAGGCCCGGCGACCGCGTCACTCGCGGCCAGTACATCGCCGACTCCGGCAATACCGGCTTCTCCAGCGGCCCGCACCTGCACTTCGCCGTTATCCGCAACGCAGGATTGCGGACCGAATCCGTGGCGGTGAGTTTCGAGGGGGCGGACACTGCTGTCGTCGTGCCCTCGAGCGGCAATCTGCTGACAGCTCACTAGCAGCGCTCTCGAGACCGATTCCGATTCGCTTGCCGTATAATGGCGCGCCGCTGCGTCTGTAGAAGCAATAACAAAGGGATGCGTATGAGCACCGCTGGAATCATCTATACGAAGACCGACGAGGCCCCCGCACTAGCGACCTACTCGCTGCTGCCGGTCATCAAGGCCTTCACGGGAGCTGCCGGCATCGACGTGGAGACCCGCGATATTTCGCTCGCCGGGCGGATCATCGCGAACTTCCCCGACAATCTGAGCGAAGACCAGCGGATAGCGGACGCGTTGGCCGAACTGGGCCAGCTCGCGACAACGCCGGATGCCAACATCATCAAGCTGCCGAATATCTCGGCGTCGATTCCCCAGCTACAGGCGGCAATCGCCGAACTGCAGGCGCAGGGCTTCGATGTCCCGGATTATCCGGAAGAGCCACAGAACGATGCTGAGCGTGAGACTCAGGCACGCTACGCGAAAGTCCTCGGCAGCGCCGTCAATCCCGTACTGCGCGAAGGCAACTCCGACCGCCGGGTCGCGACGGCCGTCAAGAACTATGCGCGCGCCAATCCGCACTCGATGGGCGAGTGGAGTACGGCGTCGAAGTCACATGTCGCGCACATGACGGATGGCGACTTCTATTCCAGCGAGCAGTCCGCCGTCGTATCCAGCGCCGGCAAGCTTCGAATCGAACACGTGGGCGAGGACGGTGCGGTCACCGTGCTGCGCGAGGCCGTGCCCGTACTGGAAGGCGAGGTCGTCGATTCGACCCGCATGAACTGTCGTGCACTGCGCGAATTCTTCGCTCGCGAGATAGAGGATGCGAAGGAGTCCGGTGTATTGCTCTCGCTGCATCTCAAAGCGACGATGATGAAGGTCTCGGACCCGATCATGTTCGGGCACGCGGTGACGGTCTATTACCGCGACGTGTTCGAGAAGTACGGTGAACTGTTCGACGAACTCGGCGTCGACCCGAACAACGGTATCGGCGACGCCTACGCGAAGATCGCTTCGCTGCCGGACGATCAGCGCGCCGCGATCGAGGCGGATATCGCCGCGGTCTACGGCAGCCGGCCGGCGCTTGCCATGGTCGATTCCGACCGCGGCATCACCAATCTGCACGTACCGAGCAACGTCATCATCGATGCATCGATGCCCGCCGCGATCCGGTCATCGGGCAAGATGTGGGGGCCGGACGGCAAGCTTGCCGACACGAAAGCGCTGATCCCGGATCGGTGCTACGCGGGCATCTATGCCGAGGTCGTCGACTTCTGCAGAGAGCACGGCGCGTTCGACGTGTCTACGATGGGCAACGTGTGCAACGTGGGGCTCATGGCGCAGAAGGCCGAGGAATACGGCTCTCACGACAAGACCTTCGAAATCGCCGCGGCAGGTCAGGTGCGGGTCGTCGACGAGAGCGGCAACGCGATCATGCAGCACGACGTGGAGCAGGGCGATATCTGGCGCATGTGTCAGACCAAGGATCTGCCGATTCGCGACTGGGTGCGGCTCGCGGTAAGCCGCGCCCGTCAGACCGGTACGACGGCGATCTTCTGGCTCGACGAGAATCGCGCGCACGATAGAAACCTGATCGAGAAGGTCAACACCTATCTGCCGGAGCACGATACGACGGATCTCGACATCCGGATTCTTGCGCCCGTTGAGGCGATGCGCGAGACGCTCGAACGCATCAGCCACGGAGGCGACACAGTTTCGGTAACCGGTAACGTTCTTCGCGACTATCTGACCGATTTGTTCCCCATCCTCGAACTCGGCACCAGTGCGAAGATGCTATCGATCGTGCCGCTCTTGAACGGCGGTGGCCTCTACGAGACCGGTGCCGGCGGCTCGGCGCCGAAGCACGTGCAGCAGTTCCTCAAGGAGGGGCATCTGCGCTGGGATTCGCTCGGCGAGTTTCTCGCGATTGCCGTGTCGCTGGAAGAACTGGCGGAGAAGACGGGCAATGCCAGGGCCAAAGCCCTTGCGAACGCACTCAACAAAGCCAACGGCCGGTATCTCGAAAAGAACAAGGCGCCGTCGAGAAAGGTCATGGAGCTCGACAATCGGGGCAGCCACTAGTGGCTGGCGCGCTATTGGGCCCGGGCGATCGAGACGGCGATTCTCGACGAGCTCACCAGGGCTCAGGGCAGTGCCGTCGATATCGGCGGCTACTACCGGCCTGACGATGCGCTCGCCGAGCAGGCGATGCGGCCGAGCGCGACGTTGAACGGGATCATCGACTCGATCTAGTGCGGCTTCAGACGTCGATGCTGGCTGCCGAGCCTGAGACACGAATGCCCCCAGCCGCCGGCACGTCGACAATCAACCGGCTCGGCCGCCCCATGTCGATGCCCTGCAGGATCGTTAGCTGCACGGGCGTTTCCACCGCGCTAATTGCGCGCAGGTAACCGCCGAGTGCCGCCGCTGCCGCGCCCGTCGCCGGGTCCTCCACGATGCCGCCAACCGGGAATGGATTGCGGGCGTGGAACGTGTCGCTCGATTCGCGCCAGACCAGCTGCAACGTCACGAGGCCGTCCTTCGGCATTTCCTGTCTTGCGCGCTCGAAGTCGTAGTCGAGCGCCGCGAGTGTTTCGCGCTCGGCGACCGCGATGACCAGATGCCAGGCGCCGGCGAAGGCCATCACTGGTGGAATCTCGCTATCGAGCGCGGCGTCCTGCCAGCCGAGTATCTCGAGATACTCCTGAAGTCGCTCCGGATCGATCGGCTTGTTCTCAGGCTCTACCGACTCCAGCGTAACCCGCAGGCCGCCTTCGTCGACCACCTCTACCGGAACGGTGCCGACCGCGGTCTCCATCGCGTAGCGGCCCGTACCCTGCTCACGGCCGAGCACGACGCCCGTCGCGATCGTCGCGTGGCCGCAGAACGGCACTTCGATTTCCGGGCTGAAGTAACGGATCGTCTTCTCGTCTCCCGTCAGCGGTGCGACGAACGCGGTTTCCGGGTAGCCGACGTCCGCGGCGATGCGCTGCATCTCTTCTTCCGTCGGCAGTGCCTCGCCGATCCAGACGCCGGCGGGATTGCCGCCCCCCGGCGCGTCGGCGAAGGCCGCGAGGCGAAACAGTCTTCCTTCAGTCGTCATTCGTAGCTTGCTCAGGCGCCGCTGATCTGTGCGGCCAGCGCTTCCCAACTCGTTACAGGCAGCTCGCAGTGGCTGCCGAGGCAACGATACGCAACCGTCTCACCGTCTACCGCGGCTCGGTCCGACAGCGCGCCCGGCAGATTCTCCGCATCCTCGGGAATGGCAAAGACGAGTCGTCGCGGTGCGTACAACGTCGCCGCGGAGGCGCTCCAGCGCTGAATCTCTTCATCGGGACCACGGATGACGACGATTTCCGGCTCCTTGAGGTACTCCTCCAGCGCGGTCAGCAATGACACGTGACCGTGCGGGTAATCGGAGATCGCGCGCCACGCGGCGACCAGCGTGCGCTCCGCAGCGGCGAGATAACGTGTCTCGCCGAGCAGGAAGCCCAGCCTCTGCAGGGCGAAGGCAGCAATGCCGTTCCCAGACGGCATGGCCTCGTCCGCGAACGGCCGCGGCCGGTGCATCAGTGCTTCATGGTCGTCGGCCGTGAACCAGAATCCGCCACGCTCACGATCCTCGAAGTGCTCCAGCAGATCGTCGGCCAGCGTGATCGCAAAGGCGAGATGTTCGCTCGACCATCGGCTCTGCAGGGACTCCAGGATCGCATCGAGCAGGAATGCGTAGTCGTCCAGATACGCGGCGAAGCGCGCGCTGCCGTCTTTCCACGTCGCGCGCAGGCGGCCGTCTTCGACGAGTTCGTCACGGATGAAGTCGATCGCCACTTCGGCCGCGGCGCTCAGATCGTCACGCTCCAGGGCGCGTCCGGCGATCGCGAGCCCGCGGATGGCGAGTGCATTCCAGGACGTGAGTTGCTTGTCGTCGCGGCCGGGCGCGACGCGCTGGGCTCGCGCGGCAAGCAGCACAGCCCGAGCCTCGTAGATCAGCTGCACGGTATCGGTCTTCGGCTTGTCGATCGCTTTCGCGACGTCGTCGATGGTCTGCGCCACCGTCAGGTGCCACTTGCCCTCGAAGTTCGGTTTCTCCTCGAGGCCGTAGCGCAACCGGATTGCTTTGGCGGAGTCTCCATCGAGCAACTCGTCGATCTGCGCCGGCGTCCAGACGTAGAAGAGGCCTTCCTCGCCTTCGGAATCGGCGTCCCGAGACGAATAGAAGCCGCCATTCGGCGCCAGCATGTCCGCGAGGACCCAATCCGCCGTCTCGGACGCCACGGTGGCGAAGAAATCGTCGCCGGTCGCCAGCGACGCCTGTGCGTACAGGGCAAGCAGCGGCCCGTTGTCGTACAGCATCTTCTCGAAGTGCGGTATCTGCCAGTAGCGGTCCACCGAGTAACGGCAGAAGCCGCCGCCGACATGATCGTAGATGCCGCCGTCGGCCATGCGCTTCAGCGACAGCGTCGCCATGAGCAGCGCGTCGAGGTCGGGTTCCGCCTCGTTGGCGGTGGCCCGCCACTGGCGAAGCAGATGGTCGATCGTGGTCGGGTGCGGGAACTTCGGGGCGCTGCCGAATCCGCCGTAGTCCTGGTCGAAGGTCTGTGCTAATCGCTTGCCGGCTTCGGTGAGGGGGGTGGCGTCGATCGATGCGCTGCCGTCCCCGGGTTCCGGTTCCAGCCGTGCGAATACGTCGACGAGCCTATCGCCCTGGACGCGAATGTCCTCGGCGTTCTCCGCGTAGTAACTGGCGACCTGATTCAGCAGGTCCCCGAACGCCGGCATGCCGTAGCGCGCTTCGTTGGGGAAATAGGTTCCGCCGAAGAACGGCCGCTGGTCGAACGGGCTGAGGAACATCGTTAGCGGCCAGCCGCCACCCCGCTGCGTCAGCAGTTGGTGTGCGGTCTGGTAGATCTTGTCGACGTCGGGCCGTTCCTCGCGGTCAACCTTGACGTTGACGTACAGCCGATTCATCAGCTCGGCTGTTTCCTCGTCCTCGAAGGATTCGTGCGCCATGACGTGGCACCAGTGACAAGCCGAATAGCCGATCGACAACAGGACCGGCAGACCGCGCTCGCGGGCGAGCGCAAACGCCTCGTCGGACCATGGGTACCAATCCACCGGATTGTCGGCGTGCTGCAGGAGATATGGGCTGGTCTCGCTGGCGAGGCGATTGGGCATCGAAAGACTCCTGAAGGGGGCCGCCACTATAGCGCAACAGTGCCTGCGGCGATGATAGACTCGCTGTTTTCGCCGAGCCCGAATCGATGCTGACTTACCCGGAAATCGACCCGATCATTTTCCAGATCGGACCGGTCGCCATACGCTGCTACGGCATGATGTACGTCGTCGGCTTCGTACTCGCCTGGTGGCTCGCACGGAAGCGGGCGACCAAACCCTGGTCGATCATCAAGCCAGAGCAGGTGGACGACCTGATCTTCTACGCCATGCTGGGCGTAATCGTCGGCGGTCGCCTGGGCTATGTCCTCTTCTACGGCTTCGACCAGCTGCTCGAGGACCCGCTTTACATTGTCAAGATCACCGAGGGCGGCATGTCGTTCCATGGCGGCCTCGCTGGCGTGATGCTGGCAATGTGGCTGTTCGCCCGCAAGCTCGGCGTTCGCGTCCGAGGCATCTGGGATTTCGCCGCTCCGCTGACGCCGCTCGGCCTGTTCTTTGGCCGCATCGGTAATTTCATCAACGGCGAGTTGTGGGGCAAGCCCACCGATGTGCCCTGGGGCTTCAAGGTCGGCGACCAGGTGTTGCATGCGTCGATGCTCTACGAGGCAATCCTCGAAGGGCTGGTTTTGTTCATCATCGTCTGGTTCTTTTCGGCACGTGAGCGGCCATACCTGTCTGTGTCGGGGTTATTCCTGATCGGCTACGGCATATTTCGGTTCCTCGTCGAGTTCGTCCGGGTACCGGACAGCCATCTGGGTTATCTGGCGTTCGACTGGCTGACGATGGGGCAGATTCTGACCGTGCCAATGATTATCATAGGTGCCTGGATGATGTTCGTTGCCTATCGCAAACCATCGGAGGCCGCCGCCTGACATGCAGCAATACCTGGACTTAATGCGGCTCGTCCGCGACGACGGTTTTCGCAAGGAGGACCGCACCGGCACCGGCACGCTGAGCATCTTCGGTCATCAGATGCGCTTCGATCTGAGCCAGGGTTTCCCGATGGTCACAACCAAGAAGCTGCACGTACGTTCGATCATTCACGAGCTGCTGTGGTTCCTGATGGGCGACAGCAACATTCGTTACCTGAACGAGAACGGCGTACGCATCTGGGACGAATGGGCAGACGAGAACGGCGAACTCGGTTCGGTCTACGGTGTCCAGTGGCGCAGCTGGCCGACGCCCGACGGCGAGTCGATCGATCAGATCAGCGAGGTCATGCGCCAGATCCGCGAGACGCCGGACTCACGGCGCATCATGGTCAGCGCCTGGAACGTCGCCGAGATCGAGAAGATGGCGCTGCCTCCCTGCCATACTTTGTTCCAGTTCTACGTGGCCGACGGACGTCTGTCGTGCCAGCTTTACCAGCGGAGTTGCGACATCTTCCTCGGCGTGCCGTTCAACATCGCCTCGTATTCGCTGCTTACCCACATGCTGGCGCAGCAGGCAGACCTCAAAGTCGGTGACTTCATCTGGACGGGCGGCGATTGCCACCTGTATCTCAATCATCTCGAACAGGCCGATGAGCAGCTCAAGCGCGAGCCGCTGCCGCTGCCGCGGCTGGCGATTCGGCGTCGTCCGGAGAGTATCTTCGACTACCGCTTCGAGGACTTCGAGATCCTGAACTACGAATCGCACCCGCACATTGCCGGCAAGGTTGCCGTTTAGCGGTGCCATCGTCGGCGCATGAGCAATGCAAACCGCGAGGCGCCGAGCGTGACCCTCTCACTCATCGTAGCCGTTGCCCGCAACGACGTAATCGGCGTCGACGGGGAACTGCCCTGGCACCTGCCGGACGACTTCGCGTGGTTCAAGCGCACGACCATGGGCAAACCGATCGTGATGGGGCGCAAGACCTGGCAATCGATCGGCAAACCGCTGCCCGGCCGGCAGAACATCGTCATCACCCGGCAGACCGACTTCGAGGCGGCGGGCGCCGACGTTGTCGCGACGCCGCAGGCCGCCATCGATGTGGCGGGCAGTGCGGACGAGATCATGGTCATCGGCGGTGCGGAAGTGTATGCGGCGTTCCTGCCCGAAGCTTCGCGAATCTATCTGACGCGTGTCGACGCCGCGCCGGACGGCGATGCCCTGTTCCCGCCGATCGACGAGGTCGAATGGCGGCTCGTCTCGACAGAGGCTCATGCGGCCGACGAGCGGCATGCGTATTCGTTCGAGTTCCGCGTTTACGAAAGATGACCGGAACGAGGCGAGCGATGAGCGGCTCTTTGCATAGCGGAGCCGACCGTCGATGCTGGTGAAGACGCGCAATTTCACTCCCGAAGCGCTGTCGACGTTTCGCGATCTCCAGCGCCGATCCTTCGCGATCCTGGAGGAGACCGCGGCCGGACTCGAAGGGGGTGAATCCTAGAAGGATGTCGCCCGCGCGCTCGTCAAGCGATATCGGGACGCGGGGGCCGGTTCATTCTTTCATTTGCCTGTCGCACTGTTCGGCGAACGTACGGCATTGCCGGGCAAGTGGTCGCTCGGACATTTCTTCCCGACGGACAAGACGCTCGAGCCGGGCGACAGCGTCATCCTCGACGCGGCGCCGTTGTTCCGCGGTTTTCTCGTCGATACTTCCTACAGCTTCTGTTTCGGCAATGACGACGCGCACCGCAGGATGATGCAGCACTTGTCGCAGTACCGCGATTCGGTTCCGGCGGCGATCAACGATGGCGAGAGCTTCAAAGCCGTCGCGGAGCGTGTCGTCGCGACCATGAGCGATGCGGGCTACGAACCGGTGCACGGCAAACACCCGGGAGAGGTGCTTGGGCACCGTGCGGTCAAGAGACCGAACCTGCCTTTCGAGATTCGGATGCGCGGCTTCGATGCCGTGTCGCTTCTCTGGTTCCGGCTCAAGGACCGTCTCGCGCAGAGCGGCATCGGTCGCCGCAGCCCGCTGTGGAATACGCACGAAACCTCGGACCATCCTGCGCACGATGGCCTCTGGCTGGTCGAGCCGCACGCCGGTCAGGACGGCACGGGCGCGAAATGGGAAGAGATTCTCGTCATCGAGAATGGCAGGGCGTGCTGGCTCGACGACGAGCCGCCGCACGTACGGCAGTGGGCCCAGATCGCGGCAGGCCGCGCTTACCGGCCGCGGGTCTAAGGAATCTCATCTTACTCGCGACTTTGCCTGTGACGAATCGGCCCGCAGGCCACCGCCCGGAAAGAGTCTCGACTGTCTTCGAGTAGCTGTCGATGGCCAATGGCTGGCGTCAGGGATTCGGTCGATTCACGCCTCGAGCTCGGGCTACCGCATGCCTGTGCCTACTTGCCCTTCCTGGCCTGTCCGGGGACCTGAAAGATCCTTGGGATCCGATTGTCGATTCGCACGCCGGTCAGCTGCCGTCCCCAGACGCAGCCGGTGTCGAGGCTCACGAGGTTGGGCAAAACGATGAGCCCCAGGGCCGACCAGTGGCCGAACACGATACGCGTGTCGGCGGCAGCCCGGTCCTTCACTTCGAACCAGGGCGTCAAATTTCTTCGAGCTCGCCACGGCTGCCCGGTCGCGGCAAAGTTGAGACTCATATCCACGGTCAGCATCCGCATGCGCGTCAGCGTATTGATGATGAATCTCAGCCTGCTCATGCCGCTCAAATTTCCGGACCACGCGTTCGGCGTATCGCCGTACATATTAGTGAGCAACTTGAGATGCGATTCACCCCTGAGCGCAGTTTCGACCTCACGCGCACGCGCCAGCGTCTTCTTGACGGACCACAGAGGGTGCGTGCCGGCGTGCACCAGCAGCGTATCCATGTCCTTGCTGTAATGAGCGAGTGGGCGAGTCCGTAGCCAGTCGGCCAGTTCGTCGAGATCGGGCGCGTTCAGTATTCCTTTGAGCGTCTGGAATCGCCGCGTGTACTTGACCACACCTTCGGCCAGTGCGAGTAAATGCAGATCGTGATTGCCGAGCACAGTGACCACGGAGTCGCCAAGGCTGCGGACGAAGCGCAGCGTCTTCAGGGATTTCGGGCCGCGGTTGACGAGATCCCCGGTCAGCCAGAGCGTGTCCCGATCGGGATCGAACCGCATCTCGTCGAGCAAGCGTTGAAACGGGTCGTAACAACCTTGCAGATCACCGATCGCATACGTTGCCATGACTCTAAGAGACTACTTAGTGGAGCAGGCCCGGAACGGCGAGCGTAAATGGCGCGATCGGCGCGTCGAAACTGACACCGTCGTCGCTCTCCATTCGATACAGGCCCTGCATCGCGCCCACCGGCGTTTCGAGTACGGCGCCGCTCGAGTAACGGAACTCCTCGCCGGGCTTCAGATGCGGCTGCTCGCCGACAACCCCGTCGCCGGAGACTTCCTGCACCTTGCCGTTGGCGTCCGTGATGATCCAGTGACGGCTGAGCAGTTTCGCTGCGGCGCTGCCATCGTTCGAGATCGTGATCGTGTACGCGAAGACGTAGCGATCCGCCTCGGGTTCCGACTGATCGTTGACGTAGTCGGTGACCACCTGGATGCGGATGTCGTTGTGCGGATGATTCATGCGGGGGCGTCGAACCAGAAGCGAAGTGGCTATTCTAGCCGTTTCATTGGCCGTTGTCGGCAGCCACTGCGCCTTTGGCCAGGCGGTTTGCAAGCCCGACCCACTGCGAGATACCGAGGTTCTCGGGACGCAGCCCCGCGTCGATTCCAAGCGCGGCAATGTCGTCCTCGCTGGCCATACTCCTGACCGCATTGCGCAGCGTCTTACGACGCTGACTGAATGCCGTTGCGACCAGATGGGACAGCAACGCCTCGTCGGCAATCTCGTAGCTGCCGATCGGGCGAGGCCGAAGCCTTACAACCGCCGACGTGACGGCCGGCGGTGGGTCAAACGCGTCCGGGGGTACGTCGAACAGCGATTCGGCCTCGAAGTGGCAGCCGAGCATGATCGTCAGTCTGCCGTAGGCCTTGGTGCCCGGATCGGCCGCAATGCGGTCGACGACTTCCTTCTGCAACATGAAGTGCATGTCCACAATCGAGTCACGATGCTGGATCAGGTGAAACAACAGCGGCGTGGAGATGTTGTAGGGGAGGTTGCCGGCAATCCGAAGCGTCGGTCCCAACGATGAGAAATCGAACGACAGGGCATCCGCTTCGTGGATGCGAACCTTGTCATCTTCTCGAAAGCGTTCCTTGAGCGCCGCTGCAAGGTCGCGGTCCAGTTCGATCGCGTGCAGCTGCTGGCAGCGTGCCGCCAGCGGTCCGGTGATCGCCCCCGGGCCAGGGCCGATCTCGACAAGCGTATCCGACTCGGTTGGCCCTATCGCGCGAACGATGGCGTCGATTACACCCGGGTCGGTCAGAAAGTGCTGGCCGAATCGCTTGCGCGGCCTGTGCTTCATCGGAGTTCAGCGGCCAGACGCATTGCCGCTACGAGACTGTCGGCCGATGCGCGCCCCGTGCCGGCGAGATCGAAGGCCGTGCCATGATCGACGGAGGTTCGCACGATCGGAAGTCCGAGCGTTACGTTTACGCCGCTTCCGAAGCCCGCGTACTTGAGCACCGGCAGGCCCTGGTCGTGGTACATGGCGAGTACCGCATCGCGCTTGCCCGACGTCGGCAGGAACGCGGTGTCGGCCGGGAGCGGGCCGCGAATCTTCAAGCCGCGGTTCGTTAGCTTTTCGACAATCGGTGCAATGACGTCCCGGTCTTCCGTACCGAGCTGACCGTTCTCGCCGGCGTGCGGATTGAGGCCGCAGACGACGATTTCCGGATCTTCGATCTCGAATCGCTGCCTGAGACCCGCATGAAGAACTTCGATGATCGATCGGAGCCTTTCCATCGACAATGCGTCGGCAACGTCGCGCAGCGGTATGTGTGTCGTCGCAAGCGCCACGCGCAGATCGCCTGCGATGAGCAACATCACGGGCAAGGGAGTGCCGGTAAGTTCGGCGAGGTATTCGGTGTGACCGGAGAAGGCGACGCCCGACTCACTGATCACGTGCTTGGCAAGCGGTGCGGTCACCATCGCGGAGAAACGTCCGCTCTGACAGCCGTCCACGGCGAGTTTCAGGCCATCGAGCAGCACCGCGGCGTTGGCAGGGTCGGGGGCGCCGCATTCGACTCGCGACGGAAACGGAAGGTCGATAACGGTGAGTTCGAAGGGAAGGCCGAGCCGTTCGGCGCGCTCGCGAAGGCCGGCTTCGTCGCCGATGACGACGAACTCGGGCACCTCACCGCGGCGGCGCGCGGCAACTTGCAGGCAGAGGTCGGGGCCGATGCCGGCCGGCTCTCCGGCCGTAACGACAAGCGGCCCTTTCGCGGGGCTCACATCCTTATGTCGACATATGCCTCATCGCGGAGGCGCCGGGCCCAGAGCTGCGTTTCCTCTTCGAGCTTGCCGTTGCGGATACGCACGACGCAGTTCTGTTCTTTGAGTTCTTCGGTGTTGTCGTAAACGCGGCGCTCGAGGAGTTGCGCGATGTGCCAACCGAATTGGCTGCGGAATGGCTCGCTGAGCTCGCCGAGTTCCAGCCCGTCAACGACGGCTTCGAAGGTCGGCACGAACGTGCCGGGGCCGGCCCAGCCGAGCTCGCCGCCCTCATTGGCCGATCCCGGATCGTCGGATAGCAGCTTCGCGAGTTCGCCGAAGTCCTCGCCGGCCTGAATGCGACCGTAGGCATCACGCAGTTGTTGTTCGGCCGTCTGGTCGTCGATGATCTCGTTGGGCGTGATCAGGATGTGCCGGACGAATACCTGGTCGATCTGACTGCGCGCGACGGCGCTGCGCATGTCGTTGACCTTGACGATGTGGATGCTCGTCGCCGTGCGGAACGGATCGGAAACGTCGCCCGCCTGCAGCGGGCCGAGGATGTCGGTAAAGATCGTCGGAACTCTCTCGCCTTCGAGCCAGCCGAGCGCGCCGCCCTCGAGTGCCGTGGAGCCTTCCGAATAGCGGACGGCAAGCTGCCGGAAGTCGGCTCCGTCACGCGCCCGCGTCACGATATCGTCCGCGGTAGCGACGATCGCCTGGATTTCGGACTGCGATGCCGCCTCGGGTATTTGCAGCAGGATGTGCGACAGGTTGTACTCGGAGTTGACCACCACGTTGTTTTCGAGATCGGCAATGCACTGCTCGATTTCTCGCGGCGATACGTAGATTCTGCGGCCGACGTCGATTCTGCGCAGCTGCTCGAGGAGGACGTCGCGGCGAATCTGACGCCGAAAGTCCTGGTAATTGCCGCCGTCAGCTACGATCAGCGCGGGCAACTCTGCCAGTGTGATCCCGCGCTGGGCCGACAGGTCCGTGAGAATCTGATTGAGCATCTCGTCGGAAATTTCTATTCCGATCAGGTCCGCCCGCTGAACCTGGATCTCTGTCAGGATGACGCGCTCCATGACCTGCTCACGCAGGATATTGTCCGGCGGCAAGGTGAAACCCTGCTCCTGGGCCTGAATGCGGATGCCCGCGAGTTGTTCGTAGTATTCGCTCTTCAGGACGATGCCGTCATTGACGATCGCGGCCACGCCGTCGAGGAACTCGCCGGTGTCGGAGAGCTCGTCCGCCGCTGCAAATGGCGCAGCGGCCATTGCTGCCATGACGCACAAGCCTTTGATTTTTAACACGTTTTCTTACCGAAGATCTGCGGAGTAGCCAAGAATACCACGTTCCAGAAGTTTGTCAGCCGCCGTGCCGACGCTGGTCATTCCCTTCAATACCAATTGCAGACCGAACGAGGAGTCGCGGGTTCCATCGCGTGTCGAAATGTGCCGGCGCGAAACCAGTCGAATGCCCCAGCAGCAGCTTTCGTATTCGAGCCCGAAAAACTGCTCGAGAACTTCGCGATCGCGGAACGAGAAATTGTAACGGCCGACGAAGTTCCAGTTTGCATTGATGGGCCACGCCCACGACAGATCGCCCTGTTCCAGCGAGTCGCGGCGGAAGCGATAGGCGAGGTTCAATACCTTGTTCTGAGCAGGACGGTACTGCAAACGTGCTTCGGACTGCGTTGTGCCTCGGGAGCCAGTGCTCCACTGATGGCCGACGTCGAAATTCAGGTTTTCGTAGAGCAGGAATCGAATCTCGGCAATGTAATCGGAGGATTCGAAGTCCGTCGTCAAGCCGCCCGGCAAGGTCACCTCCCGGTCGCTCAGGTATCGAGTCTGGCCGACCGTCGCCGTTACCAGTTCGCGACCGGTGCTTACGTCCAGCACTCGCGAGGTCACGCCGAAGCTGACCTGATCCGTGTCGCCGATTCGGTCGATGCCCAGGAATCGGTTCTTCCGAAAGAGCTGCACCAGGTTCAGATCCGGTTCGATCGTGAGGTCGTAGCGGTGCGGAACAACGTGTCGGGGAAGGCGGTAGCGGCTTTCTGTCACTGGTCTCCTTGGTGCGCAACCAGCCGATAGTAGCCCTCGGCG
>CALZMR010000063.1 GCA_945788575.1 uncultured Woeseiaceae bacterium
GACAAGCCGGTGCCGCCGGCATTGTTACGGCGCTCGATCACGTGCCGACCGGCGAGGTCTGGCTCGCCACCGACCTTGAGGAGCGCAAGCGTCTGATCGAGGATGCGGGTCTTACCTGGTCGGTTGTCGAATCGCTGCCTCTGCATAACGACATCAAGACACGTTCGGGCGAGTATCGCCGCTATATCGACAACTACAAACTAAGCATCCGCAGTCTCGGTGCTGCCGGCATCCATCGCGTTTGCTACAACTTCATGCCGGTCGTCGACTGGACGCGCACCAACCTGGCCTACGAATTGCCGAACAGGGCCCAGGCGCTGCGTTTCGAGATGACGGACTTCGCGGCTTACGACCTGTTCGTTCTCGAGCGTGACGGCGCGAAAGACAGCTACAGCGATGTCGTCGTCGCGCGAGCCACCGCACGATTCGATGCGATGTCGCCGGAGGCAGTTGCAGCGCTCGAGAGCAACATCATCGCCGGGCTGCCGGGAGGCGAAGGAAGTTACGACCGCGACGGCATCCGTGCCGCGATCGACCGGTTCTCGAAGCTCGGTAATGACGACTATCGTGCCAACCTGATCGCGTTTCTCGAGGAGATCATTCCGGTGGCCGAAGGCGCCGGCGTCGTTATGGCGATCCACCCGGACGACCCGCCGTTTTCCTTGTTCGGCCTGCCGCGCGTCGTATCGACCGCCGACGATGCGCGCGCGCTGCTCAATGCTGTGCCGAGACCGGCGAACGGCCTGACGATGTGTGCCGGTTCGTACGGCGCGCGGGGTGACAATGATCTCGTCGCAATGATTCGCGAGTTCCATGACCGTATCCACTTCGTGCACCTGCGCAATATCAAGCGCGAGGATGACGGTTCGTTTTACGAATCCGATCACCTGGACGGCGACAACGACATCGTCGGCATCGTCAACGCACTGCTCGACGAGGAGGAGCAGCGACAGGGTCTGCCGCCCGAGCGTTGCAGGATTCCGATGCGGCCGGACCATGGCCACACACTCGACGAGGAAAAGTCCGACAAGCAGGTCCGGCCGGGCTATTCGTACGCCGGCCGTATGAAGGGACTAGCCGAATTACGCGGCGTCATTCATGCACTCACGGCCATCCGTCGATGAAGGAGTGATTTCAGCAGAGAGAACAATGTGTGCCCGGCCGCCATATGAATATCGTCATATCGCACCGCGCCGTTGCCTTGCGGTGTGTCGTGTCGTCATGCATTCGCGGATTTCATCTGCTCCAGGACTTCGCCCATCTTCTGGTGAACGATCTGAATCGCCTTGAGCGGCCGCAGCATGACCTTGAACTCGGTGATTTCCCCGTCGCAGTTCCACTCAATCATGTCTACGCCGTTTACGTGGATTCCGTCTAAGGTCGTTTCGAACTCGAGTACGGCTCGGTCATCGCAATCGAATACGCGGACGTACCTGAACGACTTGTTTCCGAGTATCGCACTGGCCGCTAGAAGGTATGCCATCGTAATCGTCTTGCCCTGCAGTGGTGTATGCACGACAGGACTCAGCATGACCGCATCGTCGGCCAGAAGGAGGGCCAGGTCCTCCGGTTCGCGTCCACCATGAAAGACATCCATCCAGTTTTGAACATTCCTCTGGTATGCCATTCAGCTCGCTCCGTAGTGCTCCTTCTGCGCGTACATCAAGAGTATCCAATGGAAGGATTGATCGCGAACGTCTCCGCAATCTCCGTGCCCGGCTGTGTGCGGTACGGTTCGAACATCGCGCCCAATCCGGCGAATAGGGCCCCATAAGGGGGCTCTCTTTGTGTTTGACGCGCCCGGACGGGCGATCGAGCGGCAGCCTTGCTACCCTCGCCTTCGGCGTTTGTCGACCGGCTGCGCCGATCTCGATTCGCCCGCTTCGCAGGCTCAGCCTTTCAGTTTCGCTTCCAGGTGATTCATGAGTTCGGCCATTTGGTCGCTTGGGCTGAACTCGATTGCCTCGTAATCCTCGTCGACTCTGACGGTGTGTCCGGGCGGCCAGTAATAAACCTCGCCCGCGTTTACGGTCTCTTTTGTGCCGTCTGCATAGGTCACGTGAATGGAGCCTTTGACCACGGTTCCCCAGTGCGGACACTGGCAGAGGTTGTCCGGCAGTCCCTCAAGCAATGGCGTGGCGTCTGCACCAGCAGGGAATCGGACACGAGCAACGTTGGTGTCGCCCCAGTCCTGGCCCTGAAAACACACCCCGCCAGCTTCGAGACGAGTCGGTAGTTCGTTGATTGCCTTCTTCATTGACTATTCCTTTCTTCTTATTCTGGCGGGACACCCGCCCGTGCGTTACTTCTACCGCCCGCACATTGAACAAGCAAGGCAGGGCTCGGAGAACGGCCGCATCTGGTCAGTAACCGGCGGCTCCGAGATGCCGATGCAGGCTGCAGGACCCCCCCTCATCAACGAGTACAGCGTGCCCGCCAGAAGTGCTGCGTGCCGCAATATTTGGGGTCAGAGTAAAAATAGAACGCGAATATTTGGGGTCAGGAATATTTGGGGTCAGGGCAAAAACCAGGCTTCCTATTCTTACTCTGACCCCAAATATTGCGGTGACTTCCGATATTGCGGGCCGTGATTGGCCCATTGGCCACCTCGATAGTGCGCAAATCGCTTGCTTACACGGCAGTTTGCTCTAAAATTCACCCAGCTTGTAAGTGCGCCCTTGACTATGCACTCGATTTCGACGTTCCCTCAGAAGCTTCTTCCGTAGATCCTCGTTCCGTGTTTCATCAGTAATCGCATCTCTTCGAGCCATCCCGGCCCCGGTGCGGGGCCATTTCTAAGTTGATTTACCAGGAAATAGCTATGTCTACTACTACAGGAACCGTCAAATGGTTCGACGACGCCAAAGGCTTCGGCTTTATCGAGCAGGAATCAGGCCCCGACGTATTCGCTCACTTTAGTGAGATTCAGGGTGATGGATTCAAATCGCTCGCTGAAGGCCAGAAGGTCGAATTCACTGTCACCCAGGGCCAGAAAGGTCCGCAGGCAGAGAAGATCGTCGTAGTCTAAGAAGTCCGATCTTTACGGCGAAGGGCCCCTTAATCGGGGCCCTTTTTTTTGGCGCAGCCGTCCCGATGGGCTCGGCTGGAACGATTGTCAGACCTGCGAGGCTGGGGGCGAGGTCGACGCGAAACTCACTCTCGTGCGGCGCCGACTGCGGCCAGCTGCTTTTGCGCATCCTCGAACTGCTCGGCCGCGCGCTTGAGATAGATCTCTGCCTCCTCGTCGTAGCCATCCGCCGTCGTCGACCAGACGCGATTAATGTAGCGCTCGCCGGCGGCAAACTCGCTCATGATGTCGGCGTAGGTCTGCAAGCCGTAAAGATGCACCATGCTTCCGCGAGCCTCGACGAAGCGTCTCAGGTCCGGGCGAAGTTTGTCGTCGATCCAGTGGCGCAGCGCCTCACCCTTCGCCGTTGCGCCATCTGTCATCTGCCGCAAATCACGAACGATATTGCCGAGGGATTCATTGAGTTCGTTACGGTTGTTCTCGAGCAGCTCGCCCGACGTGGCCATCGCCCGGTCGGCGCGCTTCGCGAGAATCACTCCGGCGACGGCCGCGATCGCGGCGATGCCGAACAACAGCCAATCGACATTTTCGACGTCGAGCGCGGTGACATAGGCGCCTCCGAGGAAGCCAACCCCGATCAGCGCGTAGGCAATCTTCTTCATGCTGGCGCCCTCATCCCATTGCCCCCTGGACGACCGTCTTTATCGCGTCGCCAACGCCGACGAGCGCTTCGCCAACGATCAATCCGGCCGCGATCGGTATGCCGACGTTGTCCGACCAGTCCTTGCCCTTGAATCGATCCGCGAGTTCCCGGCCCAGCGTGCCCAGCGAGTAGGTCAGGACGATATTGAAAGGCAGGTAGAAGCCGAGCCCAACGGTGATACCCAGGCCACCCATCAATGCGGAAAGTATGGCTCCGAGGGCCGCGCCAGCGCCGTATTTCTGTGCGGGCACGTCGCCGCCCATGATGCCGTCCACGGTGCTCGCCAATGCCTGCGCCTGCGGCGCCGGCAGGCGCTCGCTGCCCAGTCCGTACGCTTCGTGCAGCGCGAAGATCACGAAGATGACGACGATCGGGCCGAGCCACGCGCCGATGAACTGGCCGAACTGCTGCATTCGGGGTGTGGCGCCCACCAGGTAGCCCGTCTTGAGGTCGAGCATCAGGTCCGTCGCCTGAGACATGGCCACGCACATGGCGGCGCCGACCATGATCGCGGCAATAATCGAGTCGGCCCGATCCATGCCGAGCGCCTGGGTGAGCACGATCAGCAGGGTGATGCCGACGAGCGTCATGCCGGACAGCGGCGACCAGTTGGTCCGACCGATCGCCTCGGACAATATGATACCGGCCATCCAGATCCACAGTGTGCCGAGCAGGGCCATCGCAATGCCGCCCACTATCGACATTGACTCGACGGCGGTGACGGCCATGAAACCCAGCAGGACGACGGCGCCTGCCACGGCGATGTAGAGCAGCTTGATCGGCATCTCATCGCCGGCTGCACGGGTTTCCACTTCCGCAGCCTTTTGCATTGACTTGACGGCGCTCTTGATCAACGGCGCGGCGAGGATGACCCCCATGATCGCGCCACCGATCAGCATGCCGATGCCAAGCGGCCGGTACAGCATCAGCCGAAGCGAATCGGGCGAACTGATCGCCTCGCCCGCCTCATCCAGCGGGAAACTACCTGTTGCCGACAGCATCGGCGACAGGAACCAATAGGCGACGAAGCCGCCGACGATGAATGCGATACCGCCGCGGCCCGCGATAAAGCCGACACCGATCGTCATCAGGGACAGGTACCAGATACCGTTCATGAATTCCGGCATGCCGATCAGTCCGCCGAGGTCCCAGTTGGAGACACCGGTCTTAATCGTGATCGCATGTACGGTCGCGCTGATCAGGGCGGCGGCGACGAGAATGATCGCTTTACGTACGCCGGCGCCAGGCGACTTCAGTATGGTCGCTACCGCCACGCCACCCGGGTAGGTCAGGCGTTCGTAGTCGATCATATGTTTCCGCAGCGGGACGATGAACGCGATGCCTAAGAATGCGCCTGCGATGCAGCCGAAGGTCAGGAGGACCGGGTCGAACCGGTCGCCGTAGCCCAAAAGGAAGATCGCTGGAACGGAGAACATCATGCCCGACGACGCCCCGTTCACGCCGGAGGCGATCGTCTGCACGATGTTGTTCTCGATGATGCTCTTTCGGCGCAGTATCCCGCGCAGAATGCCGAAACCGAGAATGGCGGCGAGTTCGGAGCCTTCGATCGAGAAACCCAGGATCAGAGCCGCATAGCCGATGGATACGGCGATTATGACGCCGAGTATCCAGCCGACGATCACGGCGACCCACGTCAGTTCAGGATAGGGCCTGGCAGCCGTCGTTGGTGAGTTCAGTGTGCGCTCCCCATTGTTCTTATTCTTTGACCGAGAGCCTACCACACACAAGGCCGGTCAAGCCCCTTCGCCAGTCGTCCTTAGCGGCTCCGGGCGGCGTTAAGCACCGCGCAAAACCTGCAGGTTCTGCCGGGTCCAGTCATTACAACGGACTGCCCACTCTGCCATCGAGTCGTTCCCGATATTTCGGCCCTGTTCGGCCAGCATGACTTGCCGCTCCAGCATCGCTTCAAGAACCGGATCAGGACTCGGCGCCCCGTAGGCTTCAAGAAACGTCACGAGCCGTTGGCGTTGATCGAGCGCACTTATATCTGGCGAGCCCAGATCCAGCCAGAGCCATGCTGCGTAACCGAGGTCGCGGGCGCGTGACCCCGGGGCGGCTGCGTCGAAATCAATGATCGCTACCGGTGTACCTGCCCGGAAGACGAAATTGCATGGCGACAGATCATTGTGGCAGACGATCTCGACGCCCGAAGCCGCTGCGTGTGAATCAACCAGTTCCGCGCTCATGTCGTGAAATTGACGTATCAGTGACGCCGCGGCGCGAAGGCTTGCCTCGTCGTAATACCCAAGCTCTGCGGGGACATCGCCGTCGATGTAAGCGAACACATCGCGACCGCGCTCATCGGCCCCGAGGAACTCAGGACTGCCCTCGAATCCTTTCCCGGTGAGGTGCGTGAGGAGACGGCGCACGAAATCCGAGTTCGCCGTAACCGGTCTCCTCACCGTGTTGCCGACTCGAACGACTCCCGGAGTAACTCGTCCACCGTGCAGCGGGATTTCGGTCAGGTCGTCGGTCATGCCTGGATCATTCGAATGCGTGGGGGTTTAGGGGTCGAGCCGTATTCTCCTACAGATTCACGCGCGATCGTTATACTGCAGGGATGCGGATTCGGAACCACCACCAACGAGCCATCGATCGACTGGCCGACGCCTACCGCGATGACCCGGAGTTCCTCGGGCTGATCATCGGCGGGTCTGTTGCCAAGGGGTACGCCCGCGACGACTCGGATGTGGACTTCATTATCATCGCCACCGACGAGGCGTTCGAGCGGCGCTTGGCCGCACGCGACCTGTTCATCAACCGCACGGATCTCTGCGATTACGACGGCGGTTTCGTCGACGGCAAGATCGTCAACCTCGCATACCTTAAAAACGTGGCCGAAAAGGGCAACGAACCTTCCCGCGCCGCGTTCCAGGGCGCCTTCGCTGCCTACTCGCACGTCGCCGACCTTGATGCCCTGTTGCAGCGCATCCCTGTCTATCCCGAGACCGGTCACGATGAGCGGATCAAGGCTTTCTACGGCATGGCGTTCATCCAGAACTGGCTGTTTCATGAGGCCGACCGCCATGGTAACCGCTACACGATGACCCGCGCCGCCAGCCAGCTCGCACTATTCGCCGGCCGGCTGATCCTGGCGCACAACCGCCGGCTTTTCCCGTACCACAAGTGGCTCCCCAGGACTCTCGAAGCCGTGGCCGACAAACCGGACGACCTGATGGAACGTTTCAACGACCTTCTCGAAAAGCCCAGCCGCGACCACGCCACTGCGCTGTTCGAACTGGTTCGGGATTTCCGGGACTGGGGCGTCAGCGATCTCGACGCCTACACCTGGTTCATGACCGACGTGGAATGGAGCTGGTTGTCTGGCACGACACCCATGGAAGACTGGTAAGTCCTCTCGTGCCGGGTCGCGGCGGCGTCGGCGCCAGCAACTCTGCTTTGGTCATCCAGATATGCGCGGTATCGACTCGGGAACGTCGCGAGAAAACGCGGAATCAAAGCGCCGATCTCTCACGAACCGCGGACGCGGTTCGAACCCTCTTCTCATATTCCCGTATTGCTGCAAGTATTGTCGATACCGACTATCAGCCTGGACAACGGGCATTTAGTGTTTTAATCGCGCTGGCCCAAGTAAGATGGCGCAAACCGGAAACCCTGGACACCTATGAACGGCGACAAGAATCTAGCTCTATTCTGCGATTTCGAGAACATCGCGCTCGGCGTACGCGACAGCGGCGACAAGAAATTCGATATCGGCCTGGTACTGGAACGATTGCTGCTCAAGGGCAGCATTGTCACCAAGAAAGCGTACTGCGACTGGGACCGCTACAAGCAGTTCAAGCCCGGGATGCACGAGGCCGCGTTCGAGCTGATCGAGATTCCGCACGTAAAGCTGTCCGGCAAGAATTCCGCCGATATTCGCATGGTCGTCGATGCCCTCGACCTCTGCTACACGAAGGAGCATATCGACACCTTCGTCATCATTTCGGGTGACTCGGATTTCTCGCCGCTTGTCAGCAAGCTGCGGGAGAATGCCAAGACGGTGATCGGTGTGGGGGTCAAGCAGTCGACCTCCGACCTGCTAATGAGCAACTGCGATGAGTTCATCTTCTACGATGACCTCGCACCGGCCTCGGCAACAAGGTCCTCGCGCTCCGCGAAGAAAGCCAAGACGAAGAAAAGGTCCAAGACGACGAAGAAGAAGACTGCAAAGACGCAGGATGACCCCGCTCAGGAAGGGATCGATCTCGTCATCGAGACGACGGAGGCCCTTTATGCCGAGCGCGGTGACCGAACCAGGCTATGGGGCTCGATGATCAAACAGACGCTGAAGCGGCGCCGGCCCGGATTCAGCGAATCGGTCTATGGCTTCAGCTCGTTCAGCGACCTCCTGGAGGAGGCGGCCAAGCGGAAGCAGCTCGAACTCGAGCGTGATGAGAAATCGGGGGGCTACATCGTCCGCGGTATTCAGCGGGCCGCAAGCAAGTAGCGCGCAGATTAGCCGCGGTCGCGCATGCTGCTGCTCCACGACCGTCAGATAAGCCTGCGCTATATCCTCAGAGGGGCAGGTAGATCACTGTATTCGTGATCAGAATCATCACGAAGATGAGGCACGTGACCATCGGGCCCAGGTAGATCCTTCCGGTCATCCTGAAGAAGAAACGGTTGAAGTACGGTAGCACGAACATCATCGGCACGACGCCGAACAGCAGGTTCACGTAGAGCCAGCCATCCGTCCAGTAGACCGTCCCTGTCCCCGCGAAGCTCACATATTGCACGACGACGATGAGGATGAGTCCGAGCGAATTCGCGACGCCGCCCAGCAACATGCTGCGGTATTCCGGCTGCCCCGAGAAGCGCATCGCCCCGTTGATGCGTAAGGAATTCGACAAGAAGAAGACGAAGAACAAGGGCGCATACATGGCCAGCAGCAGCAACAGCTTCGGCTCGAACAGGCGAACGCCCATGAACAGGAAGCGGTAGTCCACGTGCCACAGGTAATACGTGGCGAAGAGAACGAGGAAGAAGAACGCAAACAGTACCAGCGCCAGCGCCAGTGTTCTGCCCAGCTCCGCCAAGGACACACTCGCGCCCCAGTACTTTGGCGTAATACCGTTTTGTCGGCCGAAGAACCGGTAGCTGAGCCAGAACATCAGGAATCCGACTGTGCCGTTCAGCACAGCCCACAACATCACCGCATTGTTCATTCTCTGCGGAAAGAACCAGGTCAGCTGACGCGTCGACGCGGCGACGAACAGTTTCTGTGAGAGTTCCGCCATCGGGATGTAGGTATAACAGGCAACCAGCGCTGCAACCGAGAAAGTCGTCCAGAAGATGATTCGTCCCTTGCCTCGGGGCGGCGGCAGCGGTTCCGGGACGGTTTTCACGAGGCCGCGAAACCAGGCGGTCTGCAACAACAGCTGCCCCGCGGGGACTATCGAGACAAGCCCTGCGATCAGCGCGATCACGCCCAGCATCTCTTTCCACTGCCAGACCTGGTCGTACGGCGACAGATCGCTCTCGACGTCGAAGACATGCTCGAAGTAGCTGATCTGATTGGCCACGGCCTCGGCCATGTAGGGCTGAAACGGATGCAGAATACGTTCGTTGTGTACGACCCGCAGTGTCCGATCGTCCCTGTCGCCGTAGTACCTGCCGAGTTCGACCTGATCGATCGCGGCATCGGCCGGCAGTCCGGAGTTGACGGCCCTCAATGCCTCGGGTGCGATGCGCATGTCGCCATGCCCCAGCTCGTTCCGGTACGCGCCCTCGTCGTAGAGCGCGTAGGCAACACCGACATTCGAGCGCACGTCCCCGAGGACCTCGTCCGTCAGCGTCAGAACGTAGCCCGAGACGTACACCGAATGGAGCTTGCTGGGTTCACCGGTACGTTGCGCTTCCCGTCCGAAATAGTTGGCGCCGCGGATCGCGGCGTTGCCGCCAGCGGAGTGACCCGTCGCGCCGATTCTCGATCGATCGATGTAGTTCAGATTCTCGCTGCTCGCGGCGTAGTCGACGAGCGCGAACATGCCGTAGCCCTCGGTCGTCGCGGCGCGACGGCTTAGCGACGCGCTCGAGGCACCCTGGGCATAAGGATCGATTGACGCGGTAACAAAGCCACGGCGCGCAAGTTCGAGCGCTGTATTCGACAGTGCTTCCTTGGAACGTTGAAACCCGGGCACGACGACGATGAACGGCGCTGGCGTCTCGGCTGTGGCGGTGCGCGGCCGGAACAAGTCCGCAGCCACCCACTGCCCGTTCTGCGTCGGCAGTCTGATCGAGGTGATTTGTATGTCACCGCCCGCTGTCTGCAGAATTGAAGCCAGCGAACTGGCCAGCGCAATCGTAAGAAGTGCGGCAAGCAACAGTCGGGTACCGGCCGGAAGGGACCTCGAAGCCATGTTGTCTCGCTCGGATGTCAGGAAGGGGATGGAGGGCCGGTCTCTCGCCCGGGTTCGTCCGAGGCTATCCAACAACCTCTAAGTTTTCAATGTTGTTTCGAATCTCTGTGTCCGATGCCGTCAAGCAACGCACGATGAATTTGGGCATCCCCATCCAGGGCTGTTTGCCGGTTAGCTATGCCTCGGACAGACTCAGACGAGATCCCGGGCGATCGTCTCATCCCAGTTGCGACTGAATACCCGCCGGTCGCCCTCATAGGCATCGAGCATAGCGGCAATGCGGAAATGCTCGGGCGTCGATCTCAGCACGGTTCGCGTAATAGTGCGGACACTCCAGTCCCCACGACTCATTGTCCGCTCCCACGACGCCTCCGCGCGGATCGTATCGACGTCGTCGCCAACCGAGCTGTAGACTTCGCGCGCTTTCGAGCTGATCGTGAGGCCATAGTCCTCGATCGTGTAGGTGCCCGCGTCATTGATGACTTCGAGAGCTGCCTCGTCCCGGGCGAGATCGTGGTGCACAAGCCAGTTGCGATGGGGGCTCTCGTCGACACGCTTGGGAATGGGCGGCGCGCCGACCGGCTCACTGAATGGTGCGAGCAACCGGTCCTCGTCGCTGGGTGCACGCACCGGCAATCGAACCGACGAGGTCTTGTTGAACAGCGTTATACGGACGGGCTCTGGGGATGGCCATGCAAGCGGCCAGTAAGAGGTCGATATCGAGATGCGCAATCGGTGTCCGGCCGGGAAACGATGAGCAATTTCATTGAGCCGCACCGTCACGCGGTAACGGGCCCCCGGTTCCAGCGGTTCAGGCGTAGCGCTGCCGTCACGGTGACTGAGGTTGAGCAACCCGTAACTGACTCGCGTGACCTTGTCGTCCGGCCGAACGTCCGATAGCCGCACCGCCAGCATCGCGACGGGTTTGTCGGCGCTCACATCGAGCTCGACCAGCGTCGCACCGAGCGTCTCCAGGTCAGCATCGAGCGGCTCGGACTGGAGGACAAGGGCGCCGCCGTCCTCGCGCCGCTGGTCGTGAGCCAGATCCGGCCCGGACGCATAGGAACACCATTTGCCCGCAAAAAGGCCAACCGTCAACGGCGACTGCAAAGCGATCACGTGAGCGGATACGTCATCGTCTTCCTCGACCAGCCGATGTCGCGTCAGGTTGAATCGGCGCTCCGGAACGTTCGGCGACGGCCACTCACGCTCCGCGACCCACCTGCCGGGCCGCTCAACGTAGCTGGTCGTAGGCGGAACGCTGTCCTGCATCCATACCCGGAGCGCGGGTTCATCCATGATCCCCGTATCGATACCCTTCAACCAGCAGTCCCACCAGCGCAGCAACTCGTCGAGGAAATTGATCGCGGGTCC
>CALZMR010000064.1 GCA_945788575.1 uncultured Woeseiaceae bacterium
GGGTTGTCCGCCGACCGCCGAAGCCCTGATCTATGGACTGATCCAGTTGCAGAGCAAGATTCGTCGCACGAGCACGATAGCCAGGTAAGTTGCCGAAAAAAACACAATAAAATGAGTGATCGTTGCGAGACATTGGCGAGAAAGATTGACGAGCGCTTCGGTGAGCAAGTGCGCCGCGTGCCATCCTCCTGTGGTGAGCTGACTTACGAACTCGACAAAGACGATTTGATCGAAATTGCGACCGCATTGCGCAATGAAGCCGATTTCGGATTCGAAATGCTGATGGATGTATGCGGCATTGACTATCTCAACTATGGCGGCGATGAGTGGACGACGAACACGGCGACAGGGTCAGGGTTCAGCCGTGGCGTCGAACGCAAACCGGTAATCCTCGACGAGGCCGACGAGTTTGACCCGCGCCGCTTCGCTGTTGTTTATCATCTGCTGTCGTTGCACCACAATTTTCGGCTGCGACTGCGTATCTACACAGGTTCAAACAACCCGCCGAAAGTGAAATCGGTGGTCGACATCTGGAACGGCGCAAACTGGTTTGAGCGCGAGGTCTTCGATCTGTTCGGCATTCTCTTCGAAGGTCACCCGGATCTGCGCCGCATTCTCACTGACTATGGCTTTATCGGACATCCGTTCCGCAAGGACTTTCCGCTGATCGGTAATGTCGAGGTGAGCTACGACGCCGATGAAGGCCGCGTCGTCTACAAGCCGGTCAGTATTGAGCCACGTATCCTGGTGCCACGCGTCATTCGTGACGACAACCGCTATTCAGCCGATCTCAAGGACGCGAGCGATGGCTGAGATCCAGAGCTATACGATGAATTTCGGCCCGCAGCATCCGGCTGCGCATGGCGTACTTCGGCTCGTGCTCGAACTCGAGGGCGAGACGATCCAGAAAGCCGATCCGCACGTTGGGCTGCTGCATCGCGCGACCGAAAAACTCGCCGAATCGAAGCCGTTCAACCAGAGCATCGGTTATATGGACCGGCTCGATTACGTTTCGATGATGTGCAACGAGCACGGCTACGTGCTGGCCATCGAGAAGCTGCTCGGTGTCGAGGTGCCCGAACGTGCACAGTACATCCGCGTCATGTTCGACGAGATCACCCGGATTCTGAATCATCTGATGTGGCTCGGTGCGCACGGTCTCGATATCGGTGCGATGACGATGTTCCTGTACTGCTTCCGCGAGCGCGAGGACCTAATGGACCTGTACGAGGCGGTATCCGGTACGCGCATGCACGCGACCTACTACCGGCCTGGCGGCGTTTATCGCGATCTGCCGGAGGCGATGCCGAAGTACAAGGAGTCGAAGTTCCGCTCGAAGAAGGAACTCGACCGCATGAACGAAGCTCGCGACGGCTCGCTGCTCGACTTCGTCGAGGCGTTCACGGATAAGTTCCCGGGCTGCGTCGATGAGTACGAAACACTGTTGACGGATAACCGCATCTGGAAGCAGCGCACCGTCAACATCGGCGTCGTTTCGCCTGAGCGTGCGATGCAGTTGGGTTTCTCCGGTCCGATGCTCCGCGGCTCAGGCGTCGAATGGGATCTGCGCAAGAAACAGCCGTACGAGGTTTACGATCGCATGGACTTCGACATACCCGTCGGCGTCAATGGCGATTGCTACGACCGATACCTGGTGAGAGTCGAAGAGCTGCGGCAGTCGAACCGCATTATCAAGCAATGCGTCGACTGGCTGCGGGAGAATCCCGGCCCGGTCATGATCGACGACTCGAAGATCAGCCCGCCCAATCGCGTCGAGATGAAAGACGACATGGAGTCGCTCATCCATCACTTCAAACTCTTCACCGAGGGTTACTGCGTTCCGGCCGGCGAATCCTACGCCGCCATCGAGCACCCCAAGGGCGAATTCGGCGTGTACATCGTCTCGGACGGCGCTAACAAGCCGTACCGAGTGAAGATCCGTGCGCCGGGCTTCGCGCACATCTCGGCCATGGCCGAGATGGTCGAGGGCCACATGCTGGCCGACGTGGTCGCCGTCATCGGCACTCAGGACATCGTATTCGGGGAAGTCGACCGATGAGCGAAAACGCAATCCTGTCAGATCACGTGCGCGAGGAAATCGAGCACTGGAAGACCCGGTTCCCTGACGAGCGTTCGCGCTCGGCCGTTATTGGCGCGTTGCACGCGGCGCAGCATGAGAACGGCGGTTTCGTGACCGCGGAGATCATGGATGCCCTGGCCGAGTACCTCGAGTTGCCGAAGATCCAGGTGTACGAGGTTGCCACCTTCTACTCGATGTTCCAGACGAAGGAAGTGGGCCGGCACAACGTGGCGATCTGCAACAACGTCTCCTGCATGCTGCGCGGCGCCGACGACATCGTCGCTCACGTCGAGAAGAAGCTGGGCTGCAAACTTGGTCAGACGACCGAGGACGGACGCATCTACCTGAAGAAGGAAGAAGAGTGTCTCGCCGCTTGCTGCGGTGCGCCGATGATGATGGTCGACCACAAATATTACGAGAACCTGACCACCGACATGGTCGACAAGATACTGGATGACCTCGACTGATGGCTTACGAACAGAATCTCGTTACTTTCTCGACGCTCGGGTCCGAAAACTCGCACACGCTTGCGGCCTATGAGAAACATGGCGGCTACGAAGCCTGGCGGAAGATCCTTGCCGGAGACATGACGCCTGTGCAGGTCATCGAAGAGGTCAAGGCTTCCGGTCTGCGTGGCCGCGGCGGCGCGGGCTTCCCGACGGGCCTCAAGTGGAGCTTCATGCCGAAGGGCGACATGCAGAAGTACCTGGTCTGCAACTCTGACGAGTCTGAACCGGGTACCGCCCACGATCGCGACATCCTGCGTTTCAACCCGCATTGCCTTGTCGAGGGCATGGCGATCGCCGGCTACGCCATGGGAGCCACGATTGGTTACAACTACATCCGCGGCGAGTTCATCGACGAGCCCGTGCCGCGATTCGAGGCTGCCGTGAAAGAAGCCTACGACGCGGGCCTCCTCGGTAAGAACATTCAGGGCTCGGGTATCGATTTCGACCTGCAGACCTTCGTCGGCGCGGGTGCCTACATCTGCGGCGAGGAAACGGCCTTGCTCGAGTCGCTCGAGGGCAAACAGGGCAAGCCGCGTTTCAAGCCGCCATTCCCGGCCAACTACGGGCTGTATGGCAAGCCGACGACGATCAATAACACGCAGAGCCTTGCCAGCGTTCCGGCGATTATTCGCAACGGAGCGGCCTGGTTCGCCGGCCTCGGTCCTGAGAATTCGGGCGGTACCGCGCTGTTCTCGGTTTCGGGCCACGTCGAGAAGCCCGGCAACTACGAGTTGCCGATGGGCATTCCCTTCAAGGACCTGCTGGAGATTGCCGGCGGCGTATGGAAGGGGCGTAAGCTCAAAGCGATCATCCCGGGCGGATCGTCGTGCAAGGTGCTGCCGGCCGAGATCGCAAATGAGTGCACCATGGACTATACGTCGCTGATGGAGGCCGGCTCGTCGTTCGGCACCGGCGCCGTCATGGTGATGGACGAAACGACCGACATGGTACGTGTGCTGCGCCGAATCTCGCGCTTCTACATGGCGGAGTCCTGCGGACAGTGCACGCCGTGCCGCGAGGGCACGGGCTGGCACTATCGGATGCTGACGCGCATCACCGAAGGCCGCGGCGAAAAGGCGGACCTCGACAAGCTCGTCGACGTTGCGAACAAGATCGAAGGACACACGATCTGCGCGCTTGGTGATGCGGCGGCGTGGCCTGTTCAGAGTTTCCTCAAACACTTCATCGACGAATTCGAGTACATGATCGAACATCGTGGCCGCAGCATCGTTGACGGAAAGGCGGAGGCGGCTGCGTAAGAGTTCATGAGCGACGACACCGTAAACATTGAAGTCGACGGCAAGCCCGTCGAGGCGAAGAAAGGCGAAATGGTCATTCAGGCGACCGACCGTATCGGCGCCTACATTCCGCGATTCTGCTACCACGATAAGCTTTCGATCGCGGCCAACTGCCGTATGTGCCTCGTCGAAGTCGAGAAGGCACCCAAGCCGCTGCCCGCCTGCGCGACGCCGGTCGGCGAGGGCATGAAGATATTCACGCGCTCCCCGAAGGCGATCTCGGCGCAGAAAGCCACCATGGAGTTCCTGCTGATCAATCACCCGCTCGACTGCCCGATCTGCGATCAGGGCGGTGAGTGTGAACTGCAGGATCTCGCGATGGGCTACGGCCGTGACGTCTCGCGGTATAACGACGGCAAGCGCGTCGTCAAAGACAAGGATATCGGACCGCTCGTCTCCACCGACATGACGCGCTGCATTCATTGCACCCGCTGCGTGCGCTTCGGTGAAGAGGTCTCGGGCATGCCGCAGCTGGGCACGACCGACCGCGGCGAGAACATGAAGATCGGTACGTATATCGAGCAGAGCGTGGATCACGAGCTTTCGGCGAACATCATCGACCTGTGTCCGGTCGGCGCACTGAACAACAAGCCGTATCGTTACAGCGCCCGGGCGTGGGAGATGACCCAGCGGGCGACGGTCTCGCCGCACGACTGCGTCGGTTCGAATCTGTATGCCCACGTGCTGAGGGGAACGGTCAAGCGCATCGTGCCCCGTGACAACGAGTCCATTAACGAGACCTGGATATCCGATCGCGACCGCTTCAGCTACGAGGCGATCTACTCGGACCAGCGCCTCACAATGCCGCGAGTAAAAGAGAGCGGCAGTTGGCGGGAACTCGACTGGGAAGAGGCGCTAAATCAGGCCGCCGACGTTCTCCGCGACGCCGGCGCAGACTCGGGCTTCCTGGTATCGCCGAGCGCGACGGCCGAAGAGGGCCACCTTGTCGCACGCATCGCGGACCACCTGGGTACGAACAACCTCGATCACCGCGTCACGCGCCGCGACTTCTCGGATCAGGACAACGATCCGCTGTTCCCGTGGCTTGGCTGTGAGATCGAAGACATCGAGAAGCAAGACGCTGTCTTCGTCATCGGCTCGAACATTCGGCGCGAGGCGCCGATACTCGCGCATCGGATCCGTAAGGCGGCGCTGGCGGGCGCACAAGTCAGCCTCGCGAGCAGCAGCGAGCACGAGTACTTTTTCGATGTCGCCAACAGCCTGTCCGGCTCGGGTCTGGTCGAAATGCTGGCCGGCGTTGCGGTTGCCGCGGGAGCCGGTGGCGACGCGATCGCGAAGCTGGTCTCCGGTGTATCCGCGAGCGAGACACAGCGATCGATCGCCGCTTCCTTGAAAAGCGCCGACGATGCACTGATTCTGATCGGCAACATTGCCAACCGCCACGGAGCCTACTCGGCTGTGCGGGCGCTGGCCGCCGCCATTGCCGATGCGTCCGGTGCGAAGCTTGGCAATACCTCTGAAGGATCAAACAGTGCGGGCCTCAGCCTGGCCGGTGTATTGCCGCATCGTGCCCGTGAAGGCGCCGCTCGCGCAGAGACCGGCCGGAACGCGGCGGAGATGTTGAATGACGGCCTCGATGCGATCGTACTCGTCAACGTCGAGCCCGACGCGGATCTGAAATCGACCTCCGATGCAGTCGCGAAGCTGGCGAAACAGGCGTTCGTGATCGCGCTGACCCCGTTCGTTTCGGAGGCGCTCGAGGAGGCGGCGGATTTACTGCTTCCGATCGGGACGTTCGCCGAAACCTCGGGCACCTACGTAAATGTCGCGGGGACCTGGCAGAGCTTCGGCGGCGTCGCGACGCCAGTCGGCGAGGCGCGGCCCGGATGGAAGGTGTTGCGCGTTCTGGGCAACCTCATTCAAGAGGCCGATTTCGACTACGTCACCAGCGAGGACGTTCGGGACGAACTCGTCGCCGCGCTCGGCGACGTCGAACCCGACAACGCCTATTCGGGCAGCGGCAGCATTGCCCGTCCCAACGGCGCCGACGCACCTGCCGAAGAGATCGATACGGCACTTTATTCCGTGGACGGAATGGTGCGGCGCGCGCGGGCTCTGCAGCTTACGGCGGAAGCACGTCGAGCTGCTGACGGGGACGATCAGTGAAACAGATGATCGCCGACGGTGTCGAGTTCTTCTTCGGCTGGCTGCCGGAGTGGATGCAGTACGTCACGTCGACGACCATCGCAATCCTGATCGTCATGATCGGTGTCATTCTCGTCGTCGCGTTCTCGACCTACTTCGAGCGCAAGGTCATCGGCAGCATGCAGGCGCGTGTTGGTCCGAATCGCGTTGGACCGCTTGGACTCGGGCAGCCGTTCGCCGACGTTATCAAGCTCCTCATCAAGGAGATCGTAATACCGGCGAAGTCGAGCAGGTTCCTGTTCGTCATCGCGCCGCTGCTGTCACTCGTCCCCGCGCTGGCGGCCTGGGCGGTCATGCCGCTGCATCCGGGCTTCGTGATCGCCGATATCAATGCCGGTCTGCTGTACGTGCTCGCGCTGACCTCGGTCGGCGTTTACGGCGTCATCCTGGCCGGATGGGCCACCAACTCCAAGTACGCGCTGCTCGGAGCCATGCGATCCGCGGCACAGATCGTCGCTTACGAGATCGCGATGGGCTTTGCGCTGGTCGGCGTGCTGATGGCCGGCGGCAGCCTGAATCTCGGCGTTATCGTCAACGCGCAGTCGGGTGGGTTCCTGAACTGGTTCCTGATCCCGCTGTTCCCGCTGTTCATCGTCTACTGGGTCTCGGGTGTCGCCGAGACGAACCGTGCGCCGTTCGACGTCGCCGAAGGTGAGTCGGAAATCGTCGCCGGTTTCCACGTGGAGTATTCCGGCGTCGCGTTTGCGCTGTTCTTCCTCGCCGAGTACGCCAACATGGTCCTTATCTCCGGACTGACGGCGATCTTCTTCCTGGGCGGCTGGGCGTCGCCGTTCGAGGGCTGGACCTTCCTGAACGGCACCGCGCTGGCATTCCTCGCGGCACCGAGTTTCGTCTGGCTGTTCGCGAAGATCTGCTTCTTTATGTACTCATTCTTCTGGTACCGGGCGACATTCCCGCGTTACCGCTATGACCAGATCATGCGGCTCGGCTGGAAGGTCTTCATTCCCGTCACGATCATCTGGATCGCGGTCGAGGGCGTCATGGCCTGGGCACGTATCGGTCCCTGGGCAGGTTTGTCATGAATCAAATAGTCAGCTATCTCAAGACGTTCTCGCTATGGGAACTGCTCAAGGGGCTCCGGGTCACCAATCGCAACTTCTTCAAGAAGAGCGTGACCCTCGAGTATCCGGACGAGAAGACGCCACAGTCGCATCGCTTCCGTGGACTGCACGCACTTCGCCGCTACCCGAATGGGGAAGAGCGCTGCATCGCCTGCAAGCTCTGCGAAGCCGTTTGTCCGGCATTGGCGATCACGATCGAGTCCGACGTCGGCGACGACGGCACGCGCCGTACTTCGCGCTACGACATCGATCTCTTCAAGTGTATCTACTGTGGATTCTGCGAGGAGGCCTGTCCGGTTGATGCGATCGTCGAGACGCGCATCCACGAGTACCACATGGAAGCGCCCGGCGAGAACATCATGACCAAAGACAAGCTCCTCGCGGTCGGCGACAAGTACGACGCGATGATCTCCGCCGACAAAGCCGCGGACGCGCCGTACAGGTAAGGCAGATGTTGTTCCAGTCCATACTCTTCTACACATTTTCAGCCGTGCTTGTCGGTGCAGCTCTTGGCGTGGTCTTCTTCAAGAACCCGATCCACTCGGTCATGTGTCTGGTGCTCGCGTTCTTCCAGAGCGCCATGCTTTGGCTGTTGATCGAAGTTGAGTTCCTCGCGATCGTGCTGGTACTGGTCTACGTCGGCGCGGTGATGGTGTTGTTCCTGTTCGTGATCATGATGCTGGAAGTCAACGTCGAGGCCGTGAAACGAGGACTGACACGATACGCGCCGCTGGCCGCCGCCATCGCTCTGCTTATGGCGATCGAGCTCGTGCAGCTGATTTGGTTCAGGGGCGACGCTACTGGTGCCAGCGGTTCGTTTGCCGCTACCCCGGAGGGCTATGACAACACGAAGGCGCTCGGTTCGGTGCTCTATACCGAGCACGTTTATGCTTTCGAGATCGCGGCGGTCATCCTCCTGCTGGCGATCGTGGCCGCCATTACGTTGACGATGCGCAAGCGCCCGGGCCTCAAGGTTCAGGACATCTCCAAGCAGGTGGCCGTACGGGCGAAGGACCGAGTCCGGATCGTCAAGATGGATGCGGAGAAGAAGTCGTGATCGGCCTGCAACACTATCTGACCTTGTCGGCGATGCTGTTCGTGCTGAGCATTGCCGGGATCATCGTCAATCGCCGCAATCTGATCATGCTGCTGATGTGCATCGAGCTCTTGCTGCTGGCAGTCAATTTCAATTTCATCGCGTTCTCACGCTACCTCGGCGACGAGATGGGTCAGGTATTCGTGTTCTTCATTCTCACCGTGGCCGCTGCCGAAGCGGCGATCGGTCTCGCCATCCTCGTCGTGCTGTTCCGGAATCGCCGGTCCATCAACGTCGAAGAACTCAACACGATGAAAGGGTGATGGCAGTGGGACGACGTGACAGCAATCGACTTGGCCGGACGGGACGTTAGGGATGTACGGTTACTACCTGACAATCGTCCTGGCGCCGCTGGCCGCCGCCATCGTCGCGGGACTGTTCGGCAAACAGATCGGCCGGGCAGGGGCGCATACGGTTACGATCCTCGGCGTCGGTATCTCGACCGTGTTGTCGTTCTTCGTCCTGTATCAGATGGTCTGGGGCGGAGCCGAGTCCGAGAACATCAGCGTCTACACGTGGGCCGTCACCGACGGGCTGCGTATGGAAGTGGGCTTCCTGGTCGACCGTCTGACGGCACTCATGATGGCCGTCGTGACCTTCGTGTCGCTCATGGTGCACGTCTACACGATTGGCTACATGCACGAGGATCCAGGCTACCAGCGTTTCTTCAGCTACATCTCGCTGTTCACGTTCTCGATGCTGATGCTCGTAATGTCGAACAACTTCCTGCAGCTTTTCTTCGGCTGGGAAGCGGTCGGTCTCGTCTCGTACCTGCTGATCGGATTCTGGTTCAAGCGGGAGACGGCGATCTTCGCCAACCTGAAGGCATTCCTCGTCAACCGCGTCGGCGACTTCGGTTTCATCCTCGGTATAGCCGGCATCGTGATGTTCACGAACTCGCTCGACTATGTCGAAGTGTTCGGTCAGGCGGAATCGATCGCCGCGCAGGACATCAACGTCATCGGCGGCATGCCGTGGAACGCGATGACGGTGATCTGCATCCTGCTGTTCATCGGCGCGATGGGTAAGTCGGCGCAGGCGCCGCTGCATGTCTGGCTGCCGGACTCGATGGAAGGCCCGACACCGATCTCCGCGTTGATCCACGCGGCGACGATGGTCACGGCCGGCATCTTCATGGTGGCGCGCATGTCGCCGCTGTTTGAACTGTCGACGACGGCCCTGGCGGTCGTCATCGTCATCGGCGCGATCACGGCGTTCTTCATGGGCCTCCTGGGCATCGTGCAGAACGACATAAAGCGCGTCGTCGCGTATTCGACGCTGTCGCAGCTCGGTTACATGACCGTCGCTCTTGGCGCGTCGGCCTACGGCGCCGCGATCTTCCACCTGATGACGCACGCGTTCTTCAAGGCGCTGTTGTTCCTCGCCGCAGGCTCGGTCATCATCGCGATGCACCACGAGCAGGACATCCGCAAGATGGGCGGCCTCCGCAAATACATGCCGTGGACGTACGTGACGGCATTGGTCGGCTCGCTCGCGCTGATCGGCTTCCCGGGCACGTCAGGCTTCTTCTCGAAGGACTACATCATCGAGGCCGTGCATGCGTCGCACTGGGCTGAAACTGATCCGCTGGTTTACTGGATTGCGTACCTGAGCGTGCTGCTGGGTGTGTTCGTCACGGCGCTGTATTCATTCCGGATGTTCTTCCTGGTCTTCCACGGCGAAGAGCGCATGGATGCCGAGACGAAGTCGCACCTGCACGAGACGCCGTGGGTCGTGAGGGGGCCACTGGTTCTGCTCGCCATTCCTTCAGCCATAATCGGCTGGCTGACGGTCGAGCCGGTGCTGTTCGGCGGCTTCTTCGGCGATGCAATTGTCGTGAACGAAGCCACGGATCCCCTGTTACGGCTCGGGGCGGACTGGCACGGCCAGGTCGCGATGCTAATGCACGCGCTCAAGACGCCGGTGCTTTATCTGGCGTTGTCGGGTCTCGCGGTTGCCTGGTATCTGTATCTCATTCGACCGGATATCCCGGAGACTATCAAGACGAAGCTCTCGGGCCTCTACAACGTGCTCGATCGCAAGTACTACTTCGACGACCTCTGGATCAAGGGCTTCGGCGGTGGCGGACGGCGAATCGGCGACTTCCTCTGGAAGAAGGGCGACGAACTTATAATCGACGGCGTTCTCGTTAACGGCACGGCAAATAGCGTCGGTCGAATTGCAGGCCTCGTCCGTCAGATCCAGACCGGTTATCTGTACACCTATGCATTCGCAATGATCATCGGCCTGACGACTCTGCTCGGCTGGCTGATCTGGCTCCGGTAAGCATTCATGGATCTGTCTGCACACATTCTCTCGATCCTGATCTGGCTGCCGGTCGTCGGCGGCATCGCGTTGCTCGCCATGGGCGACGAAGGCGATGCCGATTCGAAGCGCGCCGGCCAGATGCGCATCCTGGCGCTGGCAACATCGATCGCTGTTCTTATCCTGAGTGCCGGCCTGTACACGGGATTCGATGCCTCGACCGCAGAGATGCAGTTCGTCGAGCGTTTCGAATGGGTGACCGCGCTCGACGCGTGGTACTACCTGGGCGTCGACGGCATCTCCGCACCGCTGATCCTGCTCACGACATTTATCACGCCGCTGGTCGTGATCGCTGGATGGAATACGATCCGCACACGCCCGTCGCAGTACTTCGCGGCGTTCCTGATTCTCGAAGGCCTGATGGTCGGCGTGTTCTCGGCACTGGACGGCCTGCTGTTCTACGTCTTTTGGGAGTTCATGCTCGTCCCGATGTTCCTGATCATCGGTGTCTGGGGCGGCGAGCGGCGCATCTACGCAACCCTCAAG
>CALZMR010000065.1 GCA_945788575.1 uncultured Woeseiaceae bacterium
GGGTGCTTAGCTCAGCTGGTAGAGCATCGCCCTTACAAGGCGAGGGTCGGCGGTTCGATCCCGTCAGCACCCACCAGAATTCGGAGCGGTAGTTCAGTTGGTTAGAATACCGGCCTGTCACGCCGGGGGTCGCGGGTTCGAGTCCCGTCCGCTCCGCCACTATTAAAACCAGCCCCCCTGAATGGGGGGGGGGCTGGTTTTTTTTGGCCGGAGCCGGGGAGCGGCGAGTCAACCGAGGCTGGCGCAGCCAACCGACAGACGCACGAGCAAACGCGAGTGCGCCCGAAGGGCGAGGAGCGAAGCGACGAGTCAACCCCGCCCCCCGTGGTATTAGACTAAGCACTTTTGAGGGGAGGTTGTCATTCTGCCTGGAGCCCAAACGTGAAAGACAAGCTCAAAATCACCGCCCACGAAGTCGTCGAGAACGCCATGCCGATCCGAACGGCGGAGCGTCGCCGCGACTGGATAGACAGCATGCCGGAACGATTCGCATACCGCTGTCTGCCGCTTGCGATGGCCAATCAGATCGGCTGGGAGGTACTGAATCCGGCCGCGTTCACGGCCAGCTGGAATGGCCGCGAGGGTCTCGACGCGATCAAGATCAAGTTTCACGATCAGCCGTCCGAACTCGTGGGCTCGCATTTCGGCCACGGCATACTGACGTTCTCCCTCGGCTATCTGTTTCGCACGACCAAGGCGCACAACCTCTGGGTAAAGGGCCCCGCCAATCAGCCCAAGGACGCCATCGCGCCGCTCGAGGGGCTCATCGAGACCGATTGGGCGCCATTCACGTTTACGATGAACTGGCAGTTCACCCGCAAGCGTCAGAAGGTCACTTTCGAGGCCGGAGAGCCGGTCTGCTGTGTCTTCCCGTACCCACGCCACTATCCGGCCAAGTTCGAGGCAGAGCTCTGCAACATCAACGACGACCCGAAGCTATACCAGCAATATGTCTCATGGCGGGACGATAGGCTGGCGTTCAACGAGGCCCTGAAGGTCGAGGGTTCCGAGGCGCAGAAGAAGGGCTGGCAGCGAACCTACATGAAGGGCGAGGACCAGAGCGGCGGCACATTCGCCGGCCACCAGACCAAAGTCCAGATGCGCGATTTCCGGCGCCGCTGATCCGGAACGGGCCGGGCACCCGAGTGCTGGCGGGAAGGGCGCCAGTCCGCTAGAATTCCGCCCCTTTCGGCACCAGTAAAGACTCACCATGCTGCAAAACATGCGCGAGAACTTCACGGGCAAGTTCGCACTCGCCCTGCTCGTTCTGATCGGCTTCTCCTTCGTATTCTTCGGCCTCAACTACAGCTTCATCGGCGCAAGCTATGCGGCGCGGGTTGACGGTGAGGAGATCCTTGCCGGTGCTTTCGAACAGAACTACCGGAACGCACTGCAGGCGAATCCGCAGCTCTCGCTCTACGAGGGACCGCTTCGGGTGGAGGTGAGGCGCATCCTGCTCGATCAGATGATCCAGGGACAGCTTCTTCAGAACTTCCTGAATGACAGCGGCTATCGCATCAGCGATGAGCAACTGATGAGCAACATCCAGGAGACGCCCGAATTCCAGGTGAATGGGCGTTTCGATATGGATGTGTATCGCACCTATCTCGCGCAGCGGAATTACACGCCGGATCGTTTCGAACCCGAACACCGAAATACCTTGCGTCAGCAGCAGCTCGAACTGTCGGTTGCGGCCACGGCTATCGTGACGCCGGCCGAGTATCGCCGCTACCTGAACCTTGTTGCTCAGCAACGCGTCGTTAGCGTTGCGACCATTGATCAGGCCGCCGTCGATGAAGATGTCATCGTTGCCGACGACGAGATCGAGACGTACTACGCCGACAACCAGGCAAATTTCATGGAACAGGCGTCGGCCGACGTCGAGTACATCCGTGTCTCGCGACGCGAGGTCGCGGAGGGCATCGATCCGAGCGAAGAGGATCTTATCGCCTGGTATGACGACAATCAGGACCGCTACCTGCAGGACGAGCAGCGCCGTGCGCGCCACATACTCATCGTCAGCGGTGACGACGCTGAAGCTCGGGCGCAGGATGCCCTTGAGCGCGTGCAGGCCGGTGAAGCCTTCGAGACCGTAGCGGCAGAAGTGTCGGAAGACAGCGGTTCGGCGCCACAGGGCGGCGATCTTGGCTCACTGACGGAAGAACAGTACCTCGAGGGTATTGGCGAGGCGATCTTCGATATGCAAGAGGGTGAGATACGTGGCCCGATCCAATCGGCCTTCGGTTATCACGTGGTTCGCCTTGACGAGATATTCGAGCAGGGCATCCTGCCCTTCGAGCAGGCTCGGGGCGACATCCTGTCGGACGTCCGATCTCAGGCAGCCGTCGATATATACAGGCAACTCGAACGCGACCTGTCCAACGCGTTGTTCGACATGTCGAATCTGCAGGAGGTCGCAGCCGCGACCGGGCAGACCGTGGAAACCACTGAAGGATTCACACGTCAGGGCGGCGAGCCGTTCGGGGCCAATCAGGCCGCGATCGACGCGATCTTCGACGAGATCGTACTGACCGGCGGTCAGATGTCCGAGGTTACGGAACTCGATGCCGATAGCATGGCGATCTTCCGTGTCGCACAGTTCTATCCGGAATCCGTCAGGCCGCTGGCCGACGTTCGCGATGAGATTGAGAATAACCTCAGAGCCGCGCGTGCGCAGACGATCATGGAGAACAGGGCCGAAGCGGCGCTTGCCGCCGTTGCGGACGGAGAAGATTTCGGCGTTGCTGCCGAAGCGTCCGGTCTGACGGTAACCGAGCCGCAGCTCTGGACGCGGGGCGATCAAACCGTCGATAGCTCACTGATGTTCGAGGTCTTTGCAGCCGTCAAGCCCGAACAGGGCGCGCCCGTCACGGGCCGAGCGCGGACGATGGACGGTTCGGTTGCGATCTACAGTCTCGAGGCCGTGCTTCCGGGCCGGCCGGAGTCGATTCCCCTGGCGCAGCGCGATGCGGGCAAGCTCGCACTGGCGCAGGACTCTGGCATCAACGATTTCGGTGCCTTCATTCGTTCGCTGTACGACGGCGCCGATATCGAAGTCAACGAGGACCTGCTGGCTGCTGACGACCTGTTCCAGTAAGCTCGGCCGAAAAGTGGCCACCGCCAAGTGGCCGAGAAGGGGGAGCTATGCGCAAGATCGCGCTGCACTGGCAGATTCTGATTGCCATCGCGCTGGCGGCCGTCGTCGGCTTCACGATCAATCAAGTCTCGACCGATACGTCGACGCCGAGCATCTTCGGTGTCGAGTGGATCGCCATCTTCGACTACATCGGGCGTATCTTCCTCAACGCGCTGAAGATGATCATCGTGCCGCTGATCACGTCGTCGATCATCGTCGGCGTCGCCGGCATCGGCTCTGGCGGCAACCTCGGTGCGCTCGGCGGCAAGACACTGCTGTTCTATGCGTCGACAACGCTGGCGGCGATTCTCGTCGGGCTCCTCGTGGTCAACGCGGTCGGTCCCGGTTTCCAGGACGGCGAGCCTGTGCGCGATATCCTTGCGCTAGAAGCACCGCCAGAGGACTTTGAAGAACGCGTCGCAGGTCGGGGCGTCGGCGACGTAGCCGAGATATTCCTGCGCATGGTGCCGGAGAACATCTTCAAAGCGGCTGCCGACGGACAGATGCTCGGGCTGATCTTTTTCTCGATCCTGTTCGGCTACTTCATGACGCACCTGGCACATCAGTATGCCGAGCCGCTGTTCAACTTCTGGAACGCCGTCTTCCACGTCATGATGAGGATGACAGAGTTCATCATGCTGTTCGCGCCGATCGGCGTGTTCGGGCTCGTTGCGAAGGTCATCGCCGAAACGGGTTTCGATGCGGCGAGGCCATTGTTGATATTCGCGCTGTCGGTAATCGTCGCCCTTGCGATCCACGCGTTCGTGACGTTGCCGCTGCTGCTGCGATTCATCGGCCGCGTCGATCCGTTGAAGACGATCAAAGGCGCGTCGCCTGCGATGCTTACGGCGTTCTCGACGGCGTCTTCGTCGGCCACATTGCCGATAACGATGGAGTCGGTCGAGGAGAACATTGGCGTATCGAATAAGGTTTCGAGCTTCGTGCTGCCTTTGGGTGCAACGGTCAACATGAACGGCACCGCGCTGTACGAGTGCGCTGCGGCGATCTTCATCGCACAGGCTTACGGTTTCGATCTGACATTCGGGCAGCAGTTCGCGATAGTTGTTATCGCCCTCCTGACGTCGATCGGCGTCGCCGGCGTTCCATCGGCATCGCTGGTTGCCATCGCGATCATCCTTGCCGCGGTCGGCTTGCCGGTCGAGGCGATCGGGGTACTGATGGTCTTCGACCGTATCCTCGACATGTGCCGTACGAGCGTCAACATCTGGGGCGATGCCTGCTGCGCGACGATCATCGCCAGGCTGGAGGGGGAGAAGACCAAGGTGGGTATCGGAGATCAGGAGCCGGCGTAGCGCGGATTTATGGACGCGGAGAACCGTTCACTGCCGCCGAGACCCGGCTCCGGCCGCATCTGTCATGTGAATCTCGCGAAGGACTATCGGGGCGGCGAACGCCAGACCGAGATTCTGATTCGCGAGCTCGCGGCCCGCGATTGGTTGCAGCGGCTCGTGGTTCGTCCGGGCCAGGAACTAGCTGATCGTTGCGACGACGTGCCGAATCTCGAGATCGCCGCCGATCGCTCCAATCCGTTGACGGCGGCCTGGGCGATCAAGGGTGCGTCAATCTCGCACGCTCACGAGGCTCGTGCGGTCTACTCCGGCTGGTACGCGGCCCGTCGCTACGGTATACCCTCCATCCTCACCCGCCGACTGACGAAGGCGCTGAAGCCATCCTGGCTGCGTGACCGCTCCTATCGGGCTGCATCGACGATCACCGCGATTTCGGGTGCCGCGGCTGACAATGTGCGTGACCGCTATCCGGATCTCGAGGTCGATGTCATTCCGGATTCCCACTCCGGGCTGGTCGTCGAGGGTGAGGCCGCGACCGATCTGCGGGAGCGTTATGCGGGCAAGTTCGTGATCGGTCATGTGGGCAGCTATATCCATCAGACCAAGGGGCAACTCACGATTATCGAGGTGGCCCGGCGAGCGCAGACGGAACGGCCGGACTGGCACTTCCTGCTGCTCGGCGGCGGTCGCGACGAGGCGTTGTTCCGCGAACGCATTGAGGGCCTCGACAATATCGAGCTCGTCGGCTTCGTCGACAATCTGGGCGACTACTATTCGGCGTTCGATCTGTTCGTGTTTCCGTCGCTGCACGAGGCTCTCGGGTCGTCGCTGCTCGACGCCCTTTGCTTCGGCCTGCCGGTGGTCGCCTCGCGGGTCGGAGGCATCCCCGAGGCGATCGAGGATGGTGTGAACGGGATCCTCGTGGATCCGGAGTCGCCGGATCAACTCATGCAGGGGATTGCCGCTATCGCGGGTGATGAGGACCTCGCTGGCGCGATGCACCTCGCCAATCGGCTCAAGGCGGAGCGCTACAGTGCGGGGGCCATGGCTGACGCCTACGAGGAGATTTATCGAGGCCTCCTGTAGGAGCCCGTCTTACGGGCGATCAGAGGCCGACCGCCGTCGCCCTCCGGGGAAAGACGCATACGGGCAATGCAAGGCTTCCCGCCGCCGCCCTCCGGTAACGCTTCCCGGGAATGGCTCACTCGCTGACGCTCGCTCCGCTTTATTTCCCGTGAAGCGTTCCCCTCGGCCACCGGCTGCGGAATCGGTGCTATTGCCGTTGTAGGAGCCCGTCTTACGGGCGATGCAAGGCCGACCGCCGTCGCCCTCCGGTAGCTCTTTGCCGGAATGGCTCACTCGCTTTGCTCGCTCCGCTTTATTTCCGGCAAAGACCTAACCTCGGCCGCCGGCTGCCGACACGTGACGTCGCACCAAAAGAAGAAGGGGATATTGATGCTGCACTCGACGCGGCGTTAGCCGCGCGAGTGAGCTGGAGGAGGGATTGGTTCGTTGTGTCGCCAGGTCGCTGGCGAGTTATTCCTCGGGGAACACCATCGCCATGATGTTCGAGCCCGCATCGACGAAGGTTGTTTCGCCGGTGATGCCGCTCGCCAGATCGGAGCACAGGAATGCGGCGGTGTTGCCCACTTCCTCGATCGTCACGGTCCGCTTCAAAGGCGCCGAATGCTCCGCGTAAGCGAGCATCTTGCGGAATCCGCCGATGCCCGCCGCGGCGAGTGTCTTGATCGGTCCCGCCGAGATCGCGTTGACGCGAATGCCCTTGGGGCCGAGGTCGGCGGCCAGGAAACGCACACAGGATTCGAGGCTCGCTTTCGCGAGACCCATGACGTTGTAGTTCGGCACGACCATCTGCGCGGCGTTGTAGGTCAGTGCCAGGATGGCCGAATTGCGACTCTCCATCATCGGCAGCGCGGCCTTCGCGAGCGCCGCGAGACTGTATGCCGAGATGTCGTGCGAGATCGCATAGCCCTCGCGCGTGATCGACTCCGTGAATCCGCCTTCGAGTTGTTCGCGCGGGGCAAAGCCGACTGAGTGCACGAGTACGTCGAGGCCATCCCAGGATTTGCCCAGCGCCTCGAACACCGCATCGATCTCTTCGTCGCTGGTTACGTCACAGGGGAAGCACAGGTCCGTACTCTGACCGAGCCGCTCCGCGAGTTTCGTCACGCGTCCCTTGAGCTTGTCGTTCTGATAGGTGAAAGCGATTTCCGCACCTTCGCGCGCGAACGCTTCGGCAATGCCTGTAGCGATCGATCGATCGCTTGCCACGCCGACGATCAGCGCGCGTTTACCCTTCATGAAACCCATCTCAAGTCCTTTGGCCAGACGAATACCGGCGCACATCTTACAGCAAAGGCGTGAGTCGCAGATGTGTGTTGGCGCTTGATGCCCCAAGGGCACGCTGCATGTCGGCGACCAGGGTTATGGAGCTTGCCCCTGTGAGAGCCCGCCGTGAGCAATTATCGTTGGCGGTGGTGGCGTGTGACTCTCGTGAAGCCGCGGGCCGGCCGATCATCGGTTGGCGATGAATTGGTGTCAGCCCGATGGCAAGAGCGATGTTTCGACGGCCATCCTAAGTCCTCAGGTTGGGACCGCGGGCATGGCCCGCTCCTACAAGATCGATCCACATTGAACGTTGTGTCGGCGCGACGACCTGGGGCTGGCGGATTGCGCAATGGGCTTTATCGTCCCAATTTGCGTCCCACTTAAGATCAATCCGCACTGACCGTTGTGTCGGAACCACCGTTGAGGGCGGATTGGGGCGGATTGGGAGCCCGCTCCCCGCTGGGTACAGACGCATGCGGAGATCGGGCCTATTGCGCGCGGCTGCGCTTCAGGACGACTGCTGTGTCACATCCACGTACATGGTCAAACGCTGACCCGGACGAAGAATGTTGTTCTCGTTGAGATCGTTCCAGCGCGCGATCTGGTTGATCGTCACACGGAATCGCCGGGCGATCAGGTACAGAGAGTCACCGTTTCGCACCGTGTAGTTGACCCGCCGGGTCGTGTTCCCGTAGGCGGATACTGGAGCGGTGCGCGGCGCGACCTCGGCGTTCGTCCAGACGACGAGCGTCTTGCCGACCGACAGGGTATCGCCTGGCGCCATGCCGTTCCACGCGGCGAGCTGCCGTGTCCCAACCCGGTAGCGCTGGCCGATCGACCAGAAGCTCTCGCCGTTCGAAACGACGTGTTCGACTCGATTGCCGTCGCGTTCACGATTCTGTGTTCTGGCTAGCCGCGCATCGGCGCTTTGGCTGTAGTCGGACAGCGGGCGCGTGGCGACCGGAATCGTCAGGTAGTGCCCGGCGCGGATGGTATTGCCGCGCAGGTTGTTCGCCGCGCGTACCGAAGCGATCGACGTGTTGTACTGCTCGGCGATCTCGGAAATCGTCTCGCCGTTTCCTACGAGGTGACGCTGCCAGCGAACGCGTTCGTCGGCCGGCACATTCTCGAGCGCCGCTGCAAAGCTCTCAGCGACCTCCACCGGCATCACCAGCGTGTGCGGGCCGGCCGGATTCGTCGACCAGCGATTGTATCCGGGGTTGTAGGCGTAAACCGTATCGACGTCGACGCCGGCGAGTTCGGCCGCCAGCGCGAGGTCGAGCTGCGAACCGATTTCGGTGACGACGAATTGCGGCTCGTCGGTGACGATCGGCAGCTCGAGACCGAAACTCGCCGGGTCGCGCACGATGTCGACGAGGGCCAGCAGCTTCGGTACGTAGGCACTGGTTTCCCGAGGCACGCTCAGGTTCCAGAAGTCGGTGGGGCGGCCGTTATTGCGATTGCGGCGGACGGCGCGCAGAACGTTGCCTTCGCCGGAGTTGTAGGACGCGATCGCATTCAGCCAGTCGCCGTCATTGAGGCCGTGGAGATACTCGAGGTAATCCAGAGCGGCGCGGGTGGAGTCGACAATGTCGCGCCGGCCGTCGTACCACCAGTTCTGCTCGATGCCGAACCGGCGCGCAGTGCCCGGGATCATTTGCCAGAGACCCGCTGCGCGGCCGTGAGAATAGGCGAAGGGATCGTACGCGCTTTCGACGATCGGCAGCAGCGCCAGTTCCATCGGCAGTCCACGGCGTTCCAACTCTGCGCGGATGTGGGGCATGTAGCGCTGTGCGCGGGTGAACACGCGATTCAGATAATCGGGATGCCGGACATACCAGTTTCGCTGCGCGGTGATGCGCGAGTTGTCCTCGTAATCGAGCGCGAACTCTCTCCGCAGCGCGTCGAGCAGATCGACGGGCGGCGGCGGCTCATAGACCGGCATCTCCCGGATCAGCGCTTCAACGGTGATGAATTCCAGCGGCTCGGGTTCGAAGGCGTGATCGTCCACCGCCGGTTCCGGCGCCATGACGCTCGGCACCGCGCACGCGGAAAGTGAGAAAACTGCCAATGAAATCGCGCCAAGTCGGCGGATTCTCTGCGATAATCGACGATTCTGGTAAGGCATGGGCGTATCCTACCGACAGAACTATGTTGTGCAAGTGGACGGATCACGAGGCGAGTAATTGGCTCGCGACGCCGCTGGGCGACTCCCTCCTGACCGAGGAGGCACGGGTCGTCGAGGAGGCGCTCGATGGGGTCTTCGGCGAGGAGACCCTGCAGTTGGGTCACTGGGGCCCGACCCGCACGTTTCTGCGATTCTCGCGCACCCAGCGATCGAGCCTCATCGCCGATTCCACGCACGAGGACGGACCGGCCGTTCTCGCCTCGCTGCACCGCCTGCCGATCGACAGCGACTCCGTCGATTCCGTGCTGTTGCCTCATACGCTCGAGTTTTCGGATCGGCCGCACGCCATCCTGCGCGAAGTCCACCGGGTTCTGAGACCCCATGGCCATCTGGTCGTGCTGGCTTTCCGGCCCGGCGGTTTCTGGGGCCTGAGGCGCCTGATTCCCGGCGCCGGAATGCCGCCCGGGGCCGATCATCTGGTCTCGGATCGCCGTCTCAAGGACTGGCTCAAGCTGCTCGACATGCGAATCCACGGATTGAACCGCTATTTTTTCCGCTGGCCGCTTCCGGGGCTGCGCGGTGCGGTGTCGCCGAAGTGGGAACGGCGCGGACAGAGCTGGTGGCCGGAGATGTCGGCCTGCTATATGCTCACCGCCGAAAAACGCATCAGCACCCTGACGCCGGTGCGGCCGGTCTGGAGCAAGCAGCCGAAGATCGTGGCCGGACTGGCGGAACCCACCACTCGAGTCTCCCGAATACGCTTTGACCAGGACAGTTGAGATTTACACCGACGGGGCCTGCCGTGGAAACCCGGGCCCCGGAGGGTGGGGCGTTGTGCTCATTGCCGGCCATCATCGCAAGACGATGCACGGTGGTGAGGCGGACACGACCAATAACCGCATGGAACTCATGGCCGCCATTCAGGCGCTCAACGCCCTGAAGAACGGCGAATCCGTCGTCCTGCACACCGATTCAAAGTACGTCATGGACGGCATCCGTTCCTGGTTGCCCAATTGGAAGATGCGCGGCTGGAAAACGGCCGCGAAAAAGCCGGTCATGAATAAGGACCTTTGGCAGGCGCTCGATGAAGCAACGTCGCGGCACGACGTTCGCTGGGTCTGGGTCAAGGGCCACGACGGCAACCCCGGCAACGAAGAGGCCGATTCGCTGGCGAATCTCGGCATCGACGAATTGAACCTGTAGAGCGAAACATGTTGCAGCCCGCTCCCCGCTGGGGACAGACGCGTGCGGGCGATTCACCGGCGACAGCAGGCAGGCGCGCAAACTGTCCCGCCGGCCGAGCGAATTGTGGTCAAATACGCCGATGCGCCAGATAGTTCTTGATACAGAAACCACCGGCCTGTCGACCGCACAGGGCCACCGAATCATCGAAATCGGCTGCGTCGAGCTCGTCAACCGGCGGCTGACGGGGCGTGAGTATCACCGCTTCATGAATCCGGACCGCGGCATCGACGAAGGTGCGGAGCGAGTACACGGCATCAGCCTCGCGGACCTCGAGAACGAGCCACGTTTTCACGAGATTGCAGACGAGTTGCTCGATTTCCTGCGCGATGCCGAACTCATTATTCACAATGCCGAGTTCGACGTCGGGTTTCTCGAACACGAATTAACGCTCATGAAGCATCCCGAACCCTCGATCACGAGTCACGCCAGCGTATTGGACACGCTGTCGCTGGCGCGGAAGCTGCATCCGGGCCAGCGCAACAGTCTCGACGCCTTGTGCAAACGCTACGAGATCGATGCATCGAAGCGCGACGTCCACGGCGCGTTGATCGACTCGGAGCTGTTGGCCAACGTCTATCTGGCGATGACCGGCGGTCAGACGGCGCTGCTGCTCCATGAGGACGCGGGCGATATCCGAGAGGCAGATACGGGTCCCGAGCGCGGTGGAAGCGAACTCAGCGGCAGCGATGAACGCTTGTCACTGGTCGTGGTTCAGGCGGATTCTGAGGAGTGCAAGGCTCACGAAAGCCTGCTCGAGCGGCTGCGTGCCGGGGGCGAGTGCGTTTGGGATAAGGTCTCTGCCGAAGGGCCGATACGCTCATAGCATTAAAAAACGCGC
>CALZMR010000066.1 GCA_945788575.1 uncultured Woeseiaceae bacterium
CGTGATCCACCCGGCCGTGCCGCCGCCGATGATGACTACTTTGCGAATCGCGCCCTGCATCTGTCGCTACTTCCCCGGTCCCTCACCGTAGATCAAGCGTCTTCGGCTTGCAATCCGCCTGACCGGCGGGGAACGGAAAAAAAAAGGCTGCCCCAAAGGGGCAGCCTCTTCTTTCTTGCGGGGGTACTCAGAACTTGTAACGGACACCGATGTTGTAACGGGTTCCGAGCTGAGTAGCGAACAGGGTCTGCAGTTCGGAGCGCCCGAAGACGTGAGTCACTTCGTCCGTCAGATTGATGACGTCCGCGAATATCTGCAGGTTGTCGTTATACCAGTAGCTGGTACTCAGATCCCACTGCTCGTATTCGTCGACGTACGTCGGCGGACCGGAACCTACGTTGGTCTGGCCGGTGCCTGCGAGGAACGCGTCACGCCAGTTCCAGGCCAGCCGAACCGCGACCGTACCGTTGTCGTAGAACCCGACGAGGTTCGCACTATCGCTGAGACCGAAGATGACGAACTGCTGAGAGAGACTCAGGTTGTCGTAGCCAACATCCGCATCGACCAGGGTCATATTGGCGATCGCGCCGAACCCAGAGTCACCGAAGTTGTGCTGTACGACCATCTCCCAGCCGTCCACGCTTGCCTTCTCGATGTTCACCGGAACAGTGAGATCGAACGGCGAGGCGGGATCACGTCCGGGGACGCCTGAAATCACGCCATTCACCGCATCGACACCAGCCTCGTTCGGCAGGTTGTTGAGGATCCAGGCATACAGGTCAGCGCCAACCGACGATCCGGTGGCTGCCCTTGCCTGATCACCCAGCGGCCCAAATGCCGGATGGGGGATTCCGCCCGCAGTCGTGGACTGAGATCCAGATCCGATGAAGTTCTCAACATCCTTCTGGAAATAGCCGACTGCCGCGTAATTGTCCTCACCGTAGTAGAACTCGAGCGAAAGATCGATGTTCTCGGACTCGAATGGCAACAGGCCCGGGTTACCGCTCGCTCCGGTACCGCCGTTTACGCGGACCGGCGAGTTCAGCGTCAGACCGCCCTGAATATCGCCGTAATTCGGCCGGGTCAGCGTCTTGCTGTACGAGAACCTGGCGATCCACTGGTCCGTCAGATCGATACCGAAGTCGAAGTTCGGGAGTACGAAGTCGTAATCGCCGGATCCGCTGGTGAACGTACTACCGGATGAGACCAGCGACAATTCATTGCCAGCAACCCAGTTCAGCCCCGTGTAGTTCGGCGACAGCGCTGCCGACAGCACGTCGGTCTGCTCGTAGCGAATGCCGAGGCGCATATCCACCGGCATATCGCCGAACTGCGTATCGAAGTTCACCTGGACGTACAGAGCCTCAGTCTCCTCCGTCGTACGCCTGTCTGCCGTCGGGTCCGGCGATGGGCAGAGTGCGTTGCCGCAAGGTCCCAGTACGCCGTTGCCGGGTACGAACAATGTCGCATCGCCAGAATTGATCAGTGCCGCGGTACGGTCGATGAGCGCGTTGATGTCGTAGGTGTAGAAGTCCATCTGCCGGCGCGGATCGGTGCCGCCAGAGATCTGGTCGAAGGCTCCGCTCGCGTTTGCGGGCGTCATCAGATCGGCAATGGCACCGGGCTGCGTCACGCCACCCCAGGCATCGCGCTGGACGACAGAGCTGGTCGCTCGGTTATTGACTTCGGTCATCTGAATACCGAAGTCGATGCTCTCGACGAAACCGGTGTCGAACGCGTAGTTACCGCTCAACTCGAGCTGATCGATGTCCATCTTCGAGAAGTTGTTAACGAACACGCTACCCGTAACGATCATATCGTCCGGCGACAGTGTATCGGACAGGCCGAGTTCCAGTACCGGGAATGCACCGTTGAAGTAACCAGTCGTGCGATCACGCGTGAAGGCCGAGATAGCCAACAGAGAGCTGCTGCCGTTCGGGCTGTTCGGCGAGTTCTCTGCCGTCGAGTCGTGCCAATCGAGCTCGAGTGCCAGGTTGTCGTTCAGCTCCCACAGCAGGTTGAGGCCGATAGAGTCGTTCTCGTTCTTGAACGCGTCGCGACCGGCACCCATGGCAAAGTCAGAACCGGACGAGTTTTCCGTGTACTCCAGGGCTGCGGACTGCGGACCATCGGTCCAGACCGTTTCCTGACCACCGAAGTTGAACCACGAAGAGTAGTTGTTGTAGACGCGGTCGAGTTCCAGCTCGGAGTAGGTGTAGTCCAGCGTCGCCGTAACCGTCTCGATGGGACGGTACTGCAGCGTCAGCTGAGCGTTTGTACGTACCCGATCGTAATCGGCGAGTTCGTAGCCGATCACCTGGGGTACCGAGTACAGATCGCCGCTGTCGGGCCGGTTTACCTGGTTCGGATCGGCCGACGTCGGGATGCCGCCCCAGTCCTCGGCCGCGCCGCCGCAACCGAAACAGGACACATCGCCGGAAAATGTCCGCCAACCGCCGACACTGGCTGTCGCACCACCGCTCGAGCGCTCCTGGCGCACTGCGGTGATCGCAACGCCGATCGTGTCATCGGCAAACGTATCCGAGTAGAGACCCGAGAATTCAGGCGTGAACTCATCATCCCGGAGATCGGTACGAGACTCATCGATCATGCCGCTGGCGGCAAACGTCATGTTCAGCCCGGGGGAATCCAGAGGACGCGTCGTCCGGATATTGATCGTCGAGCCGATTCCGCCGGTCGGGACGTCTGCCCGGCCGCTCTTGTAGACCTCGACCGCTGAAACTCCCTCGGACGCGAGGTTGCCGAAGTCGAACGAACGGCCGAGGCCGCTGGTCGTCGGCATCTGGCGGCCGTTGAGCGTCACCAGGTTGAAGTCCGGACCGAAGCCGCGAACCGTGACCCTGGCGCCTTCGCCGCGTTCACGGTCAATCGAGACACCCGTGATGCGCTGCAACGACTCCGCGAGGTTCGTGTCAGGAAAGTCGCCGATATCTTCGGCGGAGATGGCGTCGACGACGCCATCAGCGCCGCGCTTGAGGTCCATTGACTGACGAAGACTGCTACGAATACCGGTAACGGTAATTTCCTCGTAGGCGGCCTCCGCTTCAGTAGCCTGAGCCTGCGCGACTGCCGGCGTCAGTGCCGTTGCACCGACTGCCAGCGCTACGGCCTGTGCCAATGGCGTTTTATGAAATGACTTGCTTTGCATTTGAAGCCCCCCGGCTTGCGATTTCTTGACGTCCGCCGGTTTTCGGCATTGGACGATTTTAGGATCCTTAACGGAATTCGCTTTCCGCTTTTGTTTCTCTGACAACGATCTTGACAACGCTGTCATTGGTTTGCTTTATAGAGCATGCTGACAGCGTTGTCAACAATGATTACCATTCAGCGCGGGAACGGCAGGAAGACGATTCCAAAAACGTAACTGCCTGTAATAGAAGACGATAACGATAATGACCAGTGGGTCTGAGGGGGCTAATCCGTGAACGTTACGGACGTTGATCCCGTGCGCATTCGCGGCGCATGGGAGGGGCGCGTATCCGGCTGCCTGCTCGGCAAGCCGCTCGAAGTCCTTTCCTTTCAGGAGGGCGTTGCGGGTATTGCTGACTACCTCGAGCAGGCCGATGCGGCGCCGCTGCGCGACTACGTGCCACTTATTGAGGGGTCACTCGCGGAACGAACCGGCGCTGGCTGCTGTCGCGGCCATATTGTCCGTGCCGAACCGGACGACGACATCAACTACACGCTGCTCGCCCTTCTCATTCTCGAAGATAAAGGCGGCGACTTCGACACCGTGGACGTGGCTCGTGCGTGGCTCAAGCTACTGCCGGCCGGCACTACGTGGACGGCCGAGCGTGCGGCGTACCGCGTGCTGATGAATCGCATGGCGGACGAATTCGTCAACGGCGCCGAGCCGGGATTCGATCTCGCCGAGTGTTCTGATAACGATTACAACGAATGGATCGGCGCACAGATACGCGCCGATCTCTATGGATGGGTGTGCCCCGGCGAGCCGGCTCGTGCCGCCGAACTCGCTCGCCGCGACGCGGCGCTCTCCCATCGCGGCGAAGGCGTCCATGGCGCCGCGTTCGTCGCAGCCCTCGGTGCGGCGATTCCGATGACGGATTCCATGGAATCAGCAATCGAATCCGCACTGGCCGAGATCCCTGCCGACAGCGACACGGCAGCAGCCGTTCGCTACGGCCGGGCTCTCTCCGGTTCCGACGACCCAGTTGCGTCGCTGCATTCCGAATATGCGGGCATGTCGCCGGTGCATACCCTGAACAACCTGGCGCTTGTCGTCTGGGCGCTGTGCTCGACCGAGGGCGACTTCGGCGCTGCGATCGGCAATGCGGTCGCGGCCGGTTGGGATACAGACTGCAACGGCGCCACCGTAGGTGGACTAGTCGGGCTTTCCGGAGTTCCGGTACCGGCCGAGTGGACTCGTCCCTGGAACGGTCGCATAGGCGTCGACCTCGCCGGCATCGGAGAGCTCCGGCTCGACGACGTCACCGACCGTACGGTCGCCGTTGCCCGCTCGCTCGCCGCCTGAGCACAAAATTCGAGGATTCAATGATGTACCCGAAGAAGACCATTCTTATCGCGCTGCCGGCTCTTCTGAGTTTGTCAGCGGCCTGCGGCGCCGCCGACGATCCTATTGACGACCCCAATCATGAAGTGGATCGCACCGAGTACGTAGCGCCCAGGGCAGCCGAGGCACCGGTGATTGACGGTGTCGCCGACGATGCCGCATGGGAGGCGGCCGAGTGGCAGGCCATCGAGTATCGCTGGCTCGGGCCGGAATACTCGGAAGACGACTTTCAGGGCCGCTTCAAGGTGGTTTGGACCGAGGAGCGCATCTATGTGCTCGGCGAGTTCGTCGATGACATTCTCTTCGACAGCCACCGGGATCCGCTGGTGCAGTACTGGGACGACGACTGCTGGGAGATCTTTATCGATGAGGATTTCTCGGGCGGCGAGCATCAGTTCAACCACAATGCGTTCGCCTATCACCTGTCGCTCGATAACAAGGCTATCGATATCGGCACGGATGAGGCACCGCACGATTACACCCACCATGTAGACAGCCGCTGGCAACAGCAGGGAAACAAGCTCGTCTGGGAAGTAGCGATCGACATCTACACCGACGAGTACGTCGACGGCGGTGACAACAACTCACCTATCGCACTATCCGCCGGCAAGGTCATGGGGCTGATGCTGGCGTATTGCGACAACGATGGCAGCGAACTGCGAGAGAACTTCATCGGCTCGGAATTCGTTCCGAGCGGACCCAAGGACCGCGGCTGGATAGACGCCGGACTGTTCGGCTCGCTGGTGCTGGGAGACACGGAATAGAACTATGGATCATGCGCTGAATATTGACGCTGCAAGCGGGAACGTGGTTTCCGGCGAGTTTCTGGACTTCGCCGGCGAGCGGTACTACGTAATTCACAACGTTGACGGCATGCCGCCGTTCTTCGTTAGCGTCATCTCCAACGAGGACCACTGGCTGTTCGCTTCGTCAACGGGCGGGCTGACCGCGGGACGTGTGTCGCCTGAAACTGCCCTGTTTCCCTACGTCACTGTAGACAAGATCCACGAGAGCGCGCCGCACACCGGCAGTAAGACGATATTCCGAGTCGGCTCGAAGGCTGGACCGCGCAATTGGGAGCCGTTCAACCGCGAACAGGACGCCCTCTATGACGTGCGCCGAAATCTTTACAAGAATATGCTCGGCAACAAGCTCTGTTTCGAGGAGATCAACCACGACCTGCAACTGACTTACCGGTACACGTGGGCGACCAGCGACGAGTACGGGTTCGTACGTGACTGCGAACTCGAGAACTTCGGAGACGGCGATCGGAAGATCGATGTGCTCGACGGCATGCAGAATATGCTGCCCGCCGGCACGCCGCTGTTCAGCCAAAGCAATGTCAGCAACCTGGTCGACGCGTATAAGTGGACGGAACTGGATGAGGCGACCGGCCTCGCCTTCCTGACGCTCTACTCCGGGATTTCCGATCGCGCCGAACCGTGCGAGTCGCTCAGAGCAACAACGGTGTTCAGTCTCGGGCTCGATGCGCCTACCGTTCTCATCTCCTCGACGCAGCTCACCGACTTCCGCCTGGGCAAGCCGTTGCAACAGGAGAATTTCAGGCGAGGACTTCGCGGCGCGTATCTGGCCTCGACCTCGTTGCGGCTGGCCGCCGGAGCGGCGCGGAACTGGCGATTCGTGGCAAACACGGAGCAGAGCCAGGCCGACGCCGTTGCGCTGCGCAAGGAACTGGGTAATCCCGAGAAACTCGGCGAGGCGATAACGGCATCGATCGCCGCCGGCTCGGACGGACTGGCCCGCAGGCTTGCCTGCGGCGACGGATTCCAGGCGACGGCCGAGGAAAACGTATCCGTTCACCACTATGCGAACGCGCTGTTCAACATTTTGCGCGGCGGCATATTCGACGATCAGTACAACGTGTCATCGCGCGACCTCGCCCGCACGATCAGACTCTTCAACAAGGGCGTGTATCAAAGAAACCTTGATCTGCTCAAGGGCCTTCCTCCCAAGCTCAACCTGAAGGACCTTCTCGACAAAATCGAAGCCCATGGCGATCCGCAGCTCAGCCGGCTTTGCAGCGAGTACCTGCCGATCACGTTCGGTCGCCGCCACGGAGACCCGAGCCGCCCCTGGAATAAGTTCGCCATCATTCTGCGCGATGAGTACGGCGAGGGCCTGCTCTCGTACGAGGGCAACTGGCGCGACATCTTCCAGAACTGGGAAGCCTTGATGTTCAGCTTCCCGGAATACACCGAGAGCGTGATCGCCAAGTTCGTCAACGCGTCAACGCCTGATGGATATAACCCGTACCGCATCACCAAGGAAGGCATCGATTGGGAGGTTGAGGAACCCGATAATCCGTGGAGCTACATCGGGTACTGGGGCGACCACCAGATCATCTACCTGCAAAAACTTCTCGAGCTCTCCGCCCAGTTTCACGGGACCAGGCTCCGAGACATGTTGCGGCAAGCGATCTACTGCTATGCCAACGTCCCTTATCGCATCAAGTCGTTCGAGGATCTCCTGGACGATCCCAAGAATACGGTCTACTACGACGATGACGTGGGCAATGAGATCGAACGTCGGGTAGACACTCTGGGAGCCGACGGCAAGCTGATCCCAGACGCGGCTGGCGGTGTGTATCTGGTCAATCTGCTCGAGAAGCTGCTCGTGCCACTTCTCGCCAAGCTCGGAAATCTGGTTGTCGATGGCGGTATCTGGATGAACACCCAGCGACCCGAGTGGAACGACGCCAACAACGCTCTCGTGGGACACGGATTGTCCATGGTGACGCTGTATTACATGCGTCGCTACGTCCAAGTCCTGCAGGGCCTGTTGGCAGAGGAAACCGAGCCCTTCGCGTTGTCGCGAGAGGTCGGCGTGTGGCTTAGTGACACAGCAGAGGCCCTCACTAAGGTACGCCATCACCTGAACGGCGGGGCGATCAGCGAAGCGCAAAGACTCGAGGCATTGACTGAATTGGGTCAGGCGGCCAGCCGCTATCGGGAGACGATCTACCGGCAGAATGGGTTTACCGGCAGCGAGGAACAGTCGATCGAAGACGTCGCGCAATTGCTTAGCGATGCGCTGGCGGCTATCGATCACAGCATTTCAGTAAACCGTCGCGAGGATGGCCTGTATCACGCATACAACCTGTTGGTACGGCACGAGGACGCGATCGCGATCGATACGCTGTATCCGATGCTCGAGGGCCAGGTCGCGGCGCTGAGCGCGGGCATCATTGAGCCCGAGGAAGCCGTTTCGGTTCTCGAGGCACTGTTCGACAGCAGCGTATACAGCCCCGAGCAGAACAGCTTCATGCTCTACCCGGATCGTGAACTTCCCGCGTTCCTGGAGAAGAACCGCATCGCTGCGGACAAAATTGCCGAAATTTCGCTGCTGGAGAAGATGCTTTCGAAGGGCGACGATAGGGTCGTAATCAAGGACGTGGAAGGAAGCTATCGCTTCAACGCGGACTTCACGAATTTTGGAGACCTGGATGCGCGCCTCAGATCTCTTGCAGACGAGTACGGCGAGGATGTCGCGGCAGCGCGTTCTCCCATCCGTGCGCTATATGAAGGCGTTTTCAATCACCGGGCGTTCACGGGTCGTTCGGGGACGATGTTCGGTTTCGAGGGCCTGGGGTCGATCTATTGGCATATGGTTTCCAAGCTCCTGCTCGCGGTCGAAGAAAACTTCTTCTGGGCGCTGGATCGAGGCACCGACTCGGAGACCCTTCAACGGATCGGGCAGCTGTATTACCGCATACGGGAAGGAATCGGTTTCAACAAGTCTCCGGAAGAGTACGGGGCCTTCCCGACGGACCCTTATTCACACACGCCGAGACATGCAGGCGCCAGACAGCCGGGCATGACGGGACAGGTGAAAGAAGAAGTATTGACCCGCTTCGGCGAACTCGGGGTGCGCGTCGATGGAGGCATCGTCCGCTTTAATCCAGCCTTACTCAGAGCGCAGGAATTCGCAAGCGATCCGCGGGCGATCTGCTGTCTGGACACGAGCGGTGACTGGCATGATATCGAAGTGCCAGCTGCCGGACTCGCATTTACATGGTGCCAGGTACCGATCATTTATAGACTGAACGAAGAAGCCAGCCCGTCGCTGACGATTACCGACATCGACGGCGAGCAGCAAACACGAACCGATCTCTCGTTGTCCGCTGAAGAGAGCGCGGAGATATTCGGTCGTACCGGCCGCATCCGCCAACTGGAATTAACGATTAACCGCAACATGCTGTTCACCGAACTGGACGCTTAGGAATTTTCAATGTCAAACCTCTACCAAAGAAAACTGTCTTTGGCCGGACTCGATATCTCCGGCCTGTCTGTCGAGGACCTTCGTGCCCTCGTCAGGAAGATTCTCGAGAACGGCATCCATGGGATCTCGTTCAGTCCGTATACCGAAGGTCAGGGGCCGGGCACCGAGATCGGAGCCGACCAAATCCGTGAGCGGCTGGCCATCATCCAGCCCTACGTACGCAATATCCGCTCGTTCTCCTGTAGCGAAGGCAACGAGCTGATTCCCGCGATCGCCAAGGAGAACGGTCTCGGAACCATGGTCGGCGTCTGGCTCGACGACAATCGCGAGCAGAACGAGATCGAAATCGTGAACGCCATCGAGCTCGCGAATGCCGGACACGCGGACATTCTGGGTGTCGGCAACGAAGTATTGCTGCGAGGCGACCTGAGCGAGGACGAACTCATCGATTACGTCAATCGAGTGAAGGCGGCGACGACTGGCGTCGAGGTCGGCTACGTCGATGCATACTTTGAATTCCAGGTTCATCCGCGTATCACCGAAGCATGCGACGTCGTGCTCGCGAACTGCTACCCGTTCTGGGAAGGATGTCCGGCCGAGCATGCGCTCCTGTACATGAAAGAGATGTACCGCCGTGCACAACATGCCGCCAACGGCAAGAAGGTCATCATCAGCGAGACCGGCTGGCCGAACATCGGCACGCCGACGGATGGCGCGGTGCCCTCTCTCGAGAACGCGATCAAGTATTTCATCGACACCTACCAATGGGCCGAGCAGGACGATATCGAAATCTTCTATTTCTCGTCGTTCGACGAGGCATGGAAAGTCGATGCCGAGGGCGACGTCGGCGCTTACTGGGGACTCTGGGACAAGGACGGGAATCCGAAGTATGTCTGACATCATCTCAACGCCGAGTTCCAGAATGAACTCGCTCGACCTCCTGCACGGCAACGCGATCTGCTACTCGGGATACCGCGAAGGACAGAGTCCGCACGACGCGACCTACCCTACCTACGAGCAGATTCGCGAGGACCTGTTGATTCTGGCGAAGAACTGGACGCACCTCCGTCTCTACGACTGCAGCCCGCATGCCGAGACGGTGCTCAGCGTGATCCGCCGCGAGGGGCTCAGCTTTCAAGTGATGCTCGGCCTCGACATGGCAGCGGAAGCGAGTAACCCGCACTGTCCGTGGGGCGCGGAGTTCAGCGAGGAAACGCTGGCAGCGAACCGCAAGAAGAACTCAATGGAGGTCGACAAGGCCATCGAGCTGTCACGCCGATACTCGAACATCGTCTCGTCCGTCGCCGTCGGTAACGAAGCCAGCGTCGAGTGGACCGACCACATGGTGCCAGTGGAGAGCCTCATCGCTCACACCCGCAGGATCAAAGCCGAAGTGCCACAGCCTGTGACCTTCTGCGAGAACTACGTGCCCTGGACCTACAAGCTGGAGCCGCTTGCGGAAGAACTGGACTTCATCTCCGTGCACACCTACCCCGCCTGGGAATACCGGACGATGGAAGACGCGCTCGAATATACGAAGCGCAATTACCATTCGGTCGTCGATCATTATCCCGACAAGCCGGTAGTTATCACGGAAGCTGGTTGGACCACGGCGTCCAATGGTCGCGGCATCGAGCCGTGGAATGCATCCGAGGAGTTGCAGTTGCATTACTACGAGGAATTGCTCGAGTGGACGAGTGCCGAGCAGATTCTTACCTACGTCTTCGAAGCCTTCGACGAACCCTGGAAAGGCTCGCCCGACCCAATGGAGCCGGAAAAACACTGGGGATTGTTCACCGTGGATCGCGAGCCGAAACTGGTGATGCGCGAACTGTACGACGAACTCCGGAGCGACAGCGCCGCCTGAAAGGTCTATTTGACAGCGCTGTCAAATCGAGGTGTAATCAAGAAAAACAACATCAACTAAGGCGCCTCCGCGTCAAAGCGTTTTCTCTATGGCCAAAGCAACGATCGACGATGTTGCCAAGCTCGCCGGAGTATCGATCAAAACGGTATCGCGTGTCGTCAACCGCGAACCTAACGTGCGCGACTCCACTCGCGAGACCGTCGAGCGCGCGATTGCAGAACTCAATTATCGGCCGAATCAGTCCGCACGAAACCTCGCCAGCCACCGTTCGCGCCTGATCGTGCTGATCTATGACGACCCCAGCGACTATGAAATCCCCAGTTCGGGATAC
>CALZMR010000067.1:0-10940 GCA_945788575.1 uncultured Woeseiaceae bacterium
CCGGCCGGCGATCGCCTTCGCGCGCGAGCGAGAAGGCAGTCTCAAAGGATCGGTGCGCTCGGTCGCCGGCGTACACGCCCGTGATCTTCTGGAGAGTGTGTCGAGCTCGCATCCCGGTCTCATCGAGAAGTTCGGTGGCCATGCGATGGCGGCGGGACTGACCCTGGTGGAAGACCGTTACGATGAATTTGTCGCGGCGTCGTCGAAGCAGCTGGAGCGCTTGTATCCGAGCGCCGATTTCTCAGGCGCTATCGTGACCGACGGACCGTTACCGGAATCCGCGCACTCGCTGGCCTTTGCTCGCTCGTTGCGCGATGCGGGCCCCTGGGGCTCGAGCTTCCCGGAGCCCGTGTGGAGCGGCGACTTTGAACTCGTCGAGCATCGCACCGTGGGCGAGAATCACCTCAAGATGCGCGTGCGGCCTGTGGGTGGGCGCCAGTCCGTCGACGCGATCGCATTCAACCAGGCGGGGCCCGTGTATCGCGGAGCTGTGCGGCTCGCATACCGGCTCGATGTGAACGAATTTCGGGGTGTCGAAAACCCGCAACTGATCGTGGAGCAGATCGCCGCGCTCGAGGCTGGCCGCGGCGCACATTAGCGGCCTCCGCATATATTTCTGAGACCGCTTCTAGTGATACCATCGCGCGTCTTTAGCCGGGTCACAGGGCGCAAGCACCGCTCATTGCTTACCTCTTATGGAAACGAGTCAGATCAAACAGTCGATTGCAGATCTCACTGAACGCACGCTTGCGTTGAGGGGGTACCTTTGACTATGAAAGCAAGGCGGAGCGGCTGACGGAAGTCCGGCGCGAACTCGAACAGCCCGATGTGTGGAACGAGCCGGACCGTGCCCAGGCGCTGGGTCAGGAGCGCGCCGCTCTGGAACAGGTGGTCGAATTGCTCGACGAGCTGTCGACCGGCCTGAACGACGCGGGCGAATTACTGGAACTCGCCGTCGAGGAAGACGATGCCTCGACCGTGGACGAAGTTGTCGCCGATCTGAGCCGGTTCGAGGACCGGCTTGCTGGGCTGGAATTCCGGCGCATGTTCTCCGGCGAGATGGATGCGAGTAATGCGTATGTCGATATCCAGTCCGGTGCTGGCGGAACCGAGGCGCAGGATTGGGCCGAGATGCTGTTGCGCATGTATCTGCGCTGGTCCGAAGCGCACGGCTTCAAGGCTGAATTGATAGAGGCGTCCGCCGGGGAAGTCGCGGGCATCAAAAGTGCAACGGTGCACGTGCAGGGAGAGCATGCCTACGGCTGGCTGCGTACCGAGACAGGCGTGCACAGACTGGTAAGGAAGTCGCCGTTCGACTCCGGCAATCGGCGTCATACGTCGTTCGCATCGGTGTTCGTATCGCCCGAAGTCGATGACAATATCGACATTGAAATTGATCCGTCCGATCTGCGTATCGATGTCTACCGCGCCAGCGGCGCCGGCGGCCAGCATGTGAACCGCACGGAATCGGCCGTACGCATAACGCATTTGCCGACCAACACCGTCGTGCAGTGTCAGAACGATCGCTCGCAGCACAAGAATAAGGCGCAGGCGATGAAACAGCTTAAAGCAAGGCTGTTCGAACTCGAAATGCAGAAGCGCCGCGCGGAGGCCTCCGCCGTCGAGGAAACGAAAGCCGACGTAGGTTGGGGCAGTCAAATACGTTCTTACGTACTCGACCAGAGCCGCATCAAGGACTTAAGGACCGGTGTGGAAACCGGCAACACGCAGGCGGTACTCGACGGAGGTCTCGACGCCTTCATCGAAGCCAGCCTGAAGCAGGGACTGTGACGTGACTGACGATAAAGACGAAAACAAGTTGATCGCCGAACGCCGGCGCAAGCTCGACGCACTGCGTGAGCTTGGTAGTGCATTCCCGAACGATGCGCATCGAAATGCGTTAGCTGACGAACTGCACAGGACATTCGGCGAGCACGAGCCAGATCATCTTGTCGAAGAAGACGTGGAGGTGGCTGTTGCCGGCCGCATGATGCGCAAGAACGTGATGGGCAAGGGAAGCTTTATCGCGCTCGCCGACCGTTCCGGACGGATCCAGGTGCGCCTCGAACGCGACCGCTTGCCCGAAGGCGTTTACGCCGCCTTCAAGAAGTGGGACGTCGGCGACATCCTGCTCGCGCGCGGTAAGTTGTTCAAAACGCAGAAAGGTGAGCTCACGGTGCAGGCCGAAGAGGTGCGCCTCGTCACGAAGTCGCTGCGGCCACTGCCCGAGAAGTTTTACGGCTTATCGGATCAGGAGATCCGCTACCGTCAGCGCTACGTCGATCTGATCATGAACGAGTCGAGCAGAGACGTGTTTCGAAAGCGGTCTGCAATCGTGCAATACATGCGCTCATTCCTCGACTCGCAAGACTTCCTCGAGGTCGAGACACCGATGATGCAGGTCACTCCCGGCGGCGCGATCGCGAGACCGTTCCGCACTCATCACAATGCGCTGGACATGGAGCTGTTCCTGCGGATCGCTCCCGAGCTCAATCTCAAGCGTCTCGTCGTCGGCGGATTCGAAAGGGTCTACGAGATCAATCGCAACTTCCGAAACGAGGGCGTCTCGACTCAGCACAATCCGGAATTCACGATGATGGAGGCGTATCGAGCATACGCCGACTATCAGGATTGGATGGATTCGACCGAGGCGATGCTGCGCGGTATGTCGAGCGCAGTGCTGGGCGTGACGGTGGTCGAGTATCAGGGCGAAACCTACGATTTCGGCAAGCCGTTCGCGCGCATGACGGTGGAGGAGGCGATACTCGAATTCAACGCGGATTTCGATCGCGAGAAGCTGCGCGATCGTGGCTACCTGGTTCAGGTCTGCGAGCAGCTCGAGATATCCGTGATGGATGGCTACGGCGAAGGAAAGCTGCAGATCGAGGTCTTCGAGAAGACCTGTGAGGATCGCCTGCGGGAGCCGACGTTCATAACGCAGTATCCGACAGAGGTATCGCCATTGTCCCGGCAGAATGACGACGACCCGTTCGTCACCGATCGTTTCGAGCTATTCATTGCCGGCCGTGAGATCGCCAACGGATTTTCCGAGCTCAACGACCCCGAGGAACAGGCGGCTCGCTTCCGCGCTCAGGCCGCGAATCGAGAGGCAGGCGATGATGAAGCCATGGCCTTCGACCATGACTACATCCGCGCCCTCGAATACGGCATGCCGCCGACAGCGGGAATCGGCATCGGCATAGACCGTCTGGTGATGCTGTTCACCGATTCCCCGTCGATCAGAGACGTCCTGCTATTCCCTCACATGCGCCCCGAGGTCTTCGACTGAGTCCGGGCCTGTTCACACTATCGTGAACAGGCGCTGCTCAGCCACCGTGGCTGATTGGTTCGGCGTCCTCGAGCCCCATGACCCGCAGCGCGAAGGCATAATCGTGAGCGCGCTCCTGGCGGCGCTCGAAGCGCCCCGCGGAGCCCGCGTGCCCGGCACCCATGTTCATCTTGAGAAAGAACGGGCCGCCGCGCGCTTCCTCGCGCAGCCGGGCTATCCACTTCGCCGGTTCCCAGTAGGTCACCCGGTAGTCGGTCAGACCGCCGGTCGCGAGGATCGGCGGATAGTCGACGTCATCGCGGATGTTGTCGTAAGGGGAGTAAGCCAGGATGGTTCGGTAGGCCTCGGGGTCGTTGATGGGATCTCCCCACTCGACCCATTCGGGCGGCGTCAGCGGAAGATCGGCGTCCGAGATCGTGTTGACGACGTCTACGAACGGCACGGCCGCGATCACGCCGCCGAACAGGTCCGGGCGGAGATTGACGGTCGCACCGACCAGCAGCCCGCCTGCAGAGCCTCCGTAAATGACTGTCTCGCCCTCGCGGCCGTAGCCGCGCGCCTGGAGCTCTTCGGCGACCGCTGCGAAGTCGGAGAACGAGTTCTTCTTGTTCTCCATCTTGCCGTCCAGATACCACTGCCGGCCCCGCGCGGATCCACCGCGAATATGACCGACGGCGTAAACCGCGCCGCGGTCAACAATCGACAGAATGTCTGAACTGAACCAGGCTGGCATCGTGAAGCCGTAACTGCCATAGCCGTAAAGAAGCAATGGCGCGCTGCCGTCGATGGGCGTGGTCTTCAGGCGCAGGACCGTGACCGGAATCTCGGCACCGTCCTCTGCCGTTACGAACAGTCTCTCGACCGCATACAGCGAAGCGTCGTGGCCGCTGGGTATCTCCTGGGTCTTGACCAGTTCTCGTTCGCGTGACATCAGATTGAAGTCGTACTGCTCCTCCGGCGTCGACGGTGATTCGTAGCCCATGCGGAGCATATCGGTATCGAATTCGTAGCCCTCGTAGAACCAGACGAGATACGCCGCCTCTTCGAAGTCGATCTCGTAAGACGACTCGCCGCTGTAGTCGGAAACCACGATCCTCGGCAGCGCATTCTCGTGCTCGAGCCGGACGAGGTAGTCGGCCAGGGTTACGAAGCTCCGCACGTAGATGCCGGGGCTGTGGGGCAGCCATTCTTCCCAGTTGGCGCGGCCGGGATCGTCGATGGGTGCCCGCACGATTCGGAAGTCGACCGCGTCGTTCGAATTGGTCCTGATGTAGAAGTAATCGCCGTGGTGTTCGACGTCATAGAGTTCGTCGTCGACGCTGGGAGCGAGTAACTGCGGCTGGGTCGCCGGCGCGGCATCGGCGCGCAGGTAACGGTACTCGCTGGTCGTGCCCTTCGAGGATGAGATGAAGATGTACTCTCCGCTCTGGCTCTTGCCCACTCCGAGGAACATCGTGTCGTCGGTTTCCTCGTAGATGAATTCGTCTTCTTCCTGCGGTGTCCCGAGCACGTGCCGTCGTACCCACTTGGGCCGCTGGTTGTCGTCGCGCTCGATGTAGTAGAACGATTGCGAGTCGGCTGCCCAGACCGCTCGACCGTTGGTCGAACTCACAGTCTCGACAAACTCCTCATCCGTCTCGATATTGCGAATCCGGATGTCGTAATACTCGGACCCGAGCCGGTCTACACCGTAGGCAATCAGTTCATGATCGGGACTGTGCTGAACGGCAATGACCCTGAAAAAGTCTGAGCCTTCGGACTCGGCGTCGCCGTCGAAGAGAACCGTCTCGTCTCCGCCCTCGCGCGGTGCTCGAAAGTAAATGGCGTACTCGCCTCCCTCGCGGAAGCGAATCCCGTAGGAATACGGGCCGTCAGGCATTGGAATCGAGCTGTCGTCCTCTTTGACCCGTCCGCGCATTTCCGAGAACAGCACATCTCGCAGCTCCGCAAGATCGCCCGCGGCCGCTTCGTAATAGGCGTTCTCAGCGTCAAGCTGAGCGCGGATATCGGCATCGAGCTCGTCAGGATCGCGAAGCACTTCCTGCCATTCGGCATCCCGTAGCCAGGCGTAGTTGTCGACGCGAACGTCACCGTGCTGCTCGATCTCGACCGGGCGTCTCTCGGCCTCGGGTGCAGCGACGTCGAGCTCCGAAAAGGCAGGCTGTTGCTGGTCATTCATTGCGGTCTCGCCGCCTCCTTGATTGTTGCCGCCGCAGGCCGCGAGCAGGCATAGCATGCTGCAGACAATTGGCAGCTCAGTTTTCCGTAGCATCTTCGAATCCCCCGTCTACTGTCTCGTAGGGTAGCCGGCGCCAGTTGGCCGGTGCGCCGTTTATTTGCAGCGTGGACTTCATCGTAGCTGAAGACACAACCGCGAGCATTTCACGACCAATGGCGTTGACGACCGTTCCGGCCCTCCGATCGCCGTCGAGCAGTTCATCGCCGGCGGATGCCTCTGCCTCGCAGTCATAACCGTAAAGGCGCCGTTTGCTGGAACCGCGGTAGTGTGTCCGGGCAACGATTTCCTGCCCGGTGTAGCAGCCTTTGTCGAAACTGATGGCGTCCACCAAGTCGAGGTTCAACATGTGCGGCGTGTATACCTCGGTCTGCGCGCGGCCGATCTCCGCGATACCGGCGCGAAGATTCCGAATCCGCCATGCCGCGAGGTCGCCGTCGAATTCCGGGTCGTCATCGGCAAGGTCGAGGATCTCGAAGTCGACTTTCGCGCGGAAGCGGAACATCGTCAGACGCCTGACAACGTCGTCAGCGAGTTCCGCCGGGAGCAGGAGCCCGTAGCCGTTGTCGATTCGAGTAACCCGAAACAGGGCGATCACGCGCCCCTTCGGGCTGCACAAGGCGGCCAGCAGCGTCGGGTGGACGCCAAGCAGTTCAAGGTCGTTGGTCAGCTGGCCTTGCAGGAACTCCACTGCGTCGCTGCCCGTGACTGCGATCCGGGCGTAGGGCGGGTCTTTCTCGGCTTGGATCTGATTCAAGATGTATCTCGTCGTCGCTTTTGCGGTGATCGATATGCCGGCGTCTGGCATAATTTCAACATGGCTGACACAAATGAGAAAGCCGGCGGCGATGCCGAAACGGCGGAAGAAGCGAAGTCGAACCCCACGGCCGACAATCCCAGACCGAAAGAGATCGGCGGTCGTGAGGGCCCCGATCCGACCCGCTACGGCGATTGGGAGAAGAACGGGCGCTGCATCGACTTCTAGTACAGCCGATCTGTAATCTTCTTGCCCCGGCCGCCGTCTATTGTCTGTATACCCGAATTCAGGATAATAGCCCGGGTCCACGCCCACCTCCATGACACAAGAAAAGTGAAGCCATGAGCAAGCCAGGTAGGCCATTGTCGCCGCACATCTCGATTTACCGCTGGCCCATCACGATGGTGCTCTCGATTCTGCACCGCGCGACCGGCATCGCGATGGCCGTCGGTTTGCTGGTATTGGCCGCGTGGTTGCTCAACGCTGCCCAGGGGCCGGAGGCCTATCAGTACTTTCGCGCGGCGATGTCTGGCCCGGTTGGCCGGATTCTTCTGATCGGCTGGACGTTCGCTTTCTTCCTGCATCTCGGCAATGGAGTCCGGCATCTCGTCTGGGACACCGGCCGCGGCTTCGAAAAGTCTCATGCCAACGCGTCGGCATGGTTCGTCATCGCTTTAGCGGTGTTGTTGACCGCCGCGTTCTGGGCGGTGCAGCTATGAGCCTCCGGTCGCCGCTGGGCAGGGTACTTGGACTTGGCTCCGCCAAGGACGGTACCGATCACTTCATCAGCCAGCGGATATCGGCGATCGCTCTCGTGCTGCTCGGCCTCTGGTTTCTGTATTCGATGTTGACCGTCGAAAGCCTGGACTATCTCGGCGTTCTGCGCTTCCTGGCGTCCCCGATCAATGCTGTGCTGCTGGCACTGCTCAGCGTTACCGTTAGTTATCACTCGTGGCTGGGCATCCAGGTCGTCATCGAAGACTATGTGCACGCCCCGGGCCTCAAGCTCGTGTCGCTGATCGCGTCACGATTCGCGCACGCATTCATCGCCATCGTCTGCGTGTATTCGATTCTCGTACTGGGTCTTGGCGCATGAGCGACTACGAATTTATCGATCACAGCTATGACGTCATCGTCGTTGGCGCCGGCGGGGCCGGGTTGCGAGCAACCTTCGGTCTGGCCGAGGCCGGCTTCAAGACGGCCTGTCTGACCAAGGTGTTTCCGACGCGCAGCCATACGGTAGCCGCTCAGGGCGGCATAAGCGCCGCGCTCGGCAACATGGGTGACGACGACTGGCGCTGGCACATGTACGACACTATCAAGGGATCGGACTGGTTGGGCGACCAGGACGCGATCGAATACATGTGTAAAGAGGCGCCGGACGCGGTGATCGAACTCGAACACTATGGCGTACCGTTCTCGCGCACCGAGGACGGACGCATCTATCAGCGGCCGTTCGGTGGAATGACAACGAATTACGGTGAGGGCACGGCACAGCGTACCTGCGCCGCCGCCGATCGTACCGGACATGCGATGCTGCATACGCTTTACCAGCAGTCGCTCGCCCACGACGCCGAATTCTTCATCGAGTATTTTGCGGTCGACCTGATCATGGAGGGCGGCGCGTGCCGAGGCGTCGTCGCGATCGATCTCGCGACCGGTAGGCTGCACCGTTTCCGGAGTCACCAGGTGATCCTCGCGACGGGCGGCTACGGACGTGCGTATTTCTCCTGTACCTCCGCGCACACCTGTACCGGTGACGGCAACGCCATGGTTCTTCGGGCCGGCCTGCCGATGCAGGACATGGAGTTCGTGCAGTTCCATCCCACCGGTATCTACGGCTCCGGATGTCTGATCACGGAAGGCGCGCGCGGAGAAGGCGGCTATCTCACGAATTCGGACGGCGAACGCTTCATGGAGCGCTACGCTCCGAATGCCAAGGACCTGGCATCACGCGACGTCGTCAGTCGTTCGATGACGGTCGAGATTCGCGAAGGACGTGGCGTCGGTGCCGACTCCGACCATATATTCCTGCACCTCGAGCATCTCGGCCCGGAGGTCATCGACGAGCGCCTCCCGGGCATCGCTGAGACCGCGCGAATTTTCTCCGGTGTCGACGTTACCAGGTCGCCGATTCCTGTTCTACCGACGGTTCACTACAACATGGGCGGAATCCCTGCGAAGTACACAGGCGAAGTCGTCACCGTGAAGGACGGCGACCCCGAGACCGTGGTCCCGGGGCTGGTCGCTGTCGGCGAGGCTGCGTGCGTCTCGGTGCACGGCGCCAATCGTCTGGGGTCGAACTCGCTGCTCGACCTCGTCGTGTTCGGCCGGGCGGCAGCCAAGCACCTTAAGGACACGTTGGAGCCTGGCCAACGCCATCGGCCGCTCGCCGCCGATGCCGGCCAGAACAGCGTCGAGCGTATCGATCGCCTCAGAAACGCTGACGGCAGCCGTTCGACGGCGGAGATTCGTCTCGAGATGCAGCGGACGATGCAAAACTACGCCGCGGTATTCCGTACCGGTGAATCGCTGGCCGAAGGCGTCGAAAGGATGCAGGCGACGTTCGCGAGCTTCGGGGACGTAAAGGTCGCCGATAGATCGTTGATCTGGAACACGGACCTGATCGAGACCATGGAACTCGAGAATCTCCTGCTCAATGCGATTACGACCATCGAGTCTGCGGCCAACCGTTTGGAGAGCCGCGGGGCACACGCGCGCGAAGACTATCCGGATCGTGACGATCAGGACTGGATGAAGCACACGCTGTGCTGGGTAGATGAGGATCGTCAGGTCCAATTCGACTATCGCCCCGTGCATCAGAACACCATGACCGATGAGGTCGAAGCCGTGCCGCCAAAGGCGCGGGTTTACTAGGAGTACCGATCTTGGCTGAGTTCCGACTGCCACCCAATTCGAGGATTCGCAAAGGTCACCATCATTCGGTGGCCAACGGTTCCGGCAACGTGAAGCGCTTCGCGATCTACCGCTACGATCCGGAAAGCGGCGAGAATCCGCGCGTGGACACCTATGAGGTGGACATGTCGAGCTGCGGCCCGATGGTTCTCGACGCGCTGATCAAGATCAAGAACGAGATCGATCCTACTCTCACGTTTCGACGTTCCTGCAGGGAGGGCATCTGCGGCAGCTGTGCGATGAATATCGACGGCGGCAACACGCTGGCGTGCATCAGCGCGATTGCCGATGTCGGTGGCGATATTCGCATCTACCCATTGCCGCACCTGCCGGTCGTCAAGGATCTGGTCCCGGACCTCACCAACTTCTACGCGCAGTACGCGTCGATCAAGCCCTGGCTGCAGACGCGGACACCGCCTCCGCCCGATCGCGAGCGCTTGCAGAGCAAGGAAGATCAGGAACTCATCGACGAGCCGTCGGCCTGCATCCTGTGTGCCTGCTGTTCGACCAGCTGTCCGAGCTATTGGTGGAACAGCGATCGCTATCTCGGCCCGGCGGCGTTGCTGGCGGCCTATCGCTGGCTCGTGGATAGCCGCGATGAGGCAACGGGCGAACGGCTGGACTATCTGGAGGATCCGTTCCGGCTGTATCGCTGTCACACGATCATGAACTGCACCCAAACCTGCCCGAAAGGCCTGAATCCGGCGCGCGCTATCGCCGAGACCAAGAAGATGCTGGCGGAGCGGCGACACTAAGCTCCTTGCCGGGCCACACCAGCAAGGCCGGATTCTTCGATGACTGCCAGGACCTTCAGACTCAAACGGCAGTGCCGATCGTACCCATGACTAACTCAGAGTTATCCAGGCTCAGGTGGCAATGCAGGCGCGGAATGCGAGAGCTCGACGAGCTGCTCCTGTGGTGGTTGGTCTCTCGCTATGAATCTGCGGACGAGGCTCAAAAGTCGGCGTTTGAGGAGCTTCTGACGGTTTCCGATCCGGAACTGGTCGGGTACTTTCTGAAGGGGGAAGCGCCCAGGTCCGAGTCGATTGCCATCGTCGTCCGTCAGATACTCGAGCGAGATTCTGCCTGAGCCGAGACTACGGGTTGCAGTGCTGCTCTCAGGGCTCCTTTTCACACTCCTGGGCCTTGTCGTCATTCTGACGAGCCCTCTGCCGGGTTGGCCGAAATCGCTCGCATCCCTGAGCTGGCTTGGCTGTTTGGTGTTCGGCATTTTCGGTTTGCTGAGCCGCTACAGGCGCATCGTCGGCTACCGGCTGTACGCCGACGGTTCGGTCGAATTTACTTACCGGGATGGATCCCGCGGCACGGGGCAGTTGGCCTCCGGGACGGTGCTCCTTCCCGGGCTGGCCTGGCTACGGGTGCGCGCGTCGCACGCCGCGGCCTGGGGCGAACTTGTCGCGGGGGATAGCCGTACAAGCAAGCAGTGGCGCCGTTTTCAGGTGATTTGTCGCCATGTTGGCCCGTGCTAACATGCGCTCGCGCCGATGAGGCAGCCCAATTCGTGCTGCTGGTGCGTACTGCGTCACACAATCACGATGATATTGGCAACAAATACAGAACTTTCAGGGCATCGCTCGGTCTATCAGGGCATCGAGCAGCGGTGCTCCGCAGCTCGTCAGGCGCTTTCGGATGTCGAATGAACCGACGGACACAACGCTGGTCAGGCGAGTCCAGAAAGGTGACAAGGGTGCGTTCGATGTGCTGGTGCTCAAGTATCAGCA
>CALZMR010000067.1:10947-20741 GCA_945788575.1 uncultured Woeseiaceae bacterium
GTGAACCTGGTGATGCGATATGTTCGTGACCCCGAGCAGGCGTTGGATATCACGCAGGAGGCTTTCATCAAGGCCTACCGAGCGTTACCTCGTTTTCGTGGCGACAGCGCGTTTTATACGTGGCTGTACAGGATCGCCGTGAATACGGCTAAGAACCATCTTGCTGCGCAGCGCCGACGGCCGATGGACGTCGAGCTCGACCTGCAGGACCCGGAGCAGTACGACCTGCATGCAAAGCTCCGAGAGACGGACACGCCGGAAAGCGTGTCGATGGGCCGCGAGCTCAAGCAGACGGTTGAACGCGCGATCCAGGCGCTGCCTGACGATCTGCGGACGGCGATCATCCTGCGTGAGCTGGACGGGATGAGTTACGAGGAGATCGCACAGACGATGGAGTGTCCGGTCGGAACGGTTAGATCGAGGATATTCCGTGCGCGCGATGCGATCGCCAAAAAAGTAGGAAACGTGATCCGTTAGAGGCCGGGAGCGGCTTCGGCCGGGTTCGGAGCAAACGGATTAGGCGGGGTAGTCCCGTTTAGGTAGGGTATGAACGAATCGACCAGGGGGTTGGGCGGAGCGAGTCCGCTCGAGACGAAATGAACGAAGCAATCAGGATGCAATTGTCTGCGTTCGTCGACGGCGAATTGCCGGACAACGAGAAGGAACTGCTGCTCAGGCGGCTGAGTCAGGATGCCGAACTGCGCCGAGAGCTCGGTGAGTACCTCGTCATTGGTCGCGCGATGCGGGGCGAGTTTCAGCCGGCCGGGATGGAGTTCCTGCGCGAACGAATCGGCACTGCGATCGAGTCTGGTGAGGGTATTGAACTCGCCGGCGAAACTGCCGGCGGGGGCGACCGAAGACTTCGGCCGTTGGCCGGGTTTGCGATAGCGGCCGCCGTGGCGCTCGTCGCAATCATCGGGCTGCAGCAGACGATATCCGGTGGCGGCGTTGGAGTCGAACCTGCGGATGGCAGCCTCGTGGCTGGCGAAGGGATCACGCAACCGTCGGTCAGCGAGTACCTCGAGCAGTTAAGACTGCATCATGATGCAGCCGGACCCGAGAACAACATCACTACCGTGCTGACGTCGATAGAACTCGGTCGAGAAGCCGTTGAGGAGCAGGACAGCGAGCGGCCGTTGGCCGAAGACGCGGACGGCGAGGCTGACGTCGACGACACCGGCGACACCGGCGACACCGAGGCCGACGAGCCGATCGTGGAATGACCCCGCGACCTGGCAGAATTCTGAAATACATTCTGCTGGCGCTGGTCGGCGCTTGTAGCACCGCCGTCGCGCAGGAAGACCCGCATGTGTGGCTCGACCGGATGGCGAACGCTACGCAGACCCTCGATTACGAGGGTACGGTTATCCGGATTGAGGAAGGTCGCGCTGAGGCACTCAAGGTCGTGCATTCGGTATCGGACGGCGTCATTCGAGAGCGAGTGGTTGCCCAGGAAGGCAACGGGCTCGAGATCATCCGCAACGGCAACGAGGTTCACTGCATTCTTCCCGAGAGCAAGTCGGTGCTCGTCGAAGAATGGAATGATCAGAGTACGCTTTTTTCGACGCTCCCCACCGGCCGAATCCGAACGGGCAATCAGTACGACCTGGTCGTCGTTCGCGAGGACCGCGTCGCTGGACGCTCAGCGCTGATGCTTGCACTTCGTCCTCACGATGAGTTCCGGTACGAACACCGCGTTTGGCTGGACATCGAGACTGGCTTTCCGCTTCAGACCCAATTGATTGGCGACGACGGACAGTGGCTGGAACAAGTCAAATTCGCCGACATCAGTCTCGGTACGGAGGTGCTGTCGAGCGCGCTCGCACCGTCATACAGTACCGAGGATTTCCGTTGGCTGACCTCGCCACGTCGCGAGGCGACGCCCGTCGATGTCAGCGGCCTGCACGGCGAGGATCTGCCACCGGGCTTCCGGGTCATGTCCGCACAGGAAGAGTTGCTTCCGGGCAGCGAGGAGCCTGTAACCCATATCATGTACGGAGACGGACTCGCCAGCGTATCCGTGTTCATTTCGGCGCATTCCGGAGAAGCCGATCCGGAGAGCTCGAGGATCGGCGCGTCGAGTACCTACAGCTATGTCGTCGGCAACCATCGCGTGACTGCTGTCGGCGACGTTCCCGAGGTGACCGTGGAGAGTATTGCACTCGCCGTACGGATCGAGTGACGCTCCCGGCTTTGCCGTAAACTCAACGATATGCAAACCCAGCAGGGCACGGTTATTGCGCTCGAGGCAGGCGCGGCTGGCCGGCGTGCGCTCGTCGAGGTCGACATTGCCGCAATTTGCCCCCGATGTGCGGCGGGCAAAGGATGCGGTGCCGGCCTCGGGATGCTTCGAAGTCGGCGCGTGGAAGCTCTTGTACCAGCGGGAGCGGACATTGACGCCGGTGACGTCGTCAACATAACGCTGGCGCCGAACAACGTGCTGCGTGCGGCGGTCATCGTTTACGGCTGGCCGCTTGCCGCGGCGGCGGCGGCGGCAGCACTTGCCTATCTTGCCGCGCTTGGTGATGCCGGCGCGGCCGTTGCCGCCATTTCGGGCCTGGGAGCCGGCATTTGGCTCGCCAAGCGGCGGCTGCGCGGTTGCCTGCGAGATTTCACGCCACAAGTGATTGCTTAAGTGCAGGAAATCGTCGTCTACAGCCGCAGGGGCTGCCATCTTTGCGAGGTTCTCATTGAGGCCCTCCTGCCATTGGTCAGAGGCCGAGCAGAGGTTTCGGTGCATGACGTCGACAGCCGGCCCGAGTGGCGCGATGCGTACGGTCTCAGCGTGCCGGTGGTGAAATTCGGGGGACGAGTGCTCTGCCAATACGAACTCGATGCCGATGCCGTTCTCCGGGCACTCGCAGGCGAGCAATAAATCGGTATACTGCGCCGGTTCCGAGCCCCCCTAAGACCATGAAGCAAATACGAAATTTCTCCATCATCGCGCACATCGACCATGGCAAGTCGACGCTTGCGGACCGCTTCATTCAACTCTGCGGCGGGCTTGCGGAGCGCGAGATGGCGGAGCAGGTCCTCGATTCGATGGATCTCGAGCGTGAGCGTGGGATCACGATCAAAGCTCAGAGCGTGTCGCTGTCATACACGGCGCAGGACGGGCAGGTCTACCAGCTGAATTTCATCGACACCCCCGGTCACGTCGACTTCTCCTACGAGGTGTCCCGTTCGCTGGCGGCCTGCGAGGGCGCGTTGCTCGTTGTCGATGCCGCTCAGGGGGTCGAGGCCCAGAGCGTCGCGAATTGCACCACCGCGATCGATCAGGGCCTTGAGGTTCTGCCGGTACTCAACAAGATCGATTTGCCAGCGGCCGACCCTGAACGGGTCCTGCACGAGATCGAGGATGTCATCGGTATCGACGCGCAGGATTCGATACGGGTCAGCGCCAAGACGGGCGAGGGCGTCCCCGAGCTGCTCGAGGCGATCGTCGCACGCATACCGCCACCGTTAGGCGACCCGGATGCACCGCTGCAGGCATTGATCATCGATTCCTGGTTCGACAACTACGTTGGTGTCGTCTCCCTCGTTCGAGTAATGAATGGCAGTCTGAAGAAGGGTGCGAAGTTCACCGTCATGTCGACAGGGGATGCCTACAACGCAGATCGTGTCGGCGGATTCACGCCGAAGATGCAGGATCGCGACGAGCTCGGTACGGGTGAGGTCGGCTTCGTGATCGCGGCCATAAAGGATATCTACGGCGCGCCCGTCGGTGACACGCTGACATTGACGAAGAACGCGTGCAGCGAACCGCTGCCGGGCTTCAAGCAGGTTCAGCCGCGCGTATTCGCCGGTCTGTTCCCGATCAGTTCCGACGAATACGAGAACTTCCGGGAGGCGTTGCAGAAACTCAGGCTCAACGATGCCGCCTTGCACTTCGAGCCCGAGACCTCGGTCGCATTAGGCTTCGGTTTCCGTTGCGGATTCCTGGGAATGCTGCACATGGAGATCGTGCAGGAGCGTCTCGAGCGCGAGTACGACCTGGAGCTGATTACGACGGCGCCGACGGTCGTGTTCGAGGTCGTTGACAACTCGGGCAATGTAACACTCATCGACAACCCTTCCCGTTTGCCGCCGGCAAACGAGATCGCTGAGCTCCGCGAGCCGATCATCACTGCCGGTATTCTCGTTCCCGAGAAACACGTTGGTAGCGTGATGAAACTTTGCGTCGAGAAGCGCGGCGTTCAGAAGCACATCCGCTATCTGGGCAGTCAGGTCTCGCTCGAGTACGAAATACCGCTGGCCGAAGTCGTCCTCGATTTCTTCGACCGACTGAAATCGGTCAGCCGTGGATTTGCATCGTTCGACTATCACTTCGAGCGCTTCGAGCCCGCGCAGTTGGTTCGCCTCGACGTGCTCATCAACAAAGAAAGAGTGGATGCACTGTCGATCATCGTGCACCGGTCCAGTTCGACCAGACGCGGCCGCGATCTTGTCGACAAAATGCGCGAACTCATACCGCGGCAGATGTTCGACGTGGCGATCCAGGCGGCGGTCGGCAGTCAGGTCATCGCGCGCAGTACTGTGAAGGCGCTTCGCAAGAACGTGACGGCGAAGTGTTATGGTGGCGACGTCAGCCGCAAGCGCAAGCTGCTCGAGAAGCAGAAAGCCGGCAAGCGGCGAATGAAACAGGTCGGATCCGTGGAGATTCCGCAGGAAGCGTTCCTCGCGGTGCTGCGAACCGACAAGTAGTTGAACAGAACGAAGTCGGACGCCTGGTTCGTATGGCCGACGGGTAGCGATAGAGGACCACCACTTTGAGCTTTAATCTCGCATTGATTCTGACCCTGCTGACGGCGTTCACCGGGCTCGTCGTCGTCGTCAACAAGTTCTGGTGGCAGCGCGCCAACCGCTGGAAGAAGACGCCGGCCGCCAGGCAGACGCTCGTCGATTACTGCCAGTCGTTCTTTCCCGTCCTGCTGTTCGTGCTCGTGATTCGGTCATTTGTTTTCGAGCCGTTCCGGATACCGTCGGGCTCTATGGAGCCGACTCTGGTGCAGGGTGACTTCATATTCGTCAAGAAATACTCTTACGGACTGCGGCTGCCGGTCACCGAAACCAGGATTATCGACACCGGATCTCCTGAGCGTGGAGATGTCGTCGTCTTTCGTCTGCCATCGAACCCCAGCGTCAACTACATCAAGCGTGTCGTCGGGCTGCCCGGCGACCGGATCGAGTACGACGGTCATCGGCTGCGTATCAACGGGCAGCTCATGCAGCTCGACCCGCCGATTTCGCCGAGGGCGCAGGGAAATGGTGGCTTCGTGAACCGACCGCCCTCGCTTCACAGGGAGCAGCTTTTCGACCGTGAGCACGACATCATCGTCAGAAACCCGAACGGTCGCGGGGACCCCGCGGACATCACGACCGACGGTTACTACCTGTACATCGTCCCCGAGGGCCACTATTTCATGATGGGTGACAATCGGGACAACAGCACGGACAGCCGTTTCGATGCGGTCGGGATGATCCCGGAAACGCACCTGGTCGGTGAGGCAGTGAGAATCTGGATGCATATGGATGGCCTGACCTGGCCTGACTGGAGCCGGATCGGCACCAAAATCGAATAATGAGGTGTAAGTCACTGATTGGCAGCTTAGAATAGCGCTACGGTGATGAACGCGGCTGCCAGCCGCATGCTAGATCGGAGGCCACGACTATGCTGGGTAGACTGAACGCCAGACGCCGCGAAAAGGGCATGACCACGCTGGGAATGATGATTCTCGCGCTGTTCGTCGGCCTGTTCGCGTTCGCGTTTATTCGACTGGTGCCGGTGTATCTGAATTACATGAAGATCTCGGGCGTCGTGGATGGCGTGCACCAGGAGTTTGACGGCAAGGGGCCCACCAGCGGTGCTATCCGAGCCTCGATCGAGCGCCGTTTCGACGTCGAGAGTGTCGGCGTCATCACGGCCCGCGAAGTGTCGGTCACGGCGGTGGATGGCGGCTTCGAGGTGCGTGCGGACTACGATCATACGGCTCCATTCATTGCCAACATCTCGTTCACGGTACACTTCGACAAGTCAGCACTCGTGCGCCGCTGATCCGCCTCTCGGCTGAGCGAGCTCTGTCAGCCGAAACTACGAGCGATACCTTGGACAAGGCGAAGACCTGGCTTAAGTCGACTCTCGACTACGACTTCGACGATCCCGGCCTGTTCGAACAGGCACTCACGCACCGCAGCGCGTCAGGCGAGAGCAATGAGCGTCTGGAATATCTGGGTGACGCGGTGCTTGACGTCGTCGTCTCCGAGTTCGTTTTTCGCGCACTTCCCGGCGCCGACGAGGGTGATCTGAGTCGCCTGCGTGCATCGCTGGTCAACGACGCTTCGCTTGCGTCGATTGCCGCGGATCTTGGCCTGGGCGAATACCTGATTCTCGGTAGCGGCGAAAGGAAGTCCGGCGGACATCGTCGCGAATCGATTCTTGCCGACGCGCTCGAGGCCCTGTTCGGCGCGGTTTACCTGGACGCTGGCTTCGAGGCGGCGCGGCGGGCGATCGAGAAGTCATTTGGTGATCGCCTGGAGTCACTGCCCGACCCCGGCGAACTGCGCGATCCCAAGACCCGGCTGCAGGAATTGCTGCAGGGGCGGGGACTCAGTTTGCCTGAGTATGCGCTTGTCGAGGTAACGGGCAAGGCCCATCGGCAGCGATTCGAAGTCAGTTGCGCCGTCGATGGTGTCGAGGCCGAGACCCTGGGTTTTGGTAGTTCGCGGCGGAACGCCGAGCAGCAAGCAGCCGAGCGGATGCTCGAGCAACTCACGGATGTGAAGCAGTGACAGAAACACCGTATCGCTGCGGCTTTGTCGCAGTCGTCGGCCGGCCGAACGTCGGCAAATCCACCCTGATCAATGCGCTGGTCGGGCACAAAGTCAGCATCGTCACCGCGAAGCCGCAGACCACGAGGCATCGAATATTGGCGGTGCACAGCGGCGATGACGCTCAGATTCTGTTTGTCGACACGCCCGGTCTGCACCGGAGCGCCAATAAGGCGATGAATCGCCTCATGAACAGAACGGCCGCCGCGGCGCTCGCCGACGCTGACCTGATTCTGTTCGTTTCTGAAGCGGGGCGCTGGAAAGACGAGGATGCGGACGTGCTGGCCCGCATCCGCGAGTCTGGTCGTCCGGCGTTTGCGCTGCTGAACAAGGTCGACGCGGTGAAACCGAGGGAGGCGGTGCTGGGAGCGTTGGCGGAGATGTCGGATAGGCACGAATTCGCGGAGTTGATTCCGATCTCAGCGCAGAAGGGCGACAACCTCGATGAGTTGCTGGCGGCGATACCGAAATGGCTGCCTGAATCGCCGCCGTTGTTTCCGGAGGAGATGCGCACCGACAGGGGCAAGGAATTCTACGCGGCGGAGATCATCCGCGAGAAGCTCACCCTGCAGCTTCATCAGGAGCTGCCGTATGGGCTTACCGTACAGATCGAGCGCTACGATGAGGCCGGCGAGCAAATCGATATCGGTGCGATAATCTGGGTGGAGCGGGATAGCCAGAAGGGCATCGTCGTCGGTAGACAGGGTGCCAAGCTCAAGCAGATCGGGCGTGCAGCTCGGCTCGAACTCAACGAGCTGTTGGGTAGACGCGTGCATCTCGAACTCTGGGTCAAGGTCAAACAGAACTGGGCCGACAGCGAACAGGATCTGCGTTCGCTCGGCTTCGACAGCCCCTGAGGCGGCCATGTACAGAGCAGAGCAGGAGCCGGCGTTTCTGTTGCATCAACGGCCGTTTCGGGATTCGAGTCTGTTGCTCGACGTCCTGAGTCGTGACCATGGCCGCCTCGCGCTGATCGCTCGCGGCGCCAGGGGAGCGCGTTCTCGTCTCAAGGGAATTCTGCGCCCGTTCATGCCGCTCAGAATGAGCTGGGTGCTGAAGCGCGATCTCGGCACTCTTACCGGCGCCGAGCTCGATGGTCCGCCACTGGCATTGACGGGTGACGCATTGCTGTCCGGATACTACGCAAACGAGCTGATCCTGAATTTTCAGCACCGACACGATTCTCAACCCGAAGTGTTCTCGGCCTATCGCGATGCCGTGCACGCGCTCGCCGCGGCGGACGACCCGGCTCCCACCCTCAGGCTGTTCGAGATCGAACTGCTCAGATTGCTGGGATACGCCGTCAATCTCGACCGTGAGGCCGTCTCGCACGAGGATATCGATGCCGGTGCCAATTACGAGTACCGGGCGGAGCAGGGTCCGGTCCGGGTCCAGCGCGGATCCGGTGCTATGGTTTTCTCCGGCGCGCAGTTGATCGGAATACGCGAGAGCCGATTCGACGAGGCGGAAATTCTGCGCTCGGCCGGACGACTCATGCGTCAGCTAATTCACTATCACCTCGGTGGGCGGGAGCTCAAGAGCCGCAAGGTCCTGGTGGAGCTTCACAAGGGTCGGTCCGAATAACGCGATCCCGTCTGTCGCGATACAATGCGCGCTCGCCGGATCAAGCAGAAAGAACATTACGTGACCGAAAATCCAATCCACCTTGGCGTGAATATCGACCATATCGCGACGCTGCGCCAGGCGCGCGGCACCAGCTACCCGCGGCCGCGAGACGCTGTCGTCATCGCCGAGCAGGCGGGTGCGGACAGCATCACGGTGCACCTGCGGGAAGACCGGCGGCACATTCAGGATGATGACCTGCCGGCGATAGCCGCCGTCATGCGAACGCATATGAATCTGGAGTGCGCGGTGACCGACGAGATGCTCGACATCGCCGTGCAAACCTTGCCCAGCGATTGCTGTCTGGTACCCGAGAAGCGCGAGGAACTCACAACCGAAGGCGGTCTGGACGTCGTGGGCCGGAAGAGCCGGGTGGCCGCCGCCTGTAGAAGACTCGGCGACGCCGGGATACGGGTCTCTCTGTTCATCGATCCTGAGCTGGAACAGCTCGATGCGGCTGCCGAGGTCGGTGCGCCGGTCGTTGAACTTCATACGGGCGCCTACGCCGACAGCGCAGACCCTGCCGAAGAACTCGAGCGAATAGTCAGAGCCGCGGAGTACGGGGCAGGGCTCGGCCTTGTTATCAATGCCGGCCACGGACTCAATTATCTGAACGTCGCTTCGGTCGCCGCGATTCCACAGATTCGCGAACTCAACATCGGCCACTCGATCGTGGCGCGCGCGGTGTTCAGCGGATTGGCTGAGGCCGTGCGCGAAATGAAGCTGCTCATGCTCGAAGCAAGGGACGCTGCATGATATTCGGTGTCGGCACCGACATTGTCGAACTGTCCCGAGTGCAGGCGATCTACGAGCGCTTCGGTGATCGCTTTGTCCGCAGGCTTCTGATGGACGAGGAGATCGAGCTATTCCACAAGAGCAAGGAACCGGTGCGATTCCTGGCGATGCGCTTTGCCGGCAAAGAGGCAACTGTGAAAGCGATGGGAACGGGATTCGCCCACGGGGTGTGGATCCGGGACGTGGGAATTACCATGAACCAGTGGGGCAGACCGCTGGTCGCGTGGTCGGAACGCGGTAAGCGCGTTTGCGACCGGCTGGGAATCGGCAAGGGGCATGTGAGCCTGACTGACGACGCCGGCCTCGTGATCGCTTTCGCCGTCGTCGAAACTTCAGACTGAGATAGCTTCTATGCATTGCTTTTCCTTCGACATCGAGACCGTGCCGGACGTCGAGTCTGGTCGACAGCTTCTGGGTATGGACGGCATCAGCGACGAGGACGTCGCCACGGCCATGACGTTCAAACGCGAGCAGGCAACCGGCAGCGACTTTCTGCCGCTTCACCAGCATCGCGTCGTGGCAATCTCCGTGGCGCTGCGAACCGGCGA
>CALZMR010000068.1 GCA_945788575.1 uncultured Woeseiaceae bacterium
TGGCGACCAGATGCTGGATCACTATTACAACATTCTGCGTGAACTCGAGGAGATCATCGTCCGAGAGGAGATCATTACGCTTCCAGAGCGTGATGCCGGAATTCGCATCGCGGATGCGGCCGAGACTGCCGCGCAACCCGCACCGCATCTCGACGTGCCGCGGCTGATTGGCAATACCGGTGAGTATCCGTACTTTGTCATCCCGCAGCTTCTCCAGAACGAGGACGGCAGCTGGCAGCAGACTGACGACACCTACGTCGCCGGCTCGTGGACGCTTACCGCACACGAAGCTCGCCCCGGTCACGAGATGCAGTTCTCGAGTATCCTGGAGGGCGGAGTGTCCATAACGCGAGTGCTGTTCGCATTCAACAGTGCGAATGTGGAAGGCTGGGGCCTCTACGCCGAGGCCATCGTTCGCCCGTATCTGCCGCCTGAGGGGCAGATGATCAGCCTTCAGTACCGGCTCATGCGTGCGGGACGGATGTTTCTCGATCCCATGCTGAACCTCGGGCTGATCACTCCGGAGGAAGCCAAACGGCTGATCATGGAGGACATGGCCGTCGGCGAATCATGGGCCCAGAACGAGGTCGAACGTTACACGTATCGCATGCCGGGTCAGGCGACAGCCTACTACTATGGATACAGCAAAATGCAGTCTCTCAGACTGCGGACTGAGCTCGCACTGCAGGACGACTTCAATCAGCAGGCGTTTCACGATTTCGTGCTGGCTCAGGGAATCCTGCCGCCCGACATTCTGCATGACGCCGTCATGAACGAGTTCGTGCCGAGTCAGCTGAACCAGAGCCACACCAGCGATAGTTCTCCTGGGCACTAGCTGGAAGCTTGCAGCGTTATACTGCGGCCCTCACCTATCGCGGAGGGCCGCATGACGCACAACATCGTTTGTTACCGCTGCGGCGAGGCGCTCGCGGCCCTGTCGTTGCCGTTTTCCCGGCAGGACGTCTGCCCCGCGTGCGAAAACTATATTCACGTCTGCAAAATGTGCCGGTTCTTCGATCCCGGCGTCCCTCGCCAGTGTCGCGAAGACGACGCCGAGGACGTGACCGAGAAAGAGCGGCTGAATTTCTGCGATTACTACTCGCCGAGCGATCAGGCTTTCGACGCTGCTCGAAAGAGTGAAGCCGACGTCGCGCGAGCTCAGCTTGACTCGCTGTTCGGCGACGGCGATGCGGTAGACACGACGTCCGACTCCAGCGCGGCCGAGGACGCAGCAACTTCGATGAGGACTCCACGGCGGAGGACGTCACCGAAGGTATCGACCTGACTGGCAAGATCGCCGTCGTGACCGGCTGTAGCTCAGGAATCGGCTTCGAAACGATGCGCGTGCTCGCCAAGCGCGGCTGTTACGTGGTGGGCACGAGCCGGTCGCTGGAGCGGGCGCAGGATGCCTGCAACCGAGTCGTCGGGGTCACGACACCGCTGGCACTCGAACTGTCCGATCCGGAGTCGGTAGTCGCCTGCGCGGACCAGATACGCTCGTTGAACTCGCCGATCGACATGCTCATCTGCAACGCCGGGTACCGGGGCGGTGGCAACGACCGCGAACTCGTCGGCGGCGTCGAGAAGCATTTCGCGATCAATCACCTTGGCCACTTCCTGCTCGTCAATCGCATCCTCGACCGCTTGTTCTTCGCTTTCCAGGGCAGAGTCGTCGTAGTCGCCAGCCGGACCGCTTATACCAAGGCGCCTGAGGCGGGCATTCGTTTCGACGATCTGACTCTCGCAGACGGCTACAGCGACTCCATGGCTTACGGCCACTCCAAACTGGCGAACGCTCTGTTTTCGTCGGGGCTTGCCAGGCGCCTGCGCGGCACACGAATTACGTCCAACGCCCTTCATCCGGGTGTCATCAACACCGAGATCGACCGCAATCTGAACGGCTTCATGCAGTTCATGTTCGGAGTCTTGACCGCCGTCAGCGGCAAGAACGTGGAGCAGGGCGCAGCAACGAGTTGCTACCTTGCGACGAATCCCGCGCTCGGCGCGACGAGCGGCGCCTGGTTCGAGGACTGCAATCCGGTGAGCATTGAGGACAGTCACCTCGAAAACGAAGCGATGGCTGATCGCCTCTGGGATCAATCCGTGCAACTGCTGGGCGACTACTACGTCACGTATGAGCAGCCAGTCTGGGAGGACTTCGAGCACGGTGTCCGCGGTGGTCGCAGTCCGGATACGGAATCATGAAGTCGGATTCGAACAAGGCGCTCGTCGTGTTGTCCGGCGGACAGGATTCCACGACTTGTCTCTATTGGGCGATCGGCCGTTTCGGGCACGGCAACGTGTCTGCGGTAACTTTCGACTACGGGCAGCGCCACCGCATCGAAATAGACTGTGCGCAGGAGATTGCCGCCGCTGCCGATGTGCCGCACACAATACTGCCGATCGATTCTTTCGCTGCACTCGGCGGCGATGCGCTGACCGATTCCGGTATAGCGGTCGCAGACATAATTGACGACGAAACCGGACTGCCGAATACGTTCGTGCCGGGACGCAATCTGATCTTCCTGACCTTCGCAGCGGCCCTGGCCTGGCAGCGCGGTATTGGCAATCTCGTAGCCGGGGTGGCCCAGACCGACTACAGCGGTTATCCGGACTGCCGCGAAGAGACGATGCAGTCGCTGCAAGAGACGCTGAGGCTGGGCATGGAGAGCGATATCGTCATTCACTCGCCACTCATGCACCTGTCCAAAAAGGAGACGATCGAACTCGCGCGAGAGGTCGGCGGACTCGAAGCGATGGCGCTGACGCACACGTGCTACAACGGCGAGCGGCCACCCTGCGGCGAATGTCCCGCCTGCCAGCTGCGAGCGAAGGGCTTCGATGAAGCCGGTGTCACGGACCCCTTGTTGACGGCGCCATGACGTATTCCGTCAAGGAAATCTATTTCACGCTGCAGGGCGAGGGCGCACATACCGGCCGACCGGCGGTCTTCCTGCGCTTTGCTGGCTGCAACCTCTGGTCCGGCCGCGAGGAACATCGTATAGCGGCCGTGTGCAAGTTCTGCGACACCGAGTTCGTCGGCACCGACGGTCCCGGCGGCGGCAAGTTCGAGACTGCGAGCGAGCTGGCAGCTGCAGTTACAGCCGCTTGGCGCGCCGGTGACGACGATCGCTACGTCGTGTGCACGGGCGGCGAGCCGCTATTGCAGCTGGACAGCAAAGCGATCGACGCGCTTCACGCGGCCGGATTCGAAATCGGTGTCGAGACGAACGGCACGCTCGCGGCGCCTGACGGCATCGACTGGCTGTGCGTCAGCCCGAAGGCCAATGCCGACCTCGTGCAGACGACAGGGGACGAGCTAAAGCTAGTCTATCCGCAGCAGGAGGCGGAAGCGCAACCCGAGCAATTCATCGATCTGCACTTCAAGCATTTCTTCCTGCAGCCCTGCGACGATGCTCAGCAGGATGACAACACCAAAAGGGCGATCGAGTATTGCCTGCGCCATCCGCAGTGGAAGCTGAGTCTGCAGACGCACAAACTGCTCGGCATCGATTGAGCCGAGAGCGTACTGCCGCAGCGCAGCCTACCGGGCGTACGTCCCCATCAGTCGGTTCATGCCGAGGACTTCCGGTTCGATCTTCTCCAGCAACTCCCACATCGTCAGCCCGGCATCGAGGCCCAGCTCGCTACGCAGTGCGAACAGCCAGAAGAAATATCGATGGGTCCCGTGTCCCGGAGGCGGTGCGGGACCGCCGTATCCAAGCTTGCCGAAGTCGTTCGTACCCGACGTGTGCGCCGCTACACCCTCGGGCAACTCGGCAGCCGATCCCGGAATACCGTAGAGGACCCAATGAACGTAGCCGAAGTTGCCGGGCTTTATCAGCGGCGCGTCAGGATCGTGGCAGATCAGCGCGAACTCCCGCGTACCCTCCGGCACGTCGGTCCATCGAAGTGACGGAGAAATATCCTCGCCCTCGCAGGTGTGGCGAGCCGGAATGCCCTCTCCGTCGGAGAAGGCGGAGCTCGTCAGCTGCATGTCGGACAATGCGAAACCCATCGTCAGTCTCCTCTAATAGTCCCCACTAATTAGCTTAGCCTTGAGGAAGGCTCTACGCAGCGCGTTTTGGAATTGAGTGGTGGGCGATACCGGTCTCGAACCAGTGACCTCCGCAATGTGAATGCGGCGCTCTCCCAACTGAGCTAATCGCCCCTCTTAGTGATGTATTGTGCGCTCCCCAGGTAATACCATCAAGAACGTGTTGCGATGTCTTGGGGCTGTTGCCATGGGTCCGTGCAACTCCAACTCTCGCATGGCTGTGAGAGAATTGCCGCCAACTTCAGTCTGTAACGAGAATCTGCGTGCAGCGATTCGGAACTACTTCAACCCGGGCTCGGGAAACCGGCGTATTCGGCATGCTACTGCTCATTGTTGCTCTGCCTGGCGGCGCGGCTGGACAGTCCATGTTCGCCGAAGCCAACTTCGCGGACTCGCAATACTCTGCTCTGGTCGAAGTCGTTGCAATGCAGGAAACGGATCTACGCGATTCGTTCAGCGGGTTCAAAATGTACCTCGCAAACCTCAGAGTGATCGACGTTTATTACGGCTCGATGCGGAAAGAGACCGAGATCGAGATTCAGATCAATGTCTCCTATTTCGGCATGGACAATAGTCTGGAGATCATGTCGCGGCCGTTCATTCTGAGTTTCTGCAGGTCCGATAGGGCCGTCTACTACACTTATCGGGACTTTCTGATTCTCCCAGCGAATGACGCTAACGTCGCCGAATTCGAGAAGCTGCGGATAAACGGCACTGACTTCGATGGCAGCAACGATTGCACGAGCACCAATTTCGATCTCGAACCGATCGAGGTCGATTCGACTCAAGAAGGAGATTGAGCGGGGATGAACCACCGCATCGGCAGCTACGTATTCGGGATCGCCGTCGGCCTGCTGGTCGCCTGGTATGCATACCACTGGGTAAGCAATCCGGAGAGGCTCGAAGAGCGTCGGCGCCAGGAGGACGCGGTCCTGCAGGCCAGAGAGTTGCTGATCGAGCGCGCCGGTCTGGAAGGACCCGAGATCGTCGACCCCCTGAATCCCCAGCGGCGCGTCGGCAAGGTATACATCTACCCGAACGAGGGCGGTTGGGAAGTATCCGGATACTATCGTCGAGACGAGGATGACGCCTGGCACCCTTACCTGATCGTGACAGATGTCGAGTCGAACGTCATTCTGATCAAAGTCGGCGACGAAGACCCTGCGCTTGCGGCGCTCGCCGAGGCCGATCCGCTGTTCGAAGTCTTACCCTGACGCAGCGTCTGTTTCTTCCTGCTGCCACTTGCGCACGTTCATCTCGATCGAGAAGAAGGCGAGCAGCCATAGGAAGGCATCCCAGAAGTCGACGAAATCGCCCTTGAAGCCCCAGTACACGGCGGCGATCAACAACGTGGCATACAGGGTGACTTTGAGGACGTAGCTCACACGCACTATGCGCCCCTCGAATCGATTTGCCTCGATCAGTCTGACGTCCATTTCCAGCACCAGCACCACCAGAATCCAGGTAAACGCATTGATTGCGTCGACCCACGCGAGCCGCTGAATGTCTACGAGGCCCGGAAGGTCGACCAGGGCCGGCAGCGAGCCGAACTGCATGAAGGCCGCGTTGGACGTCAGGGAGGCACAGTTCTCCGCCGTAATGGCAACATACTCGTCGAGATCGACGGCGTACGACCAGTCGCCTGCCACGAGAGTGCAAACTGAACTAACGTCGGCCAGTGGCATGACGTCATAGGCGAAGGTGACGTTTACGATATAGCCGTAAAACGCGTAGAGAATGAAGAAATAGGCCAGCGCCCGGACACTGTGCAACGTCAGCCTTACTGGGCGTGTGAAATGCCGGTCTTCGAGCACGTACGTCTCGAGTTCGAACATGAGCAGCAGCACCAGCCACATCGCCGTATCCAGCGTGGCGGCATAGGCCTCGACGAAATTATTGAGGGTGATGCCACTCGGAAACTGGAGGAGGGCCGCTAAGTACTCTTCGCGGCCGAACAGATAGACGTTGACGGCCAATAGGCTGTAAACGCTGTATTTGAATAGTCGAAACAGCGTCTCACGGCTGACTGTCAAATGCTTACTCCGCCTGCGCGTTCTCGGTATCGACGCCGGCGTAGTATACCCAGACGTTCTCGTCGCCCGTGAGCAACTCAATGTACTTGGGATGCACGAACAGGTTCTCGCGGCCCGACTTGATCTCCTGCAGGATACCGACATCGCACAGCGACTTGAGGTAAACAGACGCAGTCTGCCGCTTGGCGATGCCCGCATCGACGAGATTGTTGATCCGGCAATACGGTTGCCGGAACAGCAATTCGCAGAGTTCCCAGGAATAGATCTTCGGCAGCTTCGTCTGCACGAAATGCGCGGTGTGCTCCATGAGCTCGCGGATCGATTTGATCTTCTCGGTCGTCCAGTTACAGGTTTGTTCGACGCCCTCGAGGATGAACAGAATCCACGGTACCCACGCCTGCTCCGCGGTCACGTGCAGCAACAGCCGGTAATACGCGGCTTTGTTGGCGATGATGTAGCGGCTCAGATAGAGAATCGGCGAGTCCAGCAGCCCGTGCTCGACCAGGAAAAGAATATTGAGAATCCGGCCCGTGCGGCCGTTACCGTCGCTGAACGGGTGAATCGCCTCGAACTGATAGTGCTGGATCGCCATGCGAACGAGCGGATCGAACTCCGTGCTCTCGCTCATGAACTTTGCCCAGTTGTCGAGTTTCGCCTGCAGCAGTTTCTGGCCAATCGGAGGCGTATAGATGATTTCGCCCGTCATGCGGCTCTTCAGAGTCGTGCCGGATTCCGCGCGAAGATCCAGTTCCTGACCTTTGACCGTGCTGCAGATCTGGATGGCCATATCGGTGGTCAGCATTCTGCGTTGCACCATTTTTGCGCCTTCGTAGAGCGCTGTCCGATACCGAAGTGCTTCCTTGGTTGCGGCGTCGGCTTTGTCCTCCGCGATGTCCGCGAATTCGAACAATTTGTCCGTGGTCGTCACGATGTTCTCGATCTCGGACGACGCCCGGGCCTCGAGAAGGGGAATGGCGTTGACCAGAACGGCGGAATTCGGGATGAGATCGGCAGCCTGTTTGAGTTCCGCCAGCGCAACCCGGGCCTTGATGCAGCGCTTGAGCACCTCAGTCGTCTCGATCGCGTCCACAGGCGGCGGCAGATTCGGCAGTTCATTGAAGGGCTGACTCGGTTCAAATTCAACCATTTAGGGTAACTCCTGTACGTTATTTCTAGCTTTGAGCCGTTGCTGCCCAAACATACTTGTGGTGAAGACTCTGGCTGCCATCGACCCGACGGAGCGTTCTGTCGATCGCATCGACACAATGTCCAAACATGTCGATTTGCAGCTAATATCTCGACAGTTTCGGTTCTCGAGTCGATTGCATCGACACGTCCATGTAATACGTCGATTTTTCCGTCCTATTTCGACACATCTGTCGCTGATGTCGATTCGATCGACAGGTTGCCCCAACCTGTCGATGAAAGCCGTGTCTATCGACATATCGGTCAATCAAGTCGATTTCATCGACACGTTTCGAATTCATGTCGACGGATAAGGCCAATCTCGACACATTTCGTCTTTGTGTCGATTCTATCGACATGTTTCCGAAAAATGTCGATATTCAGTCAGTTTTTCGACATTTCCGGAGTATAGGTCGACAGCATCGACAGAAACGTGACCCACCCGTGGTTTTTGCCCTTCGTATAAGGGCTCCGACGTCGCATCCCGGCGACGTCGTGACAGGCGGCCGAGTAGGCACTAAGCTCGAAATCGCTGGGTATCTGGAGACACGAACATGCGTATACGTGCGTTGCTTTCGCTTGCCACGGGACTTCTGATCGGCTTAACAGGCTGCGGCGGCGGAGGCGGCTCTGCTGCGCCGGCCCCGGTTTCGCCCCCACCGCCCCCTCCGCCGGCGTCAGCGCCGACGATCGACCTGCAGGGCGCGTATACCAATCTCAACTTCCAGGCGCCGGTGGCCATGACTCAGGCGCCGGGTGACAGTACTCGTTGGTTCGTTGTGGAGAAGCGGGGCGTCATCCAGGTATTCGCGAACGATCCGAACACGATGTCGGCGGCAGAGTTCATCGACATCACCGATCGAGTCGACAACTCGGCGTCGGAATCGGGCTTGCTCGGTATCGCCTTCCACCCGCAGTATCCAGCAACGCCCGAGGTGTTCGTGTCGTACACGGCCACGGGCCCCGGCGGCGGGGTCCCCTTCATCTCTCGCATCGCCCGTTTCCTCTCACTCGATGGCGGCCTGACGCTTGTGGCTGCGAGCGAAGAAATCCTGCTCACAGTCGAGCAGGACAACACCAATCATAATGGCGGCGATCTCAAATTCGGGCCCGATGGATTCCTGTACGCCGCATTCGGCGACGGCGGCGGCGGCGGCGATCCCAACAACAACGCACAAAATACACAGAATCTGTTGGGCACCATCGTCCGGATCGACGTCGATACGGCCGCACCGTATGCCATTCCGGCTTCGAATCCATTCTCGGCGAATTCCGGCAGCCCGTGCCCGCAGGGTGCCGGAACGATCAACTGTCCGGAGATCTTCGCGTGGGGGCTCAGGAACCCTTGGCGGTTCAGCTTCGACCGCGGCAACGGCACGCTGTGGGTCGGCGATGTCGGTCAGGGCGCGTGGGAAGAGGTAAACCGTGTTCTTGGCGGAGAGAACTTCGGCTGGCGTGAGCGTGAGGGTGCTCACTGCTTCAATCCGGCGTCGGGCTGCAGTACGGCGTTTACCGATCCGGTGACTGAATACGACCATTCGGTCGGCGCTTCAATTACCGGCGGCTATGTCTACCGCGGCACGGCCGTTCCGGATCTCGTCGGATGGTACGTATTCGCTGATTTCGTTTCGGGTCGTATATTCGCAATTCCAGAGGGCACGCCATCGTTTGTAGCGCCAACGGAGTTGTTGGATACGACGACGCCCATTGCAAGCTTCGCGCAAGACATCGACGGTGAACTCTACGTCGTGAGCTATGCCGGCACGGTCCTCCAGGTTGTCGACGTGCCCTGATAACGCGATCCGCTAGACTGGGCACACAAGAAGGGCGGCGCGGTCGACGCGCCGCCGATAAGAAAAGGGGAACTTCATGGCGTCCAGCGTCAAGAGCGATATCGATATCGCACAGGCGGCTTCGGTCGAGCCGATAGCGGACATCGGCGCCAAGCTCGGCATTCCGGGTGATGCGCTGATTCCATACGGGCACGACAAAGCCAAGATTCGCGATGGTTTCATCGACTCGCGGCGGGGCGAACCCGACGGGCGGCTGATACTCGTTACGGCCGTTTCGCCGACGCCGGCCGGCGAGGGCAAGACAACGACGACCGTGGGCCTGGGCGACGGTATGAGTCGCATCGGCCGCAAGGTCGCGATCTGCCTGCGCGAACCCAGCCTCGGTCCCTGCTTCGGTATGAAAGGCGGCGCTGCCGGAGGCGGCTACGCGCAGGTCGTGCCGATGACCGATATCAATCTGCATTTCACCGGCGACATACACGCGATCGGCGCCGCACACAATCTGCTCGCCGCCCTGATCGACAATCACATGCACTGGGAGAATCAGCTCAACATCGATCCGCGGCGAGTCACCTGGCGTCGGGTAGTGGATATGAACGAGCGCGCGCTGAGGACGATTACCTCGGGCCTGGGAGGTTTTAATAATGGCGTCGTGCGCGAGGCTGGCTTCGACATTACGGTCGCGTCCGAGATCATGGCGATCTTCTGTCTGGCAAACGATCTCCAGGACCTCGACAATCGCCTGGGCAACATCGTTTTCGGCTACACGCGGGACAAGAAGCCGGTGACCGTCCGGCAACTGGGCGTGCACGGTTCTATGACGGCGCTGCTACGCGATGCGTTCCAGCCGAATCTGGTGCAGACCATGGAGAACAATCCGGCGTTTATGCACGGCGGGCCGTTCGCGAACATCGCACACGGATGTAATTCGGTAGCCGCAACGCGTGCGGCGCTGAAGCAAGCCGATTACGTCATCACCGAGGCCGGATTCGGCGCAGATCTCGGTGCCGAGAAGTTCTTCAATATCAAGTGCCGGAAGGCCGGGTTGTCGCCAGATGCCGTTGTACTTGTTGCAACGATCAAGGCCCTGAAGATGAACGGTGGAGTCGCCAAGACCGATCTCGGCCAGGAAAATCTCGAAGCGCTCGGGATTGGCACCGTCAACCTCGGCCGCCACATTCGAAACCTCGGCCAGTTCGGGGTCCCGGTGGTCGTTGCCGTGAATCGCCACACGAACGATACGGATGCCGAGGTTGCTGCGGTTCGGCAGTACTGCGAGCAGTTCGGCGTGAAGGCCATCGAGTCCACGCACTGGGCCGACGGTGGTGCCGGTGCTGAGGCGCTCGCAGTGGAAGTCGCCGCACTCTGTGACAGCGGCGCCGCGCAATTCCGTACGCTATACCACGACTCGCTGTCTCTGTGGGACAAGGCGAAGACCGTTGCGAAGAAGATCTACGGAGCCGACGACATCATCGCCGACAAGAAGATCCGTGAGGAGTTCGCCCGCTTTCAGGATGAGGGCTACGGCGACTATCCGGTCTGCATGGCCAAGACGCAGTACAGCTTTTCGACGGACCCGAATTTGCTCGGCGCCCCCAAGGGGCACGTCGTACCGATTCGGGAGGTCCGGCTGGCGGCCGGTGCGGAATTCATTGTCGTCATCTGCGGTGAGGTCATGACCATGCCGGGTTTGCCGAGACGTCCTGCAGCGAACGACATTCGTGTGAACGCGGAAGGGCGTATCGAGGGGCTCTTCTAAGCGGCGATGCGATCCGGCAGAACGAATTTCGTCCTGGCGGCCTCGGAAGCCAGGCACTCCGGCGTGTAGTAGCGCGTCAGGAGATCGCTCGCAAACAGGTCCTCATTCGCCGTCCGAAACGCCTGCCATCCCTCGCCGGATCGGTGTCTCTCGGCGATGAGCAGCATGTAAAACCACGTGACGGTATCGTGGTACTTGTCGGGCACACCGAGCTTGATCGTCAGGCGCCGGAGGGCATTCGAGAAGCGCTCAATGGCTTCCAGAAGAGGCAGTTCGTCGATGAACCGCCATGCAGCGAAGACGTGCGACTCATGATCGAATTCATCCACGTCGAAATCGCCGCGCTCGACCGTGTCGACGGTCAGCCCAGAGAATTTGGCATCGATCATGAGTTGCCCTCAGTGAGTTTATGGCTGTCAGCGGCCGTGAGCTCGCAGCCATAGACCGCCTTCAGCCGCGAGATGGCCTCCAGCGTGTCGGGGCCGAATGGCGTCTGGTCCTCGAAGGCGTGCAATACAATGCCCTCTAGTAGATCGCCAAGCGTCAGGTCGAGGTATTCAGCCAATGCTTTCAAGGTCTTGAGGAGGGTCGCCTCGAGACGGACGCCTGTTTGGGCGCGTTTTACGAGTTTCGTAGCCATGTCATTCACTATAGTACCTCGGTAACAAAATAACAGACAATCGCCTCACTGATCAAGCGCTGCGATAACCCAGCATAGTGACGTACCATTACGCGCAACGGCAGCGTCAGAGTTGCCAGGTAACGACTGGATGCGAACAGAAGAACAACTCCAACAGGGATTCCGCATTGGTGAATGGGAGGTCTTGCCGGCGAGGCGCATATTGCGTCGCCGGGAAGAAGAGGTTGCGCCCGAGCCAAAGGTTTTCGCCGTGCTCATGTCGCTCGCCAGGCGTGATGGCGACGTAGTAACGCGCGATGAACTGATCGACGAGGTATGGAACGGGCGCCCAACGGGGGATGAGCCCATCAATCGCTGCGTTACCCAACTGCGCAGGCACTTCGGCGACAAGCGGCCGTACCGCTACGTCAAAGCAGTGACGGGCAGTGGCTATCAATTAGTGGCGTCTGTCGAGCCGCTGCAGGCGGAACAAGAAACGGATATTCAGGCACCCAAGAGGAAACTCTGGCCGTACGTGCTGGCCGTCGCGATTGTTGCGGTTGCAGCGATCGCGCTCGACTGGTTCAGCCCGGTTACTGTCGACGAGGCC
>CALZMR010000069.1 GCA_945788575.1 uncultured Woeseiaceae bacterium
ACCCACACGACGATGCCGCAGGCCAGCACGGTCGCGATCGTTCCGACCAGGATGGACAGATAGCTCGTTCGTGTTCGAGCTCCTTCCTCCGCGGTCAGCTTGACCTCGAAGGCCTCGGCTTCGGCGCGATACTCGTCGAGCCTGAACGATCCCGTGAGAACAGCCTGCGCGCCGTCATCGGTTCGCAGCGGGTATCGCATGACGAGCCTGTCGGGATTCCATATCACGGAAGATTCCGAGTCGGCATCCGGTACCTCGCCAACCTCGATAGGACCCGCGGGAAGTCCCGTCAATTGCAGTCCACTGATTCCCTCGGTCCTGACGACAGCCTGCTCGAGAATCTGTGTGGCTCGCTGCTGGTCGAGCGTCACTCCGTCGAACCGGTCCGCAATCGCATGCATCCGCGATCGGGCACGGCGTTCGAAGCTTTCCCGGAGGAACGCCTCGTGCTGGATCATGCTGTCGTTGAGTACGCCGTCGGCCAGCAGTCGATACTGACCGTAAAACATGAGCAACACGACTATCGTAGCCGAGACGCCCAGCAGCGCCGCGAGCACGAAGTTTCGGGAAAAACGAATGCCGCTCATTGTTGCCTGTCCTGTCGGCGGGCTGTCGCCGAGCTTGCGTCGCAGGCCGGTTGTTATGTTCTTGCTGGCGTTGCGAGGCCGGACTTTGCTCAAGTGGAATACCACCGAGCCACAATCCTATCACCGGGGCGGTTCCCGGGCCGGGATTTTACAGAATGCGGCTGGTCAGTCTTCGGTACGTTTTTCGACGAATTCGCTGGGTTTGGCCCTGCCGGTGGTCTTCATGACCCCCTCCACGACGGCGCCCTCCGCCACGGCGATTGCCTCGCCCGACACTGTGCCCATGATCTTCGCGCTGTCGGTGATCTCGACGCTGTCCGACGCAATAATGTCGCCTTCGACATGACCGGCGACGATGACATTGCCAGCCTTGATCGTTCCGCGCCAGAGTCCGTCCTTCGTGAGCATGACCGTGCCCTCGAGGTCGCAGTCTCCGTCGATCTCGCCCGATACCTGGAAGTCGCCGTTGCCGGTAACGGTGCCCGTGATCCTGCAGCCGTGATTGATCAGGGTCGCCGGGCCGGCGTGGCGGTCGCGAAGACGGCGGGATCGATGATCGCTCATGGTGACTCCTTTACACGCGGAGCCCGCAGTTTACTCCGCTCCGCGCGTAAAGCTACCGTGGCGGCGGCGGCTTAATTCTCGGTGTATCCGTAGCCGATGGGCTCGATCGTCGTCAGCACGCCACCTTCGAATACCAGCCGGCGCATGAACTTGCGCGGTCCGAAGTTGTACACGTACTCGGTAATGACCACTTCCTGGGAATAGGTGGTGCCGCCCGGGTAGTGACGTCGAACGTAGCCACCGGGAGTAATCTCGCGCCAGCCGTAGTTCACGCCTCGAGTGGCGTAACCGATATGCCGTCGCGTCGTCGGTTCGCCGCAGAGCGCGATGACCTGTTGTTCGTGCATGCCGTCGCGGATGATTCTATTCTTGCAGCGAAACGCCTCGGCGGATTCGGCGGCAAACAGCGCCAGCATTCCGAAAGCGCATATCAGGCTTATTCGTGTCATTGGCATAGACAGATTGTAGTAGATGAGAAGTTCGGGCGCGCTACAGCAATTCGACACGCTCGCGGCTGCCTTGTTCATTGCCTCGTCAACGGGCAGCGCGATTGCCGCTCGCTTATGGTAAAACTGCCGCGTGAACAACACCTTCGAAACTCGATTGGCGTCGCTCGCCGACGCCGATAGTGAGACGCTCGCGTCGACGTTTGCGGCCGGACTGCGCGGCGTCGAAAAAGAGGCTCTGCGGGTCGACCTGGCCGGATACCTGTCGCAGCATCCGCATCCGCCGCCGCTGGGTTCCGCGCTCACCAATCGGTTCATAACGACCGATTTTTCAGAGGCGCTACTCGAGTTCGTAACACCCGCGTACGTGACGACGTGGGAGACGCTGCGATGCATCTGCGACATCCATCAGTTCACTTACGAGAATCTCGACGACGAGCTGCTCTGGGCGGCGAGCATGCCGTGCCGGACGCCGGCCGATACGCACATCCCGCTGGCGCGCTACGGTACCTCGAACGTCGGTCAGATGAAGACCGCTTATCGGCGCGGTCTCGGCTATCGCTACGGCCGAAATATGCAGACGATTGCCGGCGTGCACTTCAACTATTCGCTGCCGCTCGCGTTCTGGGCCGTCTTCCAGGAATTGCTCGACGACGATCGAGGCGTAGACGCCTTCCGCTCCGATCGATACATGGGGCTGGTGCGGAACGTTCGCCGCAACGGCTGGATTCTGCTGTACCTGTTTGGCTCGTCGCCCGCCCTATGCAAGTCATTCGACGTCGAAGCAAGCGGTCTCGAGTCTCTGAATGCGGATACTTGGTATGCCCCTTTTGCGACGTCACTCCGGATGAGTGATCTCGGCTACACGAACGAGAGTCAGGGGCGTATCAATATCGGCCTGAACAGCGTCGACGACTACATCCACGATCTGTCGGAAGCGATACGGACCCCGGACCCCGACTACCAGAAGATCGGCGTGAAGGTCGACGGCGTCTATCGGCAATTGAGTGCCAATCAGCTGCAGATCGAGAACGAGTACTACAGTCCGATCCGGCCAAAACGGGTTGCCCGTTCCGGCGAACGGCCCACTACCGCGCTTCTGAGGGGTGGTGTGGAGTATGTAGAGATTCGCTCGCTGGACATCAACGTGTTCGATCCCAGCGGCATCAACCAAAACACGATGCGATTTATCGAAGCTTTCCTGATCTACTCGGCGATCACGGATAGCCCGATGTTCGACGACGATGGGTTGAGCGAGGCGACCGCGAATCAGACGGAAGTGGCGCGGCGCGGCCGAGACCCGTCTCTGGTGCTCTATCGCGGCGGCGAGGCCATTAGCCTGAGCGACTGGGCGAACGAGATCATCGACGCGGTGCACGCCGTTGCCGAGGTAATAGATCGCGCCGAGAAGAGCGACTCCCATGTCGCCGCGGTCGGTGCGATGCGCGAACTGGTGAAGAATCCCGAGGCGACGCCATCAGCCAGGATGCTGGACGAACTCCGTACCGCGAACTGTTCGTTCTTCGATTTCGCATTGAGCGTTGCCGAAGGCCATCGGGACTACTTCCGTTCGATCACGCCGTTGAAGCCGGAAACCCGGGACCGCTTCGAGCGCGAGGCGAAGGAGTCGCTCGCGCGCCAACAGGCGATCGAGGACGCCGACTCCATTAGCTTCGACGAATACCTCGAACGCTACTTCGCGGGCGACTAGGCGCCGTCAATATCTCCGCGGTGTGAGCGCAATCGAGCTCAGTCCGGCAGCGGTGTGCCGCTCTCGAAGGCAGCTTTCCGGTGCAGCGCCTGGAGTCTGCCTGTCACGGCACCGGCCTTGCCGTCGCCGATGACGCGACCGTCTGCTTCGAGGATCGGCGTCAGTTCTCCCATCGTTCCCGACGTGAAAGCCTCGTCAGCGGCATAGAGTTCCGTCAGCGACAGGTTGCGCTCGACGGCGTCGATGCCCTGATCGGCGCAGATCTTCAGAATCAGTCGGCGTGTAAGGCCCGGAAGGCAGCTGTCGGCGTGCGGGGTGAGCACGGTTCCGTCGCGGACCATGAACAGATTGGTGTCATTCGTTTCGGAAATGAACCCGTTCAGGTCCAGCATTACCGCGCTGTCGGCGCCGGCTACGTTGGCCTCGATCGAGGCGAGAATATTGTTCAGCAGGTTGTTGTGGTGGATCTTTGAATCGAGCGTCGACGGTGAGTTTCGCCGAGTCGATGCGGTGATCACCCGAATCCCGGCGTCGGAATAGACTGGTGGTTTCCACTCCGCGAGCACGATGAGAGTGCAGCCTGACTGGTTGAACCGCGGGTTCATGCCCGATGTGGTCTTCTCGCCCCGCGTCAGCGTGAGCCGAATATGCGCGTCGTCGCGCATCCCGTTGGCTTTCAGAGTCCGAAAGACTGCCTGCTTGACCTCCTCGGTGCTCGGGGCGCCCTCGAACGCAAGCGCGTGCGCGGAATCCCGCAGCCGTCGCAGGTGTTCCTCGAACAGCGCGATCCTGCCGCGATAGACGCGCAGGCCTTCCCATACCGCGTCGCCACCCTGCACGGCGCCGTCGAATACCGAGATTCTCGCATCGGCTCGCGGCACGAGTTCGTCGTTGATGCCGACGAGGATGTCCTTATTGCGAGGGTCGGGCTGATTCACTGTGTTCTCCGTCTGCGCGTATCGCGCGAGCATATAGCTGTTCGTACCAGGGCGCGCAGTCGGCGAGCAGGGGTTCCAGATGCGCTGGAAAATCGGTTTTGGCTCGATAGGCACTGAAGCCGGTGCTCTGGTGAACCGCGTGGTACCAGTGCGGCGCCCATACGCCATCTTCCGCTCTTGGCCCGGGTTCCCATTCGAGCATCGCGTCCGAATACTCAACGCCGATCCGTCCGCAAAGCTCGGCCAACACGCTGGCAGGGTCGAGCAACAATTCTCGAGAGTCGAGCACGGGCGGCTCCTGTCCGTAGCCCACGAGTTCGTCGTAAAGCTCGCACTGGCGTTTCAGGCCCGTGTCAGCAAGGCCGGCGTGCGGGACCTGAATGGTCAGGGACGGCAGCATGTCCTTCGGATCGCGAATCAGGAACACGTTCACAGCGTCCTTCAGGAAGGCGGTATCGATGTCGACCAAATGATGGGCCATGTGCTTGACGAACAGCCGGGCCCCGGGCGACTGGCGCTGCCGGTCGAGAAGCTTCTGCATGACGTCGTTGCCGTTGCAGTTCATGGCTGCGATCACTGCCTCTCGGCCCGGATGGTCGGCCCCGGTCAGGCGAAGGTAATGTCCGTAAAGGGGTTCGTCGACGACGTCTACGCCCGGCAGTTCCCGGAAGCTGTACATCAGCGCCGTCGACACGTTTCTGGGGCCGGACCAAAGGCAGATGAGTTGCGGATCGGTCACTTTGGCTGTGCTCCTGGTTGCGCCGGTGAATTGTAATCGCTCGCGGGCTCGAACTGTATCGCCCTGAATTTGCAGAATAAACGCTGCCGTGTGCCGCAATGCAGCCAGCGACGTGTGCACTTCGTCACAGTTTGCGGTTCGCTTGCGTGACCCAACGGACAATTTAACTAAACTTAGTGTCATTCGAGCGAACGGGCTTCGGGCAACGCTACTGTGATTAGAACTTTCATTATCGGAATCGTGCTGGGAATCGCCGCTGTGATCGCGGGGCTGCACTATTTTCCGGCAGTCGACCAGGCGCGCGAGATTTCGATCGTCACGGTGACGCCCAACGGCGGCAACACCGAGGCTTTTCACGTAAACATCCCAATGGACAGGATCATGATCGGCGCCTCGGGGCAGAGTGAGGCTCTGCCGCCCGAGTTGGAGTGGCCCGAGGATCCGCTCTTCGGCGATGCGCGCACGGAACTCTTCAAGCTTCGCAATGCGCGTGACGCCGTTGTCGGCGTCGCGAGCCGCGTTGCCGCACGCGACGCGCAAGCCGGCGATATTGTCGAGTGGGTGCTGCACCTGCCCGCCAGAGGCAGCGTGTTCATAACGATGAATCCCGCGCCGGTGGGCGGTAGTCGAGTCGGCTCGATGCGAGCAGGTACGCGAGAGTTCGACGACCTTGTCGGCCGCGTCAGCGAGCGATGGGTGGCCGACTCGAGTGATGGCGTGAACGCCGGGCGGATCGAGCTCGAGGCGATATTCGTTTCGACGGTCTTCGACGAAGACGAGAATCTCGTCGACGTTTCGAGCGAGGAGGAAGCGGAATGAAGCACCTCATCGCATTGATACTCGGTCTGGCATGCGGTGGCGCATGCGCGCTTGCCTTCCTGTATTACAACCCGCTTACCTCGCAGGAGTCTCTGTCGCCGTTGTCGGTCTCGCGCGGCGAACAGTTCAGCCTCATGTATTCCGCCGTCGCCGGGGACTCGATCGTCTTCACTAACGACGGCGAGTCACGCACGCATCCGCATCCGGTCAAGGTGCTGCAGCTCTGGGAAGCCCCGATCCGGCAGACGGATGTGCTTGTCACAATGCTGCGTGACGGCCGGAACCTCCCGGCTGGTATCGGCATCAAGTTCTCGTCGCGATCCGAGCGCACTCGCTTGCTGAATGGCGAAGCGATCGTCGATAGCGTTTGGCACGTGTATCTGCCCGAGCGTGGCACGTTGATGATCGAGCAGTCAGAGAACTACTGGAGCTATCTGCGCGACATCGTCGTTCCCGCTCACTGGAGCTCGGGCGACAGCTGGCGTGGTAACTGGCGGGGCACGATTACCGAGGGGCCGGGCGCGCTTGGCACCGCACTCGTCCATGGCGGCAGCGGAGTATTCGCCGGCATCGACTTCGAGGCGATCGAGACGCTGGCCGCGCACGCATGGTCTGCCACAGACGGGGCCGTGTCCGTAGAAGGTCAGATTCTGATCGAGATGCCGACAGGCAGCGCCGAACTCGCAGACTGACTATCCGCGACGTGCCGCCGCTCTAGACCGGCGTCAGTGGCCAGAGCCAGGGCAGCAGCGCCATGACCGTGATGAACACCACGATCGTCAGCGGCACGCCTACTTTCAGATAATCCACGAATCGATATCCGCCCGGGCCCATCACGAGGATGTTCGCCGGGTGTGAGATCGGGCTGGTGAAGCTCGCGGAGGCGGCCATGGCCACGGCCATCATTGCCGTCTCCGGTGCGAGGCCCATATCCGACATCGCGGACAGGACAATCGGCGACATCAGTACGACGAGCGCCGCCGTCGGAATGATCATCGTCGCCATCGCAGTGAGGATGTAGAGCCCCATGATCACGGGCCACGGCCCTGCGTCTCCGAGGAGAAGCATCACCTGGTCGGCGAGATACTTCGCTGCGCCGGTCTGTTGCATGGCCGTACCGAGTGGCAGCATTCCCGCAATCAGGAAGATGGCCCGCCAGTCTATGGCGCGGTAGGCATGCTCCATCGTCAGGCAGCCGAGCAGAACCATAATCGACGCGCCCACGACCGCCGCGATCGATATCGGGGCCTTGCCCATCATCACCGTGACGACGACGGCAGCCATGATCAGCGCGGCAAGCGGCGCGCGGCGCGTATCCGGTGGCTCCTGACCGAGCGGGGTCAGCACCAGAAAGTCCGAGTCGGATGCGAGCAATTGCAGACGGTCCCTCGGGCCGAGCAGCAGCAGCGCGTCACCGATCTGCAGTCGCTCGTCGGTGAGGTCGGTTCCGACTGGCTCACCTTCGCGCCAGATTCCCGCGAGCTCGATGCCGTAGCGTTCGCGGAACTCCAGTTCGCCGACCGTCTTGCCGGCGAGGCGAGTGCGCGGGTCCAGCGTCGCATCCATGAGCGTCAGCCGTTCGGACTCGAAGGCGCCGGGTGTGTCCGGCAGCGTCGTATCGATCTCGAGCTCCTGAAGGCCTCGCAGTACGTCGAGATCCGTCGGCTGGCCCTCGATCAGCAGGAGGTCGGCGCCCTCGAGGACCTCGTCGCCGCGGGGCATCACTCCGAGTTTCCCTTCTCTGAAGATGGCGAGAACACGAAAGTCGAAGACGTCGGCCAGTCTGCTCTTCGCAAGTGTCGTACCGCTGAGGTCGCTCTCCTTGGGTACGCGGACCACGAACATGCGCTCGTCCGCGTGGTATTTGTCTTCCAGACGTTCTTCGTCGAGTATTTCGACGTCCTGGAAGTCCGCGTGACGATCGAGTCCTTCTATGGCCTCCGTCTCGCCCTGGACCAGAACCCGGTCGCCGGCCCGGATCGGCACATAGGCGAGATTCGTCAATCGGTAACCGCCGCGGCGCATGAGGCCTACGACGGCGACGTCGAAGCGCGTTCTGAATGCCGCATGCCGGACGAGCTCCGAGACCAGCGGCGAGCCATCGGCAATCGTGACCTCGGCGTAACGAACCTTTGACGCGACCATCGACTTCAGCACGGGCGCTTCGCGCTCGATGACGAGGTCGCTCCAGCGGCGCAGCTCCCGGAACTGGTCGACGCGCCCCTGCACGACCAGCCCGTCCCCGCCTCGCAGTACCGTCTGCCGGCTCGGCAGCGTGTCGCTGCGGCCGTCCCGTTCCATCGAAAGGATGATCAGACCCGTTGAACTGCCGATGCGGCTCTCGGCCAGCGTCCTGCCGACGAGGATCGAGTTCCTTGGGACGCGCAGCAGGAACGTGCGCTCATGGAGCTTGTATTGTGCCCGCAGACTGCGCTGGCTGACGTGCTTGTCCTGCTTGGCCTTGGTTTTCGGCAACAGGAAGCGGCCGAACAGCGCGACGAAGAGCACGCCGACGAACATGACCCCACCGCCCAGCGGCGTGAAGTCGAACAGGCCGAACGACGGATGTCCGGTTTGTGCCAGCGACTCGGCAATGAGCAGATTGGGCGGCGTGCCGATGAGCGTCATCAGGCCGCCGAGCAGAGTGGAGTACGCCAGCGGCATCAGGAGCCTCGATGGCGGAATGCGCGTGCGGCGTGCGATATCGACCACCACGGGCAACATGAGTGCCGCGACGCCGATGTTGTTCATGAATGCCGAGAGTACGGCGCCCGTAATCATGATCACGAGTATCAGGAACACTTCTCGCTTGCCGGCGACACGCATGACCTGCCGGCCGATGATGTCGGCAATTCCGGTCCGGGTGAGGCCCTCGCTCAGGATGAACATCGCCCAAACCGTGACGACGGCAGAATTGGAGAAGCCCGAAAGCGCCTCGTCCGGCGTTACGAGGCCCGTCACCGCCAGCGCACCGAGCACCAGCAGCGCCACGAGGTCCATGCGAATGACTTCGCTGATGAACAGGATCAGCGAGACGACGAGAATGCCGAGCACGATTAGAATATCGTTTGTCATTCTTCGAGCGGCTGTGCTTGAGTGGCCCGGTTCGTCACAAAGCCAATTTAAACACGACATGAGTCAAACCGACATCTATCAGGCCATTCGACAGCCGAGGGTCGTACGGCACGACGTACGGGGCGTCGATTATTCCGTACACGAGTGGGGCGATATCGAAGCGCCCATGATCGTCTGGCTACACGGCTGGGGTGACTGCGCGGCGACCTGTCAGTTCGTCGTGGATGCGCTCGACGCCGGATCGTGCGTCGTCGCCCCCGACTTTCGCGGCTTCGGTGGCTCACGAGCCCGTGTCGCGTCGTACTGGTTTCCGGACTATCTGGCCGATCTCGACGCACTGCTTTCGATCTACAGCCCGAATCGGCCGGTTGTCCTGATCGGGCACAGCATGGGTGCGAACGTTGCCGGGCTTTTTGCCGGGACGATGCCCGAGCGCGTCCGCGCCTTCGTCAATGTCGAAGGGTTCGGGCTGGCCGATTCGGATCCGGACATGGCGCCCGCCCGCTATCGTGACTGGATCGAGGCCGGACGGCGCCCTGCGGCTTTTTCCGAGTACCCCGGCTATGCCGCGCTTGCGGACCGGCTAGCCAGGCGCAATCCGGCCATGGATCGGCCGCAGGCGGAGTTCGTGGCACGGGCATGGGCGGTCGAGGAGGAAGGACGAATACGCTTGCGCGCCGATCCGCGCCACCGCCTCCCGAACCCGGTGCTCTACCGCCGCGCTGAAAGCGAGGCCTGTTGGCGGCGGGTCAGCGCCCCCGTGCTGCTGGTCTCGGGTGGCGACTCGCCTTTTGCCAGGGGCGCCGATCCGCGCCTCGACCCCTCGCCACTGCCGTTTCCGGACGTCGAGTCAGTGACCATCCCCGGGGCGGGGCACATGCTGCACTTCGAAGCGCCTGCAGCGCTTGCCCGGCACATCGAGACATTCCTGGCCGCCCACTTGTAAATACATCCAGTACTGTATAAAAATACAGACTTTTCCGGGCGCGGCCATGCAGACGGCAACTGAGACCAAGAGCAGCGACTGGCTCGCAACGCTGAATCCGGCACAGCGCCAGGCGGCGTGCTACGGCACGGCGGATGACCACGGTCGATTCGCGTCGGGTCCGTTGCTGGTGATTGCCGGTGCAGGCACGGGCAAAACCATGACGCTGGCACATCGCGTCGCCCAGTTGGTCATCGAGGGTGTGCCCAATGAGCGAATACTCTTGCTGACCTTTACGCGGCGCGCCGCGGAAGAGATGACGCGGCGAGTGGAGGGCATCGTTCGCAAGGCGATGCGGGAGAAAGGCAGCTCATCCGTGAAACTTCCCTGGTCGGGCACGTTTCATTCGGTCGCCAACCGATTGCTCCGGCAGTTCGCCGCCAACGTCGGACTGGAGCCCGGTTTCTCCGTGCTCGACCGCGGCGACTCGGCCGACCTCATCGACGTAGTTCGACACGAACTGGAACTGTCGAAGACCGCACGCCGCTTCCCGAAGAAGGACACCTGTCTCGCGATCTATTCGCGCACGGTGAACACACAGTCGACGCTAGAGAAAGTCATTGAGTCGAACTATCCCTGGTGCTCGGACTGGGAAGCGGAGCTGAAGGAGCTGTTCCGCGGCTACGTCAAGCGGAAACAGGACATTCAAGCGCTCGATTACGACGACTTGTTGCTGTACTGGAGCCACCTTGTCGCCGAACCGGAATTCGCGCGTGACATCGGCGGGCGTTTCGATCATGTACTCGTGGATGAGTACCAGGACACCAATCGGATTCAGGCGGACATCCTGCATGCTCTGAAGCCGGACGGCGACGGCGTCACGGTGGTTGGCGACGACGCGCAGTCGATCTATTCGTTTCGGGCTGCCGAGGTGGACAACATACTGAGCTTCCCGGATCGTTTTCTGCCCGCGGCACGCGTGATCACGCTGGAGCAAAATTACCGCTCGACGCAGGCGATACTCGACACGGCGAATTGCCTGATCGCCGAGAGCGACCGGCAGTATAGAAAGAACCTG
>CALZMR010000070.1 GCA_945788575.1 uncultured Woeseiaceae bacterium
ACCCTCACCCGTACCCTCGAGCGTGTAGTTTCCGCTCATAAAATCGTCAACGGAGATCGACAATGAACTCGCGACGAGCCCGGCTACATTCAGTTGTGCCGACTCGCCGAACAACATCCCGTTGGGATTAATCAGAATAACGCGACCATTCGCTTCGATGACGCCGAAGATCTGACTCGGGTTCTGATCGAAGATGCGGTTGAGTGCGACGGAAGTATCGCCCGGCTGGATGAACCGTACGGTTTCATTTCCAGCGACATTGAAGGATTCCCAGTCGATGGCGATCCGGTCGGTATTCTGGCGGATCAAGGTGAGCAATCCCTGATCCGTAATGGTGCCGTCGCCGGCTCGAATGACGCCGCCTTCCGGTCCGGCAACGGCCGGCCCTGCGACCACGAGACACAGCAGGAAGCCAGCGGCGACGCTCGTCCCTTTCGTACTCTGACGCCGCGTCAGGCGACCCAATGCGGTGGAAAGAGGCCTAAGCCAGTTGATGATTTGAACACTCTTCAGGAAATTCATTGTCATTTTTTTTCCTAATGCGTTTCTGCGCCCGGTCCCGTAACCGGCGGGACCGCGATCAATTGAATGTGTAGCTAAGCTGTGCGAATACCTGCGAATTGTCTTCCTCGATGAAATCGAGGTCGGTAATCGGCTCCGCGCCTTCGATCTTCAGCAGGAACTGGTTTCCCGAGTTCGTCGTGTGAGCGATCGAGAAGCCAACGCCCCAGCCTGAGATATCGACGTCGTCGACTTCCACCGGCAGCGGGTCATTAATGACGCCGAGACTGTAATCGCCGAAGAAGGAAAGCGATACGCGCGTATTGCCGCCCCCCTCACCGAAGAGCTGGTTGAGGTCGACGATCCATTCGAGCGATGTGAATGCCGCCTCGTCGACAAGGAACTGCGCGATCGGGTAGCCGCGCACATTATTCGGCCCACCGAGTACAACCTGCTCGAGCGATGTCAGCAGATCACTGGAGAACTGCCCCTCGACGCGAATAAGCAATGAGTTACTCGCCGATATGCGCTGCAGCCGCTGGTAGCGCGCCAGCACCTTGCTGAAATCGCCGCCCGCGAGCACACCGGAGCCGCCTCGCCGCGTCGACTGCCCATCGCCGTTCTCGTCCATGGAGCCGAGGAAATCTGCCAGGCCCTGCGAATAACGTATCTGCAGCTGATTGATGCCGCCGGAACCGAAGTCGTCGACGGCCTCGATCGAGAGATCGAGCGAAACGACGCTCAGCTTGTCGCCACTGTCGAAGCCGAGATTGAGCAGTTCGGCATCCTTGGTCGCGACATCGAAGGCCAGGTCCACACGCGAACGCCGTGCCAATCGTAAATTACGGCTGAACCCGAGAGACACGATGTCGGTCTCACCGGTCAGATTGGCGCCGCCGACGCCAACCCCTGCCGCGAAACCCTGCGCAACCTCGAACGAATTCCTCGAGTAACCGAGGGACAAGGTGTTTTCGTGGCCGAAGAACGGCACGCGATAGAGAAAACCGCCGTACGTGTTCTCAGCCGGGTCGAAGGTCTGCAGAATGTTCGCCGTAAGGCTGTCCGCGGCGCCGAACAGATTGTTGAAGTACAGGTCGGCCCTGAGCCTGTTCTCGCCGGTCGACTCGGTGCCATGATTGTCGGCTACAAGCGCGAAATCGAACGGATCTTCGGAAACGCGCAAGGTAAGCCGGCTGCCGCCAAGGGCATCACCGGGACTGAAGACGGCTGACGTGGAGAGGCCCGGGTAGTTTCGGACAGCAAGGATGGAACGCTCGACGTCGCTCTTGACGACGGGCATACCCATCAAATCGTTAAAGGGATCGAGTAGGCGATCGGCCGAGTAACGGTTATTGCCGTCCACGGCAACCTGCTCGAGTGAGCCCGACAGCACCGAAATATTGATCGTCAGATCTTCGACGCTCTGCTCCGGCAAGTACGCCAGCGAGAGAATGAAGCCGCCGTCGCGGAGAATGTCCGTCACATCGTTGGCGACATTCTCGAGACGCCCGATCGTGAACCCTTCCTGCTGATTCTCGATGACGTGATTCGTCAGGCTGCGATTGAGGGTCGAACGAAGCTCCGGATCGATCAGGGCCGCGAGCCGCGGCTCGATGTCCAGTACGATCTGGTTGACCCGGATACGCGGACCGGCATCTTCGCCAAGCGGTCGCTCGAGCGTCGGGGGTATGTACAGCTCCTCGTTCTGCTGTGCCCTAAGGTCCCAGTAGTCCAGCGCAGGCTGATTGGCGCCCGGCAGGCTGCCTGCGGTGCCGGGAAGCGTCTGTTGCGCGAAGGCCGGAACACAGAGGCCCAGCAGCAGCAGTGCAGAAAGACGACGAACGGGAGAATCGACGATGGCGGATGCGACGGCGCTATTGCACCACCGCGCGCGAATCGGCACGTTAAGGTTTTCCACGGATTACTTACCCCCTGCTGTTCTTGTTTGGTTTTCAGTCGGGTAGTGCTTGAACTCAGTTTAGCTGTGCTATCTCGCGCTTGCACGTCGAATTTCGAGTGAATTGTCACCAGCAGACGTGTCAACCGCCTGCCAGCCGCGAATCAAGCCCTTAGAGCTCTCTTACGATGCGAAATCCGGTCATCGCGTCGCGATTCGTCGCCGGCATCGTGTGTCGCGACGAAAGTCGCAAATCATCGGCGTCATCGGCGTACGACCCTCCGCGGGTTGCGCGTTGATCCCCATCCGCCGCGCCGTCTACCCACTCCCGGACGTTGCCGATGACGTGCCACAGGCCGAACTCGTTGCGCTGCGTCGTTGCATCGTCGAGAGGCAATGGCTCATCGTAGGTCGCGATCGACGAATAGCGGGCTTGTCCGGCCGTGATCTCGTCGCCGAATGGGTAATCCGAGGTCGAACCGGCACGCGCCGCGTATTCCCACTCGGCATCGGTGGGCAGTCGATACCGGTATCCCGTTTCGTCGCTGAGCCAGTCGCAGTACGCCACAGCATCGTTCCAACTCACGTTGACCGCCGGCATGTTCTCGCCGGGCCACGGATCATCCGGACAAACCGCCCCGCTTTGACCGCAGAAATCCGCATATTGAGCGCTCGAGATTTCCGATGCAGATACTGCAAATGGCGCATCGACAGTGACTCCCACAACCGACCCCGCCGAGATGACCCGCATCGCCGGTCCCTGTCCACCGCTTACGAGCAGATCGAAACAACTCCGGCGACGTGTCTGCAGTTGCTCCGCGCTACACACCTCTTCGTGTTCGATTTTCATGACGGGTGCCGCGGCCGTTTCTTCGGCTACCGGCTCCGGCTCCAACTCCGGCTCCAACTCCGGCTCCAGCTCCGGCTCCAGCTCCGGCTCCGGCTCCAACTCCGGCTCCAACTCCGGCTCCAGCTCCGGCTCCAGCTCCGGAGATACTTGCTCGTCGACGGCGTCGAGCCGGGTTTCCCCCAACGGCACGGATCGTGCTGCCAGGCCAGGCTTCCAGTTGTCGGGTGCGAGTTCAGTCAGCCCGAGTTCGAGCGCCACCGCATAAAGATTCTGGAGTCGCTGGTCGCTGCCAGGCGCGTCGCTGAATTCCGCCGCCTCATCGATCTCGTACTCGAGCCGGTCGGCCAGCGGCGCGAACCACTCCGTGCCCTTAGCGAAAACCCGATCCTGAGTCGGCAGACCGCCCCATGACTCCTGAAATTCGAGCAGGCTTGCTGTCGTCCAATTGTCGCGTGCGAGAAATGCCTCGACCAGCAACTGCCCGACATCCGGCTCGATGTAATAATCCGGTTGTTCGGGCACTTCCTCGACCGGGCTGCCGACTGACGGCGGCGGCTCGCTCTCGACTGGGGTCGAAGCAGTTTCTTCCGGTTCCTCGATCTGAGTCGTCATCACATACACGGTGCCGCCGAAAAGTACGATGATGACCGCCGCAACAGCAGGCCAGCGCGCGCCGCGCGAAGCCTGGAGCGGTTCGGGCTCAGGTTCCGGCGCAACCTCTGTCGTCGTAGCTTCGTCCCGCGAGACCGTATCCTGATCGGCCGGCTCAACGTCCGTCACAACCAGCGAGTCGAGCAGCAAGCCGCGTTGATAGCGATAGTCGGCAAGCGACAGCCGGTTCGCGTAATACTCGCGATACAGCCGGGCAAGTTCCCTACTGACGCCCATCAGCCCTGCCCTCGAATGTTGCGAACCAAGCGGAACCCGGTCACCTCGTCGGCCCGGCCGTCGTGCAGTTCCTGCAGCGAGATATCGCAACTGTTGAAGCTATCCTGGTACGACCCGCCGCGGGCGTACACGTTGTTGCCAACGGTGACAAATTCGCGGGCGTTACCAATGTAATTCTGCAGGCCCCAGCCGTTTGCTTCACCGGTTCGAACGTCTTCAAGCTGGAGGCCCTTGATGAGCCCGGTGTCGTCTCTGATCTGACAGTTGTAATTGCGCCTCGGCGGCGTAGTGCCTGGCGCCTGCGCGGCGTATTGCCACTCATCGGCACTCGGCAATCGGTACTCGAACCCGGTCCACTCCGAGAGCCAGGCAGCGTAGGCGCGCGCCTCCGCCAGAGAAACGTTTGTCAGTGGCAACGCCGCCGGAGCACTCCGCTCCGCGCATACGTCGCTCAGCCGGCAGTAAGTGTTGTAGTCCGAGACGGTGATTTCGTACTTCGTGATGGCGTACGGACGCCCGCCCGGTCCTGTTCCGGGGATCACGACCATGCGCGGCCCTGAGGCCTCCTCGCCCAATGCATCCCGGCAAACGGCTCGATTGTTCGAACCGAGTCCCGCGAAAGCCGGGTTCCCGCAAGCATCCTCTCCGCTCGGCTGCGGCCGGAACCGCGGCAAGCGTATCGTGTAGCCAGCGAGACGCTGATCGCTGGGGAACACTGCCTGCAGTTCCGCCAGACGCTCCTGCGCGCCGCTCGTATCGGAAGATTGCAGCGAATCGAGATGTGACACGGCCGTTTCGACCAGCGAGCCGACGCGCTCGTTGTAATCCGCAGGAGAGTAGCGCCGCAAGTTCTCGAGGTCTGACCGGATCGTTGACGCACTGACGGTATCCGAACCTATCAGTGAGCGCCGGATAGCCCCGGTCAAAATGTCGGCCTGCTCCCTGAGCTCAGCCTCGCTCGGTCCGTCGTCAACCTCGGGCTCCTGCGCGACCATCGACTGCTCAATGCGTGCGCGAACTTGCTGACTCTGGGCGTACCCTCGCACGTAACGCTCGGCACGATCGAGCTGTTCGAGCGCCGCCTGATAGCGCCCGGCGCGCTCCTCTCGAAGCGCCAGACTGACGTATGCGCCTGCGAATCGACCTGGTATGACGTCGGTCAGGAATGCATCGTCCGCCGGCAGATCCGCCCGCAGCGTCTCTAGCTGATCGTTAGCGGCGCGGAAGTTGGCCGCGTCTATCTGATCGAGAATAGATTGCTTGCGCGCCTCGAGACCGGCAACGGCGGCGCGCGCCGCCTCACGTTCCGCGAAGCCCTGTTCCGCAGCTTGTAGGGCCTGTCCGGCGAAATCCAGCAGCGCGTCGTTGGCTAGCACCTGAATGCCGCGGCTCAGCAGGTTTCTTGCGTCCGTAAGGCGATCCGCCTGTGCGAGCCGATTGATTTCGGCCTCGAGCTTCTTGGCGATAGCCTCCTCTGACGACTCAAGGAATTGCGTGTCCGAGTCAACCTGACTGCGTAATCGCCAGACGTCGTCGAGCCAGTCGCGGTCAATACTGCTTGCCTGCATCAGTCGGTCGTACTGCTGGCGCGCCGCGAGCTGCACACGTTCGGCCTCACCTGCCTGGAAGCTTTGGAAGTCCCGCTCGAGCTGCGTCGCGTAACTGCGTGCATCTCGGTTCTCCGGCAGCAGACTGCGCGTCTCCGCGACAAAGCTGCGTGCAGCGTCCCACTCACCGTTCGCCGCGAGCGCCTGGGCCTGCCGGATGAGGGCATCCCCGATACGGTCGCGACCGTCGCGCACGACCGCTCCCGTGTCACCCAGACCCTGCAAACGCGACACCGTGTTGATAAGCCGACGGCCATCATCGACTGTCAGCGACGGATTCTCGATACCGGCCTCGAATTCCGCTACCAGCGTTTCGATCTGTTGTGCGCGCTCTGCTGCGAGGCGTGCCGCCTCCTCCGCATCTGCCGCCGTGCGCAGGGCAATCTCGGCGTTGTCGATGTCGGCAAGCTCCTGCTCGAGGAACTCGGTCATCGTCGCATCCGGTTGCCATTGGAGACCCAGGTTTGCGAGCGACCGAGCGTCTTGGAATAGCTGCCGGCCGCGCGCGGACCGAGCACCGTCGAGGTAGCCCTGCTGAATCGACTGCCGAGCAAGATTTATAGTGTCGGCGTCGGCGCCAAGGGCCTGTAGTCTCTCGAGCTCGGTACGCGCTCGAGCTTGATTCGGAGGCGAGAATTCTCCGCTTTGCGCGAGTTGTTGTAGCTCGACCAGAGCGGCGGTGATCGCCGTGTTGAAGTCGGATTCAGCACTATTTATTTGGTCGAGTTCGTCACTATAGTATTCAGGGCTGACAAGCGCCGACACTGCGTCCAGTTCGCTGCGTGCGGCGTCGAATTGCCGCGACTCGGCGAGTGTATTCAGATCTGGTCGCAAGCGCGATTCGAGATTCCGGCGCACCTGAGTGCCAACGGAATTGTCGGGCTCCACGCGCAATAGTTCTTCGATGCTCGCGGACGCCTGTGTGATTTCAGCCGCCGACTCGGTCTGCATGAGCGGGGTCAGTTCACTCTCGAGCGACGCGATACGCTGTTCTCTCTCGAACTCTTCGACCGCACTGCTGACGGCCGCCTGAAGATTCAGCAGTGCCGGATCCTCGCCTTGCGCGATTGACAACCCCGCAGCGACCAGCGCGACGGCCAGGTCGAGCTCTCCGATCTCCAGGGCGATCCGACCCTCGCGCGCAATGGCAATCTGCAAGCGCTCGCCAGTAACCGACTCGTGATCCGGATTCAATTCCGCCATGAGGGCGCGGTATTCAATTGCACTGTCGGCGCCCTGCTCTGGGACAAGGGAATTACTGGCCAGCGCACGTTCAAAACGAGCGCTCAGCATCTCGACGGCTTGTGTTCGTGCGTCGCCGACCCTCGACCTGAGCTCCGCGCCGAAGACGACTTGTTCGACCGGGTACAGGCCCACCGCACGGTCAACAAGCGCATCGGCGGCTGCGAAGTCGTATACGCCACTCTGCCAGTCGGCCAGCAGAGTTTCGGCATAGATGTCCTCGCCTTCACGCCAGCCGATCGCGGCATTCACGCTTCGATCGAAGAACGCCCTCAATGCCGGACCTTCCTGCTCATTGAGGAGATAAACCTCGGACCGCTGAAGCGCGTCGAGCTCAAACTCGAGCTCATCGAGGATCGCCGCGATCTCCACATCGGTGCCGGACCCGATCGTCCGCTTGAGCCGGTCGAGCTTAAGGTCAGTGAGGTAACCGGGCAGCCAGGTCGCCAGAATAACGATCAGTAGGAACGCGACAACTCCGCCCGCGATGGCCTGAGTCCTATTGATCGCCTTTGGCTCGAGACCATCGATGAATTCCTCGACCGAATCGGGTTGCTTATCGCGCTCAAAGGACAGCCCACGCTGCATCGCCCGTGACTGACGACGATTCAGGCCCACGATCGGCTCGACCGTCATTCCCGCATTGCGAGCCTTGAGCGCCGAGCGCTTTTTGTACGGATGTCGCCCGGTAAGAACTTCGTAGGACACGCAAGCGAGCGCGTAGATGTCGTCTCGAACGTCGGGATCGTCACCCTCGATCATGGATACCGTCGCGTACGCCGGTGTCAGCGCGCCCAGCGATCCGGCATCGAAGAGCGTCATCTCGCCGCCGGCCTGATCGGATCGCACCGCCGCGCGCGCAATACCGAAATCGAAGATCTTCACGATGCCTTGTTTCGTCAGGTACGCGTTCGCGGGCTTGAAGTCGGAATGCACGATGCCGCGCTCGTGCGCATAGGAAAGTCCTGCCGCCATATCGCGGATCAGCGGCAGGCCTTTTTCCATCGGCAGACCGCGATCGCTGTATCGCTTCAGGAACTTGTCGAACGGCTCGCCGTCGAGGTATTCCATCGTCATGAAGACGTTGCCGCCGTCGCGGTCGAAATCGAACACCGTGACGATGTTCGGATGCGCCAGGTCCTGCGCTTTTCGCGACTCGCGCTGCAGCGCTTTCAGGGACTCCGGGTGTTGTTTGAATTCCTCGTTCAGGATCTTGACCGCGATATACGGATTGCGGTCCTGCGCCTCTTCTTTGCGCAGATCCTTGGCCTTGAAGACGAGGCCCATACCGCCCTGGCCGATGCAGGTCTCGAGAACGAAACGCCCCTTGAGCACCGAGCCGACCACCGGCGCTCCACCGTCTCCACTGTCCCATCGCTCGGGATGGCCCCAGCCTGAACTTGCGGAACCGCCAGCCGTCCACGATTGCCCCGTCGGTTGCTGTCCCGTTTGGCCTGTTACCCCCGTTTGACCTGTCTGACCTGTCTGGCCTGTCTGCCACGACTGACCGGTTTGACCGGTTACGCCCGTTTGCCCTGTTTGACCTGTTCGGCTCGTCTGTTCCGGCGACCAGGATTGGCCCGTCGGCTGCGTTCCGCCCTCGCCAGCTTGACCGGTCGCGCCAGTTGGCTGGCCCTGCTGCCCGGTAGCGCCTGTCTGCGTCGCGGGCCCGCTCGGCCGCAGACGCGTACGCCCATCATCCTCGTCCTCGTCCTCGTCTGCCGTAGGCCGAAAACGTGTCTTTTCGTCCTCAGTCTGCGGCGGTGTAGCGGGACTCGTGGGCGGGACGCCGGTCGGGGCCTGGCCCGCTGGCGGCACGCCAGTCGTTGGGTGTTGTGGCGGCACGCCCTGCGGAAAGCCCGCGGGCGCAATACTCTGCACCTGGTGCGCCAGTGCGTCGTACAACTGCTGTGGGAGCCGTCCGGCTCCGTAAAGGTTGGTAATTATCTCGAGACACTTTGGCGCGTCTGCGGGATTCGAGGCGAGCTCGATATCGAGCGCCGCCTGTAAGTGAGCGAAGTCCAACTCGCCCGTCAGGAACTTCGCCAACGATTGCTTGAATTCGATCATCGCTGCTCGAAGTCCACACCGATGATGGAAACGTTATCGGAACAACGCCGTGATTTGGCAAGTTCCAGCAACTTCTGGCACGCCATCGTGACCGCGCCCTCGCACAAAATCGACTCGATCTCTTTGAAACTAAGATCCTTGTAGAGTCCGTCCGAGCAAACCAGGTAACGGTCCTTGTGCCTGAGTTCGAACAGGCGAACCTCGAGATAGAGATCCGCCTCGCCGCCCACGGCGCGCGTTATGACATTCTCGCCGGGATAACTGTCTGCATCCTCGCGCCTCAGACTGCCTTCGGCGATGAGTTCCTCGACTTCGCTGTGATCGGTCGTTAGTTCTTCCAGCTCGAAATTGCGAAGACGATACACCCGGCTGTCGCCAGCCCACATGCAAAGCGCGTAACCGGGTAAAGCAAGCACGGCGGCCACGGTGCTGCCCATGACCTGGCCTGCCGCGGAGGACGCATCGTACAGCCGGCGATTCACATCGATGATGCAGTCTTCGACGGCATCGACGAAGACACGCGGCCGATCGTAGTCGCCGAGCCGCGACAGCGCGGTGACTATGCTCGAACTCGCGACATCGCCTGCTTCGTGACCGCCCATGCCGTCCGCCACGACCCACAGCCCGCTCTGCGGGCGGTCGAGAATGGCGTCTTCATTGACCTTGCGAACGTTGCCGACGTCGGTGATCCCGGCCGAGACCCATTGCCACGTCGTCTCCAAGCTCAGTCCACCAACTGATTGACGAGTCGTGCGAGTGGATCGTCCGCCACGACCGCATTGCCGGATCCAGCGTCCTGCCATCCGTACGCAGCCCAGTTTCCGGACAGCATGGCCGTGAACATGCCGGGCTCCGGCAACGTTCGGCTGTACAACAGACTCGGCGCGACGGAATCAGAGCCGCTCCCCCACCAGAAGCACATTCCAGCAGTCGCCTGCTGCACACCGTCCCGCGCAAATCCGAGCAGCGAAAGCGAAACGTCGAGCGAGTCGTCCAGCGAAACGTGCAGACCACCAGATTCAACGGTGTCCATAGTCGGAAGGCCGCTGTCGGTGAACGCCAAGGCCTGCAGGGACTGTTCGAACACGTCCAGATCGAGCGTCTCCGTATCCAGCGCATCGAGGAGCTGAGCTTCCACGGCCTGGAACCATTGCGGATTCTGTACGGCGGTACAGATCGGCGAATGTGTTCCGTCAATTTGACGTACTACGGTCAACGGAAAATACCGGCCTACCTTATCCATGCTCGGCATGAAAATGCCCACCCATGCGGTTGAACCACAGACGCCCACCGGCAGCACGAAGCGCCAAAGCGGACTCGTGAGATAGGTATCCAGCCAGGCATCGCCGAGCGCCTGGCGGCTCGAGTTCATTCCGCTCTGAAGCCAATCATCCCAGCGATCGATAAAGTCGCGGGGCAGATTCCGCGTTACGAAGTCGCCTTTCGCCGGGAGTTTGCCGTAGAACGCCGTCATTCCGATGAATCTCGCATTACAGCGACGACGGGCACCGGAAAGTATGCAGGTCACGATGACGCATGGGGCTGCTGACGCTCCGTGTCAGCACTATTACCGTCGCCGATCGGCCGCCAGCGTTGAACTCGACTTCGTACTCAATCGCGGACCGCTCGCGGACGTTCGACCCATCAAGGAGACGGAAGAACGCCCACGGCCCGTCCTCGACGATGGTATGACGAGGACCGCTGGTTTCATTGAAGCGAATCAGAGCCCCGCCGGCGCC